>NZ_CP047895.1:2542500-2727500 GCF_009913435.1 Sphingomonas changnyeongensis | reverse complement strand
GCAATCGCGGCCCGCGCCTGATTGGCAAACTCGATCGCGCGGGCAGGGGAAAGATTGGCGGCCAGCAGCCCGAATTCCTCCCCGCCCAACCGGCCGATGGCGCGTGCATCGGGAACCCAGGACAGGGCGGCAGCCACCGCACGCAGCACGGCGTCGCCGGCGTCATGGCCGTGCCGGTCATTGACCCGTTTGAACCGGTCAATGTCGATCAGCACCAGCGTGACCGGGCTGGTTTCGAGCAGCAGCGTTTCCACCCGTTCGACAAAGCCGCGGCGATTGAGCAGGCCGGTCAGCGGGTCGGTCACCGCCAGCCGCGTCATCAGGCTGCTTTCGGCCTGTGCGGCGTCGCGTTCGATGCGGACGGCCCAGAGCTGGACGGCGACGACCCCGGTCAGCCACACCGTCTGGAGCGCACAGGCGCCGAGCACCAGATACATGCCGCCGTCATCGTCCGCCGCGATGCCGCGATCCGCAAAGATGCTCCACAGCACCGCCAGCATCGGAATGGTGAAGGAAAACAGGAAGTCGCGTGCCTGGGCATTGCCCCGCCGCCATTGCCACAGGCAGATCGCGGTCAGGCCGACCGCTGCCGAAAGGATCGTCAGATTGAGCGCGCTGGCGGCCATTGGCAGCCGGGCACCGGGGCAAAAGGCCGCGATCGCGCCCAGCAGGACGACGAGCACAGCCACAGCCGCAATCGCAGACCGCAGCCGGCGTGAGATCGGCCCTCCGGCACTCGCCAGGAAAAAGCCGATCGCACAGCCGATCGCACTGGTCGAAAACAGGGTCGCCAGCCGCGCCGACACGGTGCCGGCCATCGCGGGCGCGACAAACAGCAGGGTCTGGGTCCACAGCAGCGCCCAGGCGAGCACGCATCCGGCCCAGAGCGCGTTCCACACCGGCGGGGTCCGGCGCGCGGCAAAGGCGATCAGCAGATTGCCGATCAGCGACAGGGCGAGCAGCGCCAGCCCCGCACCGATGACCAGAGCCTCGCGCATCCCGGCCTGCATCGGCGGCGGACCGGTGACGGCGATGTCGAGCAGCCGGTCCCAGGCCGGGCGTTCAAACCCGATGCCGATCGAGGATACCGGCACCGCGCGCGCCGGCGCGTCGAACGTCACGGTTCCGCCGACACGCCAGCGGCGGCCGAAATCACCTTCGCGGACGCTCTGCCGGATGGTTGCGCCGTCGGCGTAATGAAACACGGTCTCGATCGCCGCGACCCGGGTCGACCGCACGATCACCCGCGGGGCGGGGTGACGCGGGACGGCGTCGATCCATAGCCAGCCGGCCAGATATCCGCCGGCGGAAATGCTGCACGTGACCGTCCGGGCGCCCTGCACATCCGGACAGGCGTGGGGGATCCCTGCGAGCATGGCTGGCGGCGACCCGGCGGCAGGGCGCGCAGCTGCGGCGTCGCCCATCGCGACCAGGGCAAGGAACAGCCCCAAAATGGCCGACATCCACCGCAAACTGCCTGCTTTCACCCTCTATCGGCGCGGGTCGATCGTCCGTCACCGCAATGGCGATGACTTGCACAAAAAACCCGATTTTCCAATCTGGCTGCGCGCATGGCGACCGCAAATCCGCCGGGCGGCACGGGGGAAATGTGCCGGATGCGTCTGCCGGGGGAGGGGGGGTGCCGCTGCCCTCGCTTGCCCCGGCGCGCAGCAGCTGGCATATGATACAACATAACATGACAGTGCATGGGGCCATGATGTTCGACACCGAAGATACGCGCCTGCCGGTGACGGTGCTTTCCGGTTTTCTGGGAGCGGGCAAGACGACGCTGCTCAACCATATTCTCGCCAATCGCGAGGGGCGGCGCGTGGCGGTGATCGTCAACGACATGTCGGAGGTGAACATCGACGCCGATCTGGTGCGCGGCGGCGAGGCGGCGCTGGCGCAGACGCAGGAAACGCTGGTTGAAATGACCAATGGCTGCATCTGCTGCACGCTGCGCGAGGATCTGCTGAAGGAGGTGCGCGCGCTTGCCGAGGCAGGGCGTTTCGACGCGCTGGTGATCGAATCGACCGGCATTTCGGAACCGCTGCCGGTCGCCGCCACCTTCAGCTTCGAGGATGAGGCGGGGGACAGCCTGTCCGACGTCGCGCGGCTCGACTGCATGGTGACGGTGGTCGATGCCGCCAATCTGCTCAATGATTATGCCAGCCAGGATTTTCTGGCCGATCGCGGCGAAACCGCCGGCGAGGGCGATGCCCGCAGCCTTGTCGGCCTGCTGGTCGAACAGATCGAGTTCGCCGATGTCATCATCCTCAACAAGATCAGCGAGGCGGCCGATCCGGATACGGTGCGCAAGCTGGTGCGCGCGCTAAATCCCGAGGCACAGCTGATCGAGGCCGATCACAGCCGCGTGCCGCTGTCGGCGGTGCTCGGCACCGGCCTGTTCGAGGAGGGCAAGGCTGAGCAGCATCCGCTCTGGGCCAAGGAGCTTTACGGCTTTGCCGATCATGCGCCCGAAACCGAAACCTATGGCATTGAAAGCTTTGTCTATCGTGCCCGCCGGCCGTTCGATCCGACCCGGTTCCGCGCGTTCCTCAATCAAACATGGCCCGGCGTGGTGCGCGCCAAGGGGCATTTCTGGCTCGCCACGCGCCCCGACTGGGTCGGGGAAATGAGCCAGGCCGGTGCCCAGGTCACCAGCCAGGCGCTCGGCCGCTGGTGGGCCGCCATTCCCGCCGAACGCTGGCCGCGCGACAATCCCGCCTTTGACCGGCTGGTGCGCGAGCACTGGGACGAGGATTGGGGCGACCGCCGCCAGGAACTGGTGTTCATCGGCATCGGCATGGACGAGGCTGCGCTGCGCCAGCGCCTCGATGCCTGTCTTGTTCCCGAAGCCGGCTTCCGGCCCGCGCTCTGGGCGGGGCTGGCCGATCCTTTCCCGGCCTGGGGTCAGAGGCAGGCGGCATGAGCGCGCTTGCCCTTGCTCCAGTCCCATCGCCCGCCATCCCATCGCACGTCGCCTGCGGTGCCGATGCCGGCTGTTTGCGGTCGATCGCCGATCCGGCGGTCAATCTTGCCATCTGGGAGCGCGCACTGACGCCGGTGCTGGCGGATGAGGCCGAGGCGCTGGCGCGCCATGCCGATGGCGAAGTGCGCGTGACCGCTGGCCTTGGCGCGGCCGCGCGCGGGCTTGCAGATGCGATGGCGGCCGCGGGCTGGCCGGCCGCCCCGGCGCTGATCGATGATGTCGGCGCGCTTGCGGCGCTGGCCGGGCCGGTGATGACCGCCCCGGCGGTCGATCTGCGGCTCGCGATCGTCACCGGCGATGCCTGCCGCAAGTTCCACGCCGATTATGTGCCGCTGCGCCTGATCACCAGCTATGCCGGGGCGGGCAGCCAGTGGCTGTCGAACGACGATGCCGCCGCGCTGGCCGCCGGGGCGGCCACCGGGGATCTGGACATCCGCCAGCTGGCGACCGGCGATGTGGCGCTGTTCAAGGGGCGGCTGCTGAGCGACGCGCCGATCATCCACCGATCGCCCCCCATTGCCGGCACGGGCGCGCGGCGTCTGGTGCTGGTGATCAATCCGGCGGTTGCGGGCGACTGATGCCGGCGATGCCGGCAGCCGGTCATCCGGTCCCGCGCCATGCACTCATTGCAGGTGCCTTTTGCCTGGCCGTGCCGATGCTCACGACAGGTCCGGCGATCGCCCAGGAGGTCAATGATGCCACGGCCGCAACCGGCGCGCGCGCGGCCGAAAATGCCGTGCGCAGCGCCGGCGATGCCTTTGGCACCTCGATCGGGCGCGAGACCATCGGGCTTTACAACGCGGCCAATGTACGCGGGTTTTCGCCGACCGTTGCCGGCAATGTGCGCATCGACGGCCTGTATTTCGATCAGGTCTGGGGGCTCAATCCGCGCCTGCGCCGGGCGACGACGATCCGGGTGGGGCTGTCGGCGCTGGGGAGCCCGTTTCCCGCGCCGACCGGCATTGTCGACTATGCATTCCGCAAGCCCGGCGACGAAGCGGCGGTCAGCCTGCTGGGCGCGCTCAACCAATGGGGCAATGCCGCGCTCGAGGTTGACGCCAATCTGCCGGTGGCGCGGGGACTGAGCGTGGCCGCCGGCGGCGCGCTGTTCGACGACCGCTTCTACAACGGCACGCGCGGCGGTTTCTGGCAGGTCTCGCTTGCGGTGCGCTATGCGCCGGACGACGCGATCGAGATCGTCCCCTTCATGGCCCGGTCCGAAGGGTTCGACCAGACCGGGCCGATCTTTCTGCCCGCGGGTGAAAACCTGCCGCCGCGCCTGCCGCGGCGGTTCTTCAAGGGGCCGGCATGGGCGCGCTATCGCGGCGTGGCGTTCAACGGCGGGGTGCTTGGCACCTGGCGGCCGGCGCCGGGCTGGGAGCTGCGGGCCGGGCTATTCCGCTCGCTGTTCGACGATGCCCGCGGCTTTGCCAATCTGGTGACCGATCTCGATCGCGATGGCACCGGCCGCCAGCTGGTGATCGCCGATCCGCCGACAAAATTCGCGTCGACCAGCGGCGAGCTGCGCCTGACGCGCAGCTTTCGGGACGGGCCGCGTACCCATCTGGTTCACGCCAGCATCAGGGCGCGGGCAGGGGACCGGCGCTTCGACGGATCGGATTTCATCGATCTCGGCCCGACCAGCATCTTTGCGCCGACCCGCGCCCCGGCCCCCCGGTTCGGTTTTGGCGAGCAGCAGCAGGACCGGGTGCGCCAGATCATCGGTGGCCTCGCCTGGGAAGTGCGCTGGCCTGGCGTGGGCGAACTCAGCCTTGGCGTGCAGGGCACGCGGTATCGCAAGCGCATCGGTCTGCCCAGCCTGCCGCCCGTCGCCACCGACGCATCCCCGCTGCTGCACAATGCGACGCTGGCGATCGAGATCAGCCCGCGCCTTGTCGCCTATGCCGGAACGGTGAGGGGGCTGGAGGAAAGCGGCATCGCGCCGGGCAATGCTGCCAACCGCAACGAGGCGCTGCCCGCGATCCGCACCAGCCAGCGCGATGCCGGCCTGCGCTGGGCGATCAGCGATGACATGCGGCTGGTCGCCGGGCTGTTCGATGTCCGCAAGCCCTATTTCAACCTCGACGCCGATGGCCGGTTCGACGCGCTGGGCAAGGTCATCAACCGCGGTGTCGAACTGTCGGTCTCCGGCCCTGTCACCAAAAGGCTGAGCATCGTCGCCGGCAGCGTGCTGCTGTGGCCGCGCGTTACCGGCGCTGGCGTGACGCTGGGCCGGGTCGGCGAACGCCCGGTCGGGGCAATCGGCCGGCGGCTGGAGCTGAACCTGGACTGGCAGCCGCCGGTGCTGGACGGGCTGGGCGTCGATCTGGCGGTCAGCCACCGCAGCCCGGAAACCGCGACGGTCAGCGCGCTGACCCGGATTCCGGCCCGCACGCTCGTCGATCTGGGCGCGCGTTATCGCTTCAAGCTTGCCGGCCAGTCGGCGCTGGTCCGGCTGCAACTGGAAAACCTCACCGATCTGCAAGGCTTTGAGCTGCAGGGGCCGGGGCCTATGACCTGATCGCCGGCCGGCGCATCGGTGGCTATCTGACCATCGACTTTTGACGCATTTCCGGGCCGGGCTGGACCAGCCGGCCGAGGCTCGGCCGCGCGGCCGTCCCCGGGGCCGGTGCTTGCTTACTCCAGATACATGGCGCGCAGCCGGGCGACGCGGTCCGGGGTCAGTGCGAAGGTTTTTTCCAGATAGGCCATCACCGATCCGTGCTTCGCCTCCAGCCCGGCGAGAAACTTTGCCAGATGCGAGACGCCGTCCCGGTCATAAAGCGGTTCGGCGCGCACGCCACCCGGCCGTTTGGCTGCCGCCGCATAATATTGGACGATCGGGTTGTCGGGATGCGCGGCCGGGTCGATCGGCGGCATTTCGAACTCGGGCCGGCGGGTCGGCGTCGACAGATGATAATCGGCCAGGATCACGTCGCGCGGCACGCCGAGCAGCGTCAGCACCAGCGCGCTGGTGATCCCCGTCCGGTCCTGCCCGGCAGAGCAGTGATAGACGAGATTGCCCTGACCCGCGAGCAGCCGGTCGAACACCGCGCGCAGCTGCGGCTCCAGCAGGTCGCCAAGGCCGGCATAGAGATTGTCGGGCAGCTCCACGCCGCCGCCCGGCGCGGGGCGCAGTGCGGCGAACATCGCCCGCGCCGAATAGTCATTGGCGATGAACAGCGCGCCGGTGCGGTCATCCAGCATCGTCGGCGCGACCGCGCGTTCCTCCAGCGAGCGCAGGTCGATCACCGCGCCCAGGCCAAGCCCCTTCAGATGGGCATAATCGCCGTCGCTGAGCAGAGGCATGGCGCCCGAGCGGAAGATGCGGCCCCATTTGACGCGCTTGCCGCCCGCCGCCGGATAGCCGCCCAGATCGCGGAAGTTCGATCCGCGTTCGAGCGGCAGCACGCGTTCGGCAACGCGCCTGACCTCGCCGGTCTGGCGGTCGCGGATCAGGAAATACTGGCGGATGCTGGCATTCGCCGCCACATCCTCGCGCCCGTCGCGGTCGTCCCGGATGACGGGGCGGGATCCGCGCCGCGTCGCATCGGGGCTGGGCGACACATAGATGTCGACCGCTGCCGCGTCGGTCCAGGTCAGCCGCACCGTCGCGGCATCAATCCGCTCGACCCGCGCATCGCCGATCGCCTGCGCCGGGGCCGCGACGGCGAGCAGCAGTGCGCCGGCCAGAAGCTTGTGCATCATCCTTGCCTCCATGGGGATAGCGCGTGCGCGCGTCACAGGCCGAACCGGACGCCGAACATGTAACGCCGGCCGATCTGCTCGACCTCGGTCGGGCGGCTGCGATCGCCCTGAAACGCGGTGTAGCGCGCATCGGTCAGATTGTTCATGTCGATGAACAGGCCGAGCCTGGGGCTGATGTCGTAGCGGATCGCGAGGTCCAGATTGTCATAGGCCCCGCGAAACTCGTCACCCGTCGCGCCGCCGCCGGTGCCGATGCCGAGCGTTTCCAGCCAGTCGTCGCGCCACTGATAGCTGAGCCGCACCGACAGCCCGTGCTTCTCATAGTAAAGCGAGGCGTTGACGATCGTGTCCGACGTGCCGGGAAAGCCGATATTGCGCCGCTCGGGCGTGTCGAACGTGCCGCCCAGGAAGGTCACATTGCCCTGAAAGCCAAGCCCGTCGAGCGGCCCGGGCAGGAAGGTGAAGGCCTGCTGATAGTTGAGTTCGACCCCGTAGAGCCGGCCATTGCCGCCATTGAAGGTCGAGGTGAGCAGATAGCCCGACCGATCCACCCCGCCGCCGTCAAAGGCGTCGCTGCCGACCGGGCGCTGGGTGGCATAGAGCACATTGTCGACCCAGCGGTGAAAGGCCGACAGCGCGATCAGCCCCTTGCCGGGCAGATAATATTCAAGGCTGGCATCCGCCCCCCAGGTATATTCGGGGCGCAGCGTCGGGTTGCCGCCGCTGATCGTGCCGGGCAGCGTCGTGTCGTTGATCGCCGCGCCCACGCGCACCTCGCCAAAGGAGGGGCGGGCGATCCCGCGCTGCACGGCGGCGCGCAGCACGATGTCGCGCCCAAGGTCGAAGCGCGCATTCACGCTGGGGAAAAAGTCGGTGTAATCCTGGACGACGCCCAGCGGCAGCAGCACGCCGCCGCCCAGCCGTGCGGTGCCGCGGCTGGCAAGACGGAAATTCTCGATGCGGACCCCGGCGGTCACCTGGCCGCTGTCAAAGGCGAACCGCGCCATCGCATAGCCGGCAAGCAGCCGTTCGCCGAGCGTGAAGCGGTTTTCCGGTGGCACGTTCGCTGCGGGATCATAGCGCCCGGCGGTCCGCAGCGTCGCCAGCAGCGTGTCGATGTCGCGCCGCATCGCGACATTGTCGACATAGGTGAAGTTGATCCCGAGCGGAAAGCCGGTCTGCCACGGACGGCCGGTGATGTAGCGCGCGGGATCGAAGGACAGGCCGACGGCGCCCGGCGCGGAGGCGAGGTTGATCGTGTTCGACAGGGCAAAGGTGAAGCCGTCAATGTTGCGATCGGCCGCCAGGAACCCCGCCGACAGCGTCAGGGCATCGGTTTCGCGGCTGATGTCGAACTTGGCGGTATAGCTGTCGGTGAACACGTCCTGCGTGATCGGCAGCAGGATGGCCGGCGAGGTGGGCGTGTTGACCAGGCTCGTCTGGTCGAACCCGTCCAGCGCCGGGCCGCGCGCAAAGCTGCCCGGCAGCACGCCCGCGACCGTGCGGAACAACTGCACCCGTGGCAGGATCGGCTGGCTGAAATCGAACGTCACCGACGGCGCGGCCGCGCCCGGCGTGCTCGCCTGGATCAGCGGCAGATAGGTGGTGTTTTCGGTGCGCGTGTAGTTGAGCGCTGCGCTCACCCGCCATGCGCCCGCCTTGTGCTCCGCGCCCAGCGTGTTGATGTAATTGCGGGTGCGATATTCGCCCAGGTTGAACGATCCGCGGACCGGCACGCGCACCAGATCGCCGCCCGACAGGTTGCGGACGCCCGATGCCGCGCGGTCGAGCCGGATTTCATACTGGTCGCGCTGTTCGTCGTCCTTGAACTCGGAATAGATCGCCTTCGCATAGAGCCGGCTGCCTTCGGCGGGGCTGAACTCCACCCCCGCGAACAGGCCGTTATTCTCGCGCACCAGCCGGTATTGGCGGATGTCCAGCTCGGTCGGGCCGAATTGCAGGTCGGCGGGGCCGGCCTGATCGTCATACAGCCCGACCTCGCGATTGTCGGTCACCTGATCGCGCCGGTAATGCGATCCGCCAAGCACGATCCCGAACCGGTCGCTTGCCCATGACAGGCGCAGCGACCCCTGACGCTGCGGCCCGTTGCCCAGATCCATCCAGCCATAGCCGGCATCGCCGGTCGCGTGAAAACCGGTCTGGCTGAGCGGCGAATAGGTTTTGAGGTCGATGGTGGCGACGATGGCTTCGGCCTGAATGTTGGGCGTCAGCGACTTGTTGATCGCCATCTCGCTCAGCAGCACCGCCGGGATCGCATCGAAGCGGAAGGCGCGCGATGCGCCGCCTTCGTCCGCGCCGATCACCGGCACCCCGTCAAAGCTGACCGAGGTCCAGCGATTGGGCGCGCCGCGCACCTGGATATAGCGTTCCTGGCCCTGATCGCGCTGCACGGCGACCGCCGGCAGGCGGGCGAGCGCCGCGGCGCTGTTCTGGTCCGGATAGCGGCCGACCGCATCGGCGGCGGCGATGTCGGCCAGATTGTCGGCCCGGCGCTTGGCGGTGATCGAGGCTTCCTGCGCGGCGACGATCGATCCGGTGACGACGATGTCGGCGTCGCCGGCATCTTCGGCGACCGGCTGTGCCGTTTCGTCCAGCCCCGGCTCCGGTGCCGGCGCGGCGTGCGCGCGGCCCGCCATGCTGCCCAGCGCCAGCGCCAGTGCCGACACCGCGCCCGCGCGGCGAACAATCTTTCCAACTGCCGTCATGTCGTTTCCCCCATTCCCCGGGGGAGGGCGCTAGGCCCGGCGGGTGACGGTGCGTTGACGGGACGGCAGTGGTTTCATGACGCTTTGATCATGGTTTGGTGACAGCGTCGCCGCGCGGGCGGGCGGGCCGAACCGGGGGCAACGCAAAAGGGGCGCGGCGTCACCCGACGCCGCGCCCCCAATCATTGTTGCGCCACGCGCGCCGGCGGGCGCGGCGCGCGGGCCTGGGCGGGAGGTCAGCCCTCCGCCGCTTCCGACTGGAGCTGGATGAAGTTCTGCAGCCCCATCAGGCGGATCTGGTCCTGCATCTTCTCGATCGTGTCGACATGCTCCTCCTCGCTTTCGAGGATGCGCTGCAGCAGGTCGCGGCTCACATAATCGCGTACATGCTCGCAATGCGCGATGCCTTCGCGCAGCAGCGGGATGGCGTCGTTTTCAAGCGCGAGGTCGCAGGACAGGATCTCCTCGACCGTCTCGCCGATGCGCAGCCGGCCGAGCATCTGGAAATTGGGCAGGCCGTCGAGGAACAGGATGCGCTCCGCCAGCCAGTCGGCGTGCTTCATCTCGTCGATCGACTCTTTATACTCGTATTTGGCGAGCTTCTTCACGCCCCAATGCTCGAGCATCCGGTAGTGAAGGAAATACTGGTTGATCGCCGTCAGCTCGTTCTTGAGCGCGTCGTTCAGAAACTGGATAACCTTGGGATCGCCCTGCATGTCTTTGCCTCCGTCTGGCGCGCCATATAGCGCCAAATCGGGGCAAAATCATCAAAAAATGGCGGTTTTCTGCGGGGTTAGGCCGGTGAAACCGCTAGTCACTCGCACGAGCGTCTTCGATCACTTCGCGGGCATAGGGGATGCACTGGCCACAGCGCGGGCGGCATCCCAGCGCCTTATAGGCCGATAACGGATCGCAATAGCCCTGCCGCGCGGCATGGCGCACATCGCGTTCGCGAATCGCATTGCAGTTGCAGACAATCATTGCCTGATCTGCCTAGCAAAGCTGCGACTGCCTCGCAATAGCCGACAGCCGGGCGGCGCGCGCCAATGGCCCGCCCGGGCGCGGATCGCGACGATATCGGCGTTTGTCGCCCCGATTGGCGAATCGCGGGCGAATCACCGGCGCGGCGGCAGGCGGACGGGCGCGGGCAGGGCGCACGCGCAGACGGTCACGCGCGCCGCAACCACCCGCCGCGCCGATCAGATGCGCCGGTCAGACGCGGGTGGCAAAGGGGGTGAAATCGGTGTCGGCGTCGAACACGTCCACGCCCTCGCGCCGCTTCAGCCAGCCGACGACGACATAGGTGACCGGGGTCAGCAGCGCTTCCCAGCCGACCTTCAGCGCCCATTGCGTCACCAGCACCTGGATCACCAGCGCCTCCGTCCACCCCTCTGCGCCCCAAAAGGCGAGGGGGTAGAAAATCAGGCTGTCCACCCCCTGGCCGGCAAAGGTGGAGCCGATGGTGCGCGCCCATAAATGCCGCCCGCCGGTCCACAGCTTCATCCGCGCCATGACATAGGAGTTGACGAACTCCCCCGCCCAGAAGGCGAGCATGGAGGCAAAGACGATGCGCGGCACCTGCCCGAACACCGCTTCATAGGCGGCCTGATTGCCCCAGCCGGGCGCGGGCGGCAGCGCGACGACGACGAACGACATGAACGCCATGAACAGCAGCGCGCCAAAGCCCGCCCAGATCACCCGCCGCGCCCGCGCATAGCCGTAAACCTCGGTCAGCACGTCGCCGATCACGTAGGAAACCGGGAAAAACAGGATGCCCGCGCCGAACGGCCAGGGGCCGATGCCGGGCAGCACGATTTCCGCCACCTTGCCCGCGCCCAGCACGTTCGACAGCAGCAGGATGGTAACGAATGCCGCCATCACCAGATCGAAGGTGCGGAAATGCGCGCCCTGAAGCGCCGCCGCATCCACCGCGCGGATGCCGCCGTCCTGCCCGTTGCCCGTATCCATGACGCCCCTTTTGCCGCTCCGGCCCACCGTATCGCGGTTTTCGCCCGCCGCAAACCGCGCTAAGGCCCTCCCCACGCGCCCGTAGCTCAGCTGGATAGAGCACGAGCCTTCTAAGCTTGGGGTCGCAGGTTCGAACCCTGCCGGGCGCGCCATTTTTTGGGGAAATGCCTGTCTTCATCCGCTGCACGAGCCGCCTGATGGGATCATGAGTGGCGCGGGAACCGCTCGATATGGGCTGGTTGAGGAACCGCAGGTTTCTGTCGCTGAAATGTGGAACGCAGCTTTGCAATCACGCCATGGTCTTCGGCTTTTCTCGACCCAGACCCGGTCGTTCATGACGCAACCAACGAAGTCTGCATCTTACAGAAGCTGCCAAGTGGGCGCTTCACGGTGGCTTGGCAGCTTTGCGCCATAAGCGTACCTTTCTGAGCAGCGACAATCTCTCTCGAATTGGGCCTAACATTCGCTCGGGGGCGGGCGTGACAGGGAGACTAATCCGGTAAACTGCTGAGGTGTCCGCCAGGCCGCTCATGCTGCGCCCTATTTCTTGGAGAAATCGATCTGAAGCTTCTCGCGATAGACTCCGATCCGCTGGCTGGCCCGCTGGACAATATCTTCGAAGAAGAGGGTCTCTGCATAGAGTTCGCCTAGGTTCCGGCCACTTTCAGGGTCCTCGAGCGGCGTCGAGCGGAAATAGCCTTTACCCGCCGCAAATCGGGTCCAACCCGCCATCCGGAGGGGCGCGATCGTGTCGCCGATCAGATAGCCGTAGAACTTCTTCAACCGGCCATTCGACTTGGCGGCAAGCAAGTGCGCATATTCTGAGAGGTCCCCGATATGGTTGTCCATGCTGACCCCGGGGGCCTTAAACTCGATGATGATTGCCGAACCTTCTTCTCCAAAGATCGCAATGTCGGGCCGCATCGCCCCGTTCTCATCGGCGCGCCGGCGCAACGTCTCGGCCAACTCGACATCAATGCTCGCATCGAAAAGCTTCTCGCCATCTGCCCATTCAATTTGCGCGAGCGGCTTATCTGAGGCGATATAGTCGTAAAATTGATACTCTTCGCTCAGCAGCCAGATATCGTGATCAGACGTCTCTTTGCTGTCCCTCTTCATAGGGAAGAAAATGCTGTGGATGATACGCTCGTCCTGCCGTCGCTCGCCTGCCTTCACCGTCTGGACCCCTAGCTGGCGGTCGCACGCGAGCGCGAGAATTTCGACGATCGCTGAGCGGCGCACGACCAACTGGGAGAGGTTGGCCATGTCGATCGCCTTGAGTGACGCGGTGTATTTCCACGAAAGCTCGTGGACCTTCTGCCGGAAATCCTCGGTGTGTGGCTCGGCTTTTTCGATCTCCTCCCTGAGGTCGAAGATCTCCGCTGTATCGGCGATAATGCGGTCCTGATATTTCCTCAGCACCCGCTCCGCGACGCTCTTCGGGGTATCGCCATAGACGACCCTCGTCTCGGTTTCGGCGAGCATGCCCGCGTTGACCCCGAACTTCTCGGTCACGTCCGCCACCACCTGGTCTCGGCTCCAGCCGGATGGCGACACCATCTCGTCGATGATCGGATCGATCTGCTCGAAGATGCCCGCATAGGAAACGGTCTCGTCGGCAAAGAAGTCGCCGACCGGTATCTCTTCCGGAATTCCATCGAAGCCGTCGCGCTGCTCGTTGACCCGCCGGTCGAGAAGCTCGCTCTCGATCAGGACGATGTGGTGAAAGCCGTCCATCGCGCGGTTTTGCTCGGTGATCGTGCGCAGATAGCGCCGCGTGATGTCTTGGACCGGCGACGATTTGGCACAGAACGAGATCGCGTTTCGCGGCAAATCGAAGACGCTCGCGTCGAGCTTGTAGTGCGACAGGGTGAATCGCGTCGTCTTGCCGAGCGGACTGCCTGACCGTGGATCCCGCTCCTCGATGTCCGCCGCTCGGACCTCGGTCACCGGCGGCAGGTCCGCCGCGCTGAGGCTTGCCGTTTCGACTCGACCCTTGGGATATTGCGTCTCGAAAGAAATGCTGAAGTCGCCAAGCTCGGACTTCAGGCTCACGAGGCGTTGCAGGAACGCGATCAGCATGTAACGCCGCATGCTGGCGGCGGAGAATACATCACCAAGCGCGTCCGTCTTGTAAAGGCGCTCGCGCGCGGCGAGTTTCAGACCATCCAATGTTATGGTCGTGCCGATACCCTCGGCCTTGCCGTCGCTCACGGCGAAGTCCGCCAGATCGATCTTCTTGCGCGCCGCGACGAGCGGCAGAGTTCGCATTAGGACCTTGCCGTCGGATCGATAGGTGCTACGAATTCCGACGCGCTCGAAATGGTGGAAGAACTGGATACGGCCCGCGCCCTTGCACTTGCCGATCCCGGCGATCGAGAGGTCGTCCTTGTAGGATGTGTCCTTGGTAAGAAACGCCTCGATCTGGTCGTCGCCAAGGCCGCAACCATTGTCGGTGCAGGAGATGGACAATTCCGGATCGTCGCCGACCAGCCCCGACGACCGGATCTCAGCAACAAGTTTTACCTCAAGGCTCCGTTTGGCGGGATCGTCGTGCTGCCGGATCAGGAAGGAGTCGATTGAGTTTGAGATCATTTCATCAAGAACCACATAGCGGTTCGAACTGATCTTGGTGTTCTTTAAGCTTCCGCGAATATCGAGTGTCATATGTGATCCCTGGGGAAGCCTTCCCCTCCACGAATGTCTGCGAGCCGGGCCATTGCGAAGTCAAGAAACTTCACGTCCAGCATGTCGCGCCTTGAGGAGTGGAGGGCCCTCTCAAGGACTGCTAGCTTAGCGAGTGCCCATCACCTGCCATCAACCGCTCCAAACCTGCCAGTCGGCACTCGGCCCAGTGCAGCCGCTGTGGGAGGGCTAACCAGAAAATGCCGAACGTCGGCTCGCGGCAAGACCTGACGTTCGGCCCGTGACTAGGGGGTGACGGCTTTGTCCCAGTTTCAGCCAATGGGATCATTGGCAATTCCTGTCGACTTTGGGCCGGCAGCGCGGCTGCCGCCATCACCGGCGTGCGGGCGTAAACCAGCGCCCTCCATAATCCCTCTCAGTCCATCCTGATCCCTAGCCGCAGTGTCCGCCCGGCGAGCGGAAGCCCCTTTGCGGCAGGATCAGCGCGTCGGCCAGATTGTCGGCGGCAAGCGTCCGCGACAGACGCGCCCTACCACCGGCCATTCACCCCAAAACACCCGAACTGTTGTGCATTTGGCGGATTGACCTCTAAAAGAGGCGCGCCTTGCGACAAGGCCATACCGGACGGATCATGCCAAAACAGACCAAGGCACCCACCATCAACGATGTCGCCCGCCTGGCCGGGGTGTCGAAAAAGACCGTCAGCCGGGTGATCAACCGGTCCGCGCTACTGAGCGAGGAAACGCGGGTGCGGGTGGAGACGGTGATTGCCGATCTGGGCTATGTGCCCAATCCGCAGGCGCGGGCGTTGGCGCTGCGGCGCAACTTTCTGCTCGGGCTGCTGCACGACAATCCCAATGCGCAGACCGTGCTCAACTTTCAGGAAGGCGTGCTCGACGCGATCCGCGACACCGAATTCGCGCTCGTCGTGCGCCCGGTCGACCGGCATTCGCCGACGATGATGGAGGATATCCGCCGCTTTCTGGAACAGCAGCGGCTGTATGGCGTGCTGATCCTGCCGCCGATTTCGGAGAACGACGCGCTTGCCCAGCTGTGCCTGGAAATGGGCTGCGGCTATGTCCGCATGGGATCGGCGATGCTCGATGATGGCGATCACATGGTTGCCTCCAACGACCGCGAAATGGTGGGGCAGGCGGTCGACCATCTGGTCGAACTCGGCCATCGGCGGATCGCGCTGATCGAGGGGCCGGCCGGCTTCCGCTCGGCGCTTGAACGGCGCGAGGGGTTTCTGGCGGCGATGCAGGCGCACGGGCTGAGCGTGCCGGCGGACATGCATGCCCAGGGGACGTACCGGTTCGAATCCGGCAAGGCGGCGGCGGCCCGGCTGCTCGACGCGGCGGAGCGGCCGACCGCGATCTTTGCCAGCAATGACGAAATGGCCGCCGGCGCATTCCACGCGGCGCGGCTGCGCGGCCTCAATGTGCCGGAGGATCTGTCGATCATCGGCTTTGACGATTCCCCGATCGCCGCGCTGATCTGGCCGCCAATGACCACCGTTGGCTGGCCGGTGCGCGAAATGGGCCGCGCCGCCGCGCTGAAGCTGATCGCGCCCGATGATCCCGCCGCGCAGGGCGCGCGCTTTCTGGCCAGGCTCGTCAAGCGCCAGTCGGTCGCGCCGCCCCGCGCCTGAACCGAGCTGCGCCTGAACCGGCACACCCGCGAAAAGGCGGTTGAACCCCCGGTCGAAACCGGCTAGGGAAGGACATGACACCGGTTTCCACGAGAAGCCGCACCAGGAGGGATTACAGCCATGAAAATCGCGCTCATCTCCGAAAACAGCCAGGCCGCTAAAAACGCCATCATCCATGATGCGCTGACCGCAGTGGCCGAGCCGCTTGGGCATCAGGTGTTCAACTATGGCATGTATTCGGCCGAGGATGCGGCCTCGCTCACCTATGTCATGAACGGGCTGCTCGCGGGGATCCTGCTCAACAGCAAGGCCGCCGATTTCGTCGTCACCGGCTGCGGCACCGGCATGGGATCGATGCTCGCGTGCAACGCCATGCCCGGCGTGTTCTGCGGGCTGGTGATCGATCCGACCGATGCGTTTCTGTTCAGCCAGATCAATGCCGGCAACGCGATTTCCATGCCCTATGCCAAGGGGTTCGGCTGGGCGGCCGAACTCAATCTGCAGGATTGCTATCGCAAGCTGTTCGAAAGCGAACCGGGCCTTGGCTATCCCAAGGAGCGCGCGGCGATCATGGCGAGCAACCGCGGCAAGCTTGCGGCGCTCAAGTCCGCGTCGTGCCACGACATGCTGAGCGTGCTCAAGGCCGTGGATCAGGATCTGCTGCGCGCGGCGATCGCGGGCGAGAGGTTCGCCGACTATTTCTACCCCAACTGCCAGGATGACGGCATCGCCGCCTATCTGAAGGCGCTGTAAGCCTGACGGCGGAAAGGGGGGAGCATATGGCGATTTCATTCGACCTGACCGGCCGGCGCGCGCTCGTCACCGGGGCCAATACCGGGATCGGGCAGGCGATTGCCGTCGCGCTGGCCGAAGCGGGTGCGGCGGTGGCGCTTGCCGGCCGCAGCCCGGCGACGGAAACCGCCGCGCTGATCGCGGCAAAGGGGGGCAGGGCGGTCGATCTGCGCGCCGATCTGTCGTCGATCGCGCCGGTCGATGCGCTGATCGCCGACACGGTGGCGGAGCTGGGCGGGCTCGACATCCTGGTCAACAATGCCGGGATCATCCGCCGCAACGATCTGGCCGTGTTCACCGAGGAGGATTGGGATGCGGTGGTCGATACCAACCTCAAAACCCTGTTCTTCCTCAGCCAGGCCGCGGCGCGGGTGATGATGGCGGCGGGCCGGGGCAAGATCATCAACATCGCCTCGCTGCTCAGCTTTCAGGGCGGGATCCGCGTGCCGAGCTATGCCGCGGCCAAATCGGGCGTCGCGGGGCTGACGCGGGCGATGGCGAACGAGCTGGCCCCGGCGGGCGTGCAGGTCAATGCGATCGCGCCGGGCTATATCGCCACCAACAACACCGCCGCATTGCAGGCCGACGAGACCCGCAATCGCCAGATCCTCGAACGCATCCCGGCGGGGCGCTGGGGCCGGCCCGAAGACATTGCCGGGGCGGCGGTGTTTCTGGCCTCGGGCGCGTCGGATTATGTCACCGGGCATATCCTTGCGGTCGATGGCGGCTGGCTGGCGCGGTAGGCCGCAGGCATGACCGTCACCTGTTTTGGCGAGCTGCTGCTGCGCCTGTCGCCGCCCGACCGGCATCTGCTGGTGCAGGCGTCCAGCCTTGATCTGGTGGTCGGCGGGGCGGAGGCCAATGTCGCCTCGGCACTTGCCGCACTTGGCCATGATGTGCGCTTTGCCGGCGTGATCAGCGACAATCCGCTGGGCGACCGGGCGCTGGCGGCGCTCAGGGGCAGCGGGATCGACACACGCCATCTCGCGCGTGCCGCCGGGCGCATGGGGCTGTATTTCCTTGAGGCCGGGTCCGGCCCGCGCCCGGCCGCCATCACCTATGACCGTGCCGGCAGCGCCTTTGCGCTCGCCCGGCCGGAGATGATCGATTTCGCCGCCGCGCTGGCGGGGGCGCGGCTGCTGCATTGCGGGGGGATCACCCCGGCGCTCGGCCCCGGCGGGGTGGCGCTGGCGCGGGCCGCGCAGGCGGCGGCGCGCGCGGCCGGGGTGCCGATCTGCTTTGACGGCAATTACCGCGCGCAGCTCTGGGCGGCGTGGGACAGCGATCCGGCCGCGATCCTGCGCGAGCTGGTCGCCGATGCGACGATCCTGATCGGCAATCACCGCGACATTTCGCTGCTGCTCGGGCAAAGCTTTTCGGGCGAGGGCGAGGGGCGGCGGCGCGAAGCGGCGGAGGCCGCCTTCGCCGCGTTCCCGAATCTGCAGCTGATCGCATCGACCGCGCGGCATCTGGTGACGAGCGACCATCACCGCATCTCGGCGCGGGTCGATGCCCGCACCGACAGCCACCAGACCGACGAGATCGACGTGACCGGCATCATCGACCGGATCGGCAGCGGCGATGCCTTTGCCGCCGGGGTGCTCGATGGCTGGCTGATGGACGGCGATCTGGCGGCGATGGCCGGGCGCGGGCTGGCGCTTGCCGCGCTCAAGCACAGCATTGCGGGCGACATGTGCCCGGTCAGCAGGGCGATGCTGGACGATTTCAGCGCCCGTGCGGGCGATGTCCGCCGCTGACCGCTGGAGCCGCCGCGCCGTGCTGGCGGGCGGGGCGACGGGGCTGGCGCTGGCCGTGACCGGGGCGCATGCCGCATCGAGCGACATGGTGGCGGTGCGCGCGCCGTCGGGCCATTATCTGGGCAGCATGGTCGATGGTCCGGGCGACCCGGCGAGCCCGCGGGTCAGGCGGTTCACCGGGATCCGCTATGCCCGTGCCGAACGCTTCGCAGCCCCGGTGGCGGTCGTGTCGCGGGCGCCGATGGCCGAACAGGTCGCAGGCTTCGGCCCGTCCTGCCCGCAGCCAGGCGCTGCGTATCACCCCCAATCGGAAGACTGTCTGTTCCTGAACGTCTGGACCCCGGCGGAGTTGGGGCAGGGGCTGCCGGTGATGGTTTACATCCATGGCGGCGGCTATGCGACCGGCAGCGTTGCCGATCCGCTTAATGACGGCGCGGCGCTGGCCGCGCAGGGCGTGGTGGTGGTGACGGTCAATCACCGGCTCAATGCGCTTGGTTATCTCTATCTGCCCGAACGCGCGCCCGACAGCGGCAATGCCGGCCAGCTCGACCTGATCGCGGCGCTCACCTGGGTGCAGCGCAACATCGCCGTGTTCGGGGGCGATCCGGGCAATGTGACGCTGTTCGGCCAGTCGGGCGGCGGCGCGAAGATCGCGACGCTGATGGCGATGCCCGCCGCCAAGGGGCTGTTTCACAAGGCGATCACCATGAGCGGGCAGCAGGTGACGGCATCGGGCCCGCAAAACGCCGCGCGCCGCGCGCGCGCCTATCTCGACGCGCTTGGCAGCGACGTTGATCCCGCCACCGCCCCGATCGACCGGCTGCTGGCGGCGCTCGGCGCTGCTGATCCGGTGCTGGGCGGGCGGGTCTATTTCGGGCCGGTTGTCGACATGCGACACCTTGATCGCCATCCCTTCTGGCCGGGTGCGCCGGCCCAATCGGCGGATATCCCGATGCTGCTGGGCAATTGCGTGGCGGAAAGCCGGGCTTTCTATCCGCCCGACGGGCCGGTGCTGCGCGGGCTGAGCTGGGACAATCTGGCGGCGCGGATCGCACCCGAAATGCGGGTGGATGCCGCCCCCGGCTGGGTCGTCGGCCAGTTCCGCGCCCGTTACCCCGACGCGTCCCCGGTCGAGCTGTTCCACCGCATCATCACCCCGGCGCGCAGCTGGCGCGGACAGGTGGAGGAGGTCGAGGCGCGGGCGCGCGCCGGCCGGAGCAACAGCTTTGTCTATCAGCTCGATTTCGACAATGCCGCGCACACCGACGATATCGGCCTCGCGTTCGGCACCTCGGCGCATCGCTCCCCGGCCCATGCCACGATGAGCCGGGTGATGATGGACGCCTTTGTCCGCTTCGCCCGCACCGGCACGCCGGGCTGGCCAGCCTATGATCTGGCGACGCGGCTGACGATGATCTTCGACCGCAACAGCCGCGTGGTCAGCGATCCGCGCCGGTGGGAGCGCGAGCTGTTCGCCCGCTTTCCCTATGTCCAGCCGGGCACTTGAGGGGCGGGGACGTTACGGTCTCCCGGTCCGCATCGCCCGGTCGCGCGCCGACAGCCCTTCCTGCGTGCCCGGTTTCTGGCCCGGATAAAGGCCCGATCTGGGCGTCATCGTCACCAGATCCCACTCCGCCTCGACGAACGGAGCCTTGGTTGGCGTGACGACCGGATAACCGCCGACCTCGCGCTCATCATCGATCACCTGCCCGCGTCCTTCGGCGATGAAGAACAGCACGCGCAGCTCCTCGCTCCCCCGGTCCCATGGCCGCGCACCCGCCGTGGCGAGCAGGGCCGTCTCGACCTGGTCGGCGGGCAGGATGCGATAGCCATCAAGGCTGGCAAGCGGGGCCTCGGCCTCGATCAGCCGGGCCTTTGTCGTGCCATAGCGGCCGAACATCGGCAGGGGGTTGCCCAGCCTGTCGACGGCCAGATTGTCGCGCCCGTAAAAGGCCAGGTCGCCCACCCCGCCCAGCATCAGGAAGGGCAGGCCCGGATCGGTGTCATTGCCGCCGCGCATGACATTGCCGACCGCGGTGATCTCCCCGGTCACATGCGGCTGGCCGGTCCATTCAAGGTCCATCAGATTGTAATGCACGGCGCGTTTCTGCGGGTTGTAGATCAGGTTGTTGACCATCAGCACCTGCGCGCCGCCCTTGACCAGCGGGCTGCGCTCGACATTGTGCGCCCAGATGTTGCGGTCAAAGACGATGCCGGTCGCATTGTCGTGCACCAGCGAGCCTTTGGAATGCTCGCCCTTGGGATGGCTGGCATTGGCCAGCCCTTCGGCCGCCAGGTTCAGCCGGAACACGATGTCATGGCTGGTGCCCGCCCGCCACTGCGCCACCGTCGTGCCGGTAAAGCGCGGGCCCGACGCGGACATGTTTTCATCCACGCCCCACATGAAGGTGCAGTTTTCGACCACCACCCGCGCGGCGCGGACGGTGGACAGCGCATCGGCTTCCCATCCGCTCAGCCTGGGCTGGCCATCGGCCCCGGTCAGCACGCGCAGATGCGACAGCTTGACGTCATGGGTCTTGATGTCGATCCCGCCCTTGATGATCGTGATGCCGGGGGCGGGTGCGGTCTGCCCGGCGATGGTGACGAACGGGCTGTCAATCTCGATGCCCGACCGTTCAAGATCGATCACGCCGCCCACCTCGAACACGATGACGCGCGGCCCCTTGGCCGCGATGGCGGCGCGCAGGCTGCCCGGCCCGTCCTTGGCCAATGTGGTGACCCGGATGATGCGGCCGCCAGCCCCCCTTTGGTCGGATCCTGCGGATGCGCCCAGGCCGGCGGCGGTGCCGCCATTGTGGTCAGCGCAACCGCTGCAAGAACAGTGAGAAATCCCCGCATTTCCGTCACTCTCCCACCTTTTGCCGCGTTGCTTCGCAGAATCGGCCAT
Source organism: Sphingomonas changnyeongensis (assembly GCF_009913435.1). Classification (NCBI taxonomy): domain Bacteria; kingdom Pseudomonadati; phylum Pseudomonadota; class Alphaproteobacteria; order Sphingomonadales; family Sphingomonadaceae; genus Sphingomonas; species Sphingomonas changnyeongensis. The sequence continues at coordinate 2,706,352 of NZ_CP047895.1, read as the reverse complement.
GCATGGCAATCAATAGTGACACCGGTTACCGGCTTGGGAAGCAAAATCCGCAACGGTTACGCCTGATCCCCTGCGGGGGTGCCCGGCGCGAGACTGCGTCAGTCGATCCTGATCCCCAGCCGCAGCGTGCGCCCGGCAAGCGGCAGCCCGGTTTGCGGCAGGATCAGCGCGTCGGTCAGATTGTCGGCGGCAAATGTCAGCGACAGGCGCGCCGCGCCCAGCCGGACGATGGGGACCGCCGCCTGCATGTTGAGCTCGGTTGCCGACGGCAGGGCGATGCGCGCGCCCGCCGCGTCCAGATCGACCGAGCCGCCGATATGGCGCAGCTCGGCGCGCAGATCGGCGTCGCCGGGGAACAGATAGTCGAGCGCGAGCGCGATTTCGGTGCCCGGCCGCTGGACGAGGCGGCGGAAGGGCAGCGCATCGTCGGCATCCGCGCGGGCGCGCAGCAGGCTGGCGGCCAGCTGCACGCTCAGCCTTTTGGCCGGGCGGGCGGTCAGCGTCGCGTCCAGCCCGGTGCTGAGCGTGCCCGACAGGTTGAACCGCTGGCGCAGCGCGGTGCCGTTCACCGTCACCACCCGCTGCGACAGCGTGCCGGTGCCGCGGATGATGAACGGGTTGAGGGTCAGCGACACGCCGTCTCCCTGCCAGTTCAGCTCCAGATCGCCCAGCCAGGCGCGTTCCGGCCGCAGATCGGGGTTGATGAGGAACCGGCCCAGCGCCTCGCCGAACAGCTCGCGCGGGGAGGCAAAGCGCGTCCGCCGTCCGCCCGACAGCGTGACCGACCAGCCCGGCCCCGGCGTCCAGGCGAGCGCCGCCGAAAAGGCCGGCGCGTCGGCCACCGGCTGGCGCGGCTTGTCGCCGGTCAGCGGGGTCGTCGCCCGGTCATAGGCAAGGCCGAAGGTCGCGCGCAGCGCCTCGGCCAGCGGGGCATCGGCCTCCACCCCCAGGCTCAGCAGCCGCTGCGCATAGGCAAGGCGCGGCCCCGGAATGGCGGCGGGGAAGGGGGTGTCCACCTGTTCATGGCGGCTGTGCTGGATCTGCCCGCTCCAGCGCAGGGCGAGCGGCCCGGCATCATGCGCCAGCGTCGCGCGCACGCCGCTGGTCACATCCGCGTCGCGCTGGCGGCTGCGCAGCGCGGTGTAGCTGACATTGCGGAAGGCATCGATCCGCTGGTCGAACCATTGCCGCCACGCGGTCATGCGCAGCTCCGCCCCGTCCACCGGGACGATCTGGCCGCTCAGCGTCGCCTGGGTCATGCGGAACAGCGGATAGCGCCAGTAACGCGGGGCGGCGCGCGCCGGATCGCGGTCCGATTCAGGCGCGATGCCGCGTTCGGCGTCGATGTGCAGCACCGATGCGCGCAGGCTGGTGGTGCCATGTTCATGGCCGATCGCCGCGAACAGGCTCTGGCCGTCGAAATCGCTGTTGGTGCGGCGGCGCGATGCCGCCTGGCTGAACGGCAGGGCAGCCGGATCGGCCACGCGCTCGGCATCGCGCGACAACAGGCTGGCGGCGGCGATCACCTCCAGCCCGTTGCGTTCGATCCCGGTGACGAACGCTGCCTGGGCAAACCCCATGGTGCCGGTCTGGGCGATGCCCGTCACCCCCGCATCGCCCGGCCCGCGCGTGCGCAGATCGACGACGCCCGACACCGCATTGGCGCCATATTCGATCGGCACCGCGCCCTTGGTGATCGCGATCCCGCCGATCAGCCCGGCGGGGATGAGGCCGAGATCGACCCGCCCGTCCCATGGCACGGCGAGCGGCGCGCCATCCAGAAACACCTGCGACTGGCGCTCCTCCGCGCCGCGCACGCGGATCGTGGTTTCCCCGCGCGAGTTGGGCCGGGTGGAAACGCCCGCCACGCCGCGCAGCGCATCGGCCAGCGTGCGCGGCTGCAGGTCGAGCAGCAGATCCGCGCCCAGCCGGATCTGCGGCGGCTTCACGCGGCGCGGCTCGTCCGCCGCGGTGATGACGATCGGCGGCCACCGGCCGGCGTCATCGCGTTCGGCCTGCGCGCCCGGCTCCGCCCATTCTCCGGCATCGGTTGGGGCAGTGGGGGTTGGGGCAGTGGGGGCGGGGCGGGGGACGCCAGTGCCGGCGCGCAGGGCGCGCCGGCAACAAGGGCGGCATATGCGGCCGCCCACAGGGGCGGCCGCATCGGTCCGGTCGTCTTCGTCACTTGGTGGCTCAGTCCTTTTCAGCCCGCGCCACCAGCGTGTCGAACGCGCCGAAGAAGCGGGTGCCGACCAGGCCGGCCGCCAGCGCATCGGCGCGGCCGCCGCCGCCCTGCTGCTCCTCGATGCGGATCGCCGCCAGATCGACCACCGGCTCCCCGGCGGCGCGTGCCGCCGCCATCAGCCGCGACACGTCGCCGGTCTTGAGCGCGGCAAAGCCGTCCTCGACCTCCTTCAGCTCGCGTTCCAGCGCATCGACGCGCGCGATCTGATAGGGCGTCGGCCGGCCTTCGGTCGACATGATCGCGCCATAGACGATGTCGAGCTGCTCGCGCAGCCGTTCCTCGCCGGTGATCGCGCCGCCTTCCTTGGTCGCCACCACCTGGGTCTTGAGCGCCGAGGCGCGGTCGAGCACCGACTTGGCAAGCGCCTGGTTCGGCCCGGCCGCTGCCGCGCCGCGCCCGGCCTGGCCGATCACCGCATTGAGCTGCGCGACCAGCACCGACATGCGCCCGAACAGCGCGCTGACGCGCTGGGCGGCATCGAACTGCATCTTGCGGTCATCGACCGTATAGGTCGCCCGCCGGTCCAGCCCGATGTCGAGCGGCATCGTCACCACCTGGTCCGCCTTGGTCAGCCTGACGGTGTAGCGGCCGGGCACCACGCGCGCGCCCTGCGTCGCCGAACCGGCAAGTTGGGCGGCCGGCGGCACGACCGGCGGCTTCACCCGCATCGACCATTCGATGCGGTTGAGGCCGCGCCGCTTGGACACCGGCAGCGTGTCGACCACCTTGCCCTCGGCATCGAGCACCTCGAGCTTCATCCGCCCGATGACATGGCGGTCCTTCTGGTAGAAGCTGATGACCGCGCCCGACGGCGGGTTGGCGCCTGCGAACACGGCATCGCCGCTTGCCCAGCCGCCATTGCCGCCGATCCGCTGCTGCACCGGCCGCCCGGGGAGCAGCGTCACCGTCGCCGCCCGCGTCGAGGCGTTGAGCGCGCGCCACGGGGTGATGTCGTCGATCACCCAGATGCCGCGGCCATGCGTCGCCAGCACCAGATCATTGTCGCGCGACTGGAGCACGATGTCGCGCACCGCGACCGAGGGGAAGTCCTTGCCCTTGAACTCCGCCCAGCTCGCGCCGCCGTCCAGCGACACGAACAGGCCATATTCGGTGCCCAGGAACAGCAGGTCGGGATTGACGCTGTCTTCCTTGATGACATGGGCATAGCCGCGCACCCCCGCCGTTTTCGGCGTGACCAGCGGCTGCCAGCTGCGCCCGCCGTCGCGCGTGCGGTAGAGATAGGCCCCCATGTCGCCATAGGTGTGCCGGTCAACCGTCACATAGGCGGTCGCCGCGTCATGGCGGCTCGCCTCGACCCAGCTGATCCAGTTGCCCGCATTTGGCAGCTTCAGATTGCGGGTGACGTCGGTCCAGGCCGCGCCGTCATTGGTCGTCAGCTGCACGCGGCCGTCATCGGTGCCCACCCAGATCATCCCCTTGGCCTTGGGGCTTTCGGAGATCGAATAGATGGTCGTGTGCATTTCAGCCGCCGAGTTGTCGACGGTGATGCCGCCCGACTGCTCCTGCTTCTGCCGCGCCGGATCGTTGGTGGTCAGATCGGGCGAGATGCGGTCCCAGGTCTGGCCCTGGTCGCGGGTGCGGAACAGATATTGCGCCCCGATATACAGCGTGCCCTTCTCATTGGGCGACAGATGCAGCGGCGTGTTCCAGTTGAAGCGCAGCTTTTCCTTGTAACCCGCCTGGGGCTGAATGCCGCGCTGCGACAGGGTGCGGCGGTCGATCCGCGCCAGATTGCCGCCCTGATATTCGGCATAGGCAAAGTTCGGATCGGCCGGATCGGAAAACACCCAGAAGCCGTCGCCGCCATAAAGGTTTTCCCAGCGGCCATTGGTGATGCCGCCCGGATAGGCGCTGTCGCCCACCCAGCTGGAGTTGTCCTGCAGCCCGCCATAGACCTGATAGGGGTCCTTGTCGTCGACGCTGACATGGTAGAACTGGCTGATCGGCAGGTTCTCGCTCTTGATCCAGCGATTGCCGCCGTCGAACGACGTCCACATGCCGCCATCGTCGCCGCCGATCAGGTGGCGCGGATTATTGGGGTTGATCCACAGCGCGTGCCAGTCGCCATGCGCGCCGCCCTGGGCGGAGCCGAAGCTCTTGCCGCCATCTTCCGACACGATCAGCGACAGGTTGGTCTTGAACACCCGGTCCGGATTGGTCGGATCGACGAACATCTTGGCGAAATAGAAGGGCCGCCAGACCATGTTCTGGCTGCGGTCGCGTTCGACAAAGGTCTTGCCGCCGTCATCCGACACATAAAGCGCCGAGCGGGTGTTTTCGACAAAGGCATAGACGCGCTTGGGGTTCGACGGCGCGAACACCACCTCGGTCCGGCCCCAGGGGCCCTTGGGCAGGCCCTTGTGCGTCTCCGCGGTCATCGCGGTCCAGGTCTTGCCGCCGTCACGCGATTCCATGAGCGCGCTGCCCGACGGCGCATCCGGCCCTTCGCCGCCCGAACGGAAGGTCCAGCCCTTGCGCCGGAAATCCCACAGCCCGGCGATCAGCCGGTTAGGGTCGGACGGATCGATCGCGACGGTTGCGCAGCCGGTCGACAGGTTCGGGCCTTTGAGCACCAGCGTCCAGCTCTTGCCGCCGTCGGTCGTCTTGTAGAGGCCGCGATCGGCCGAGTCCGACCAGAGCGCGCCCGGCGCGCAGACATAGACGGTGTTGCTGTCGCGCGGATCGATGACGATATCGCTGATCCGCTCGGTCCCAGGCAGGCCCATATTGGTCCAGGTCTCGCCGCCATCGGTCGATTTATAGACGCCGTTGCCGACCGACACCGAGTTGCGGGTCCAGGCCTCGCCGGTGCCGACCCAGATGGTGTCGCGGTTGTTGGGGTCGAGCTTGACGACGCCGATCGACTGCACCGGCTGCTTGTCGAACACCGGCTTGAAGCTGGTGCCGCCGTCATCGGATTTCCACACGCCGCCCGATGCGGCGCCGACGAACAGCGTGATCTTGCCGTCCTTTTCCTCGCGCGCGGCGAGCGAGGCGATGCGGCCCGACATGGCGGCCGAGCCGATGTTGCGGATGCCGATCCCCGAAATGGTCGCGGAATCAAGCGGGGCCGAGGCGGCGGCCTTGCCGGTCTGGGCGGCGGCGGGTGCGGCCAGGCACAAGGCCGGGGCAGCAAGGGCGACCGCAAGGCCGGTCATGGTGGCGAGGCGGCGCGCAGGCGCGGTCTTGGTGATCTTGGTCATGGCGGCGGATCTCACTTGGCAGCCGGCTTGGGCGCGGCGGGGGCGGCAGGGGCGACGAAAAAGTCGGTCGGCACGTCGACATTGGCCTCTGCCGTGTCGATGGTGATGCGCGACCGCTGCGACGCGCCCTTCGGACCGTTTTCAAGCGCCATCGGGAAATAGACGCCGGCAACCTTTTCATAATCGCCGAACTCGGCCTCGGTCACGGTTTCGGCGCCACGGATGCGGCGGGTTTCGGTGACTGCGATCTCGAGGAAGGTGCCCGGATCGAGCAGATAGACAAAGCTGTCGCCGTCCTTCTCGGTGACCTTGAGCTTATAGGCGTCGGTGCCGTCGAAATCCTCGCGGCCGAGCGCCGTCACCGTCGCGCCGCTCGCGCGCGAGGCGAGCAGCACGCCGTCGATGCGGCCGCTGTCGGCGAGCGCGCGGGCCTCGTCGGCGGACATCGTCTCGGGATCGCGCCGGCCCTGGAAGGGGTTGATCGTCCAGCCCGACTTGCCGTCATAGGCCTGAACCACGGTCAGCCCCTGCAGCGTCGCATCGACGCGCACGGCATCGTCGCCGCCCGGCCCCTTCCGGCCGCGCGTTTCTACATAGCTGAGCAGGAAATCGCCCGGGAAGCGCAGCGAGCCCTTGAAGCGCAGCGTCTTGATGGCGGCCAGCGCCTCGGCCCCGCCGCGTGCGGCCAGGTTGCGCGCGACCAGTTCGTTCGCTGACAGCTCCTGCGCCGATGCCGGCGCGGCCATGGCCGTCATCGCCAGCGCCGCCAGTGCGGTGCCGGCCCGGATCCCCCATTTTGCGATCGTCATTTCTCTCTCCGCCTTGAACAGCCATGGATGCCGGCCGGAACGGCAGGGCAAAGCTGCCCGCGCCGCGGCCGGCGGCTGCTGACGGAAGACGATGGATGGCGGGTGGCTGCATGCCCCGGTGTCCGGGTGCTTGTTCCTCCCCCTCGGCACGCTCCCCCAGCCGCCGCGCCGGAGGGCGGGCACGCCCGAACCCCGGCATGTGACAATGAAACATGGACCTTGCCGCCTGACCAGCGGGCGGACGACGAACAGACGATCTGGTCGGACGAACGACACGCAGCCCAAATGGCTGCCATTCATTAAAATGAAAATCAGTCGCAACAAGGGTTGACGGTGAGATCGATTCGCAATAGCGACGCGCGGCGAAAAGGGGTATTGCCATGTCTTATCGTTATGATTTCCTTGCCTTGGGCTGTGTCGGGGCGATCGTGTCCGCGCCGGCGCTGGCCGCGCCGCAGACAGCCCAGCCCGAACAGCCGCCCAAGGCCGAAGCCGGTGCCGACGGGGCCGCGCCGCGTGCGCTTGGCGGTGTCGTCGTCACCGACACGGTGGTCGAGGATGGGTACCGGGTCGAACGCGCCTCCAACCCGCTGCTGTCGCAGCCGCTGCGCGACACGCCGCGCACGGTGACGGTGCTCGACAAGGAATTCCTGTCCGACGTGCAGGCGGTGAGCTTTTCCGATGCGCTGCGTCAGGTGCCGGGCATCACGCTGGGCGTCGGCGAGGGCGGGGCGGGCTCCGGCGATTTCATCAATCTGCGCGGCTTTGATGCCAGCAACGACATCGCCATCGACGGCTTTGCCGACCGGCTGCAATATAGCCGCTCCGACGTGTTCAACCTTGAACAGATCGAGGTTTACAAGGGGCCGAACTCGGCGCTGTCGGGCGCGGGCGGGGCCGCCGGCCTGATCAATCTCGTCACCAAGACCCCGCAGGGCGAAACCTTTCTGCGCGCCGAAGCGGGGCTGGGCAATCGCGACTGGAAGCGCGGGACGATCGACGCCAATGCCGTGCTCGATGGCAGCGGCAATGTCGCGGCGCGCCTCAACCTGATGGCGCATGATCAGGGTGTGGCCGGGCGCGATTTCATCTTTCAGCGCCGCTTCGGCATCGCGCCCAGCATCGCCTTTGGCCTGAATGGCCCGACCCGGCTGATCGCCAGCCTGCAGTTTCAGGAGGACGACAATCTGATCGATTATGGCGTGCCGTTCCTGACCACCGGGGTGCGGCCGGACTTTCCGATCAGCAATTATTATGGCTGGCGCAATGTCGATGGCGAGGACCAGTCGCTGCTGATCGCGACCATTCGGCTTGAACATGATTTCAGCGACACGGTGCGCTTCCAGACCGGCGTGCGCTGGGGCGAGGTCGAGCGCACGGCGGTCTGGTCGACGCCGCGCCCGCTCAATCCGGCATCGCTGAACGCTGCCGCCGCGGCCATCGCCGCCGGCAACACCGCAGGGGCCATCTATACGGTCGGCGGGCCGCAGGGGCTGGGGCGGTTCAGCCGCAACGAGGTGCTGGCGGCGCGCGCGACGCTGACGCTCGACTGGCCGGCCTCGGGGCGCGGGCTGGGCAACACGCTGGTCGTGGGGGCCGAGGCCAGCCGCGAGCAGCTGGACCGCGAGACGATCACCACCACCGGTCTGGCGGGGGCGCAGCGCAACCTGTTCGCGCCGACCCCCGATTTCACCGGCACGCTGACCCAGACGCGCACCAGCGGCCAGTTCGAAAACCGCGCCGAGCGGCTGTCGGCCTTTGCGTTCGACACGCTGAAGCTGGGCGAATGGCTGCAGGTCAATCTGGGCGGCCGTTACGAACGGTTCGACGTGACGCTGGGCGGCACCAATTACGCCGCGCTTGCCGACCGGACGACGTCTGAAAATCTCTGGTCGTGGCAGGGCGGGCTGGTGCTGAAGCCGAGTGCGACGTCGAGCCTCTATGCCAGCTATTCGAACGCCCGCCAGCCGCAGACGCTTGCCGCGACCGCGACCGGCACGGTCACGACCGCGAACCTCGCGCTGCCGGCGCTCGAGAATGAAAATTACGAACTGGGCGGCAAGATCGACCTGTTCGGCGAGGCGCTCAGCCTGACGGCGGCGATCTTCCGCACCGAACGCGTCAACGAACCGATCACCGTCGATGGCGACATCGTGCTCGCCGGGCGCCGCCGGGTCGAGGGGCTGGAACTGTCGGCGACGGGCAACATCACCCCGCGCTGGCAGGTCTATGCCGCCTATGCCTATCTGCGCTCGGAAATCCTGCGCGCGGCCGATACGGCGCTTGTCACCCAGGGCGAGGAACTGGCGCTGACGCCGCAGCACAGCGGCACCTTCTGGACCAGCTACACCACCGGCTTCGGGCTGAGGCTGGGCGGCGGCGTCAACTATATGGGCCGTCTCGCCACCCGCAACTCGACCGCGATCCAGGCTGCCTGGGATCTGGATGATTATATGCTGGTCAACGCGATGGCCGAATACAGCTTCACCGACCGGTTGTCGGTGCAGGTGAATGTGAACAACATCGCCAACACCCGCTTCATCAACCGCATCCGCGCCAACGACACCTATGTCATCGCGGTGCCGGGCGAAGGGCGGACGGCGGTGGCGACGCTCCGGCTGCGCTACTGATGTCAACCGGGAAGGGCCGCGATTGCGCCCGGCCCTTCCCGGTGATAGTGCAAATGGATCGCATTTGCAGAGATGCTGATTGAGATGGTCGGGGGCGGCCGGGTCCCGGTTCGCCGTTTCAGCTTGGGCATCTTGTCTTGGGCAGGGGATTGATCATGGCGCTCGACAGTGCAGGCATCGCCGCCATGCCGGCCTGTGCCGGGGCGGATGCGGACGGCACGGGCGGCGGGCTGTTTGCCTGGCGCGGCGGCGCGGACGGTCGCGATCATTCCCCGCCACCCGCGCTGCCCGGCTGGCAGCGCAGCGCCTATGCGCCCCGGCGCGGCGGCAGCCGGTCGCTGCTGCTGGCGATCCTCGCGCTGCATGGGCTGGCGATCGCCGGGGTTCTCGCCGCCCGCGCCGAGATTGGCCGGCACAGCCTGCCGGTCATGAAGACATTCGATGTCCGGCTGGCGCCACCGCCCCCCGATGCGCCGCCGCCCCCGCCGGCAACCGCCAATCTGGCCCCTGCGGCGACGGTCCAGCCGGCTCCTGCCACGCTTGTCGCCCCGCCGGCGCTGATCGCGGTGCCCGCCCCGACACTCGCGGCCCCGCCGGCGGCCCAGCCGGTTCCCGCTGCTGCTCCGGCGGCCGCGCCCGCCGGGCGACCGGCGATGGCGGAGGGCGGCGATCTGTCGGCAACCATGGTGTCGGCCCCGCCGCCGCGTTACCCGATCGAGTCGCGGCGGCGCTGCGAACAGGGCGCTGTGCTGCTTGCCGCGCGGCTGGACACCGAAGGCCGGGTGGCCGCGCTCGAGATTGCGCGGTCGAGCGGGCATGACCGGCTCGACCGTGCAGCACTTGAGGCCGTGCGGCGCTGGCGCTGGTCGCCGGTGATGCGCGACGGCGTGGCCGTGCCGGTGCGCGGCACGGTCGAAATCCCGTTCATCCTCTCGAACGCCGCCGGCCGATGCTGATCGCCATCCCCGACATGCTCGATGCCGGCGGCGTCGCCCGGCTGCGCGCGCTGATCGATGCGGCCCCCTGGGTCGATGGCAATGAGACATCGGGCAGCCAGTCTGCGCTCGCCAAGCGCAATCTGCAGCTGCCGCAGGACAGCGAGGCCGCGCAGGCGGCCGGGCGGATGGTGCTGGAGGCGCTTGGCCGCAGCCCGCTGTTCATCGCCGCCGCGCTGCCGGCCAAGGTGTTTCCGCCGCTGTTCAACCGTTATGGCGCGGGGCAGGCGTTCGGCGCGCATATCGACAATGCGATCCGCATGCGTGGGCCGGATTTCCGCCTGCGCTCCGACCTGTCGGCGACGCTGTTTCTCGCCGATCCCGACAGCTATGACGGCGGCGAGCTGGTGATCGAGGACCGGTTCGGGGAGCAGCGGGTGAAGCTGCCGGCCGGGCATATGGTGCTGTATCCGGCATCGAGCGTCCACCGCGTCGAGCCGGTGACGCGCGGGGAGCGGGTGGCGTCGTTCTTCTGGATCCAGTCGATGGTGCGCGACGATGGCGCGCGGCGGCTGCTGTTCGATCTCGATCAGGCGGTCCAGCGCGTATCGGCGACGCTGGGCACCGGCGACCGGTCGGTGATCGAACTGGCCGGCGTCTATCACAATCTGCTGCGCCGCTGGGCCGAGATCGGCTGACGGGGATCTGTTGTCGCGGCACCGGCCCGCTCCCCCACCCGGCCTCCCAACGGCAGTATCATATGGGAGGCCGGGTGGGGGAGCGGGCCGGTGCCGCCCCCGCGCCGAGAGGCGCGCAACAAACCTATCCCCTCAGCCGAGCATCTCGCCCAGCGCGCGCGACTGCCATTCGCGGCCGTCGCGGCTGAGGCCGAGTGCTGCGATCCCATGTTCATCGGCAAGCGCCACGGCCCGGTCGGGCGGCAGCACGGTCAGCGCGGTCGCCCAGCCATCGGCGGTCATGCAGCGCGGGGCGATCACCGTGACCGAGGCGGTGCCATGGGTGATCGGCGCGCCGCTGCGCGGATCAAGGCTATGGGCATAAATGCGCCCGGCCAGCGTCAGCCGCCGCACATAGTCGCCCGAGGTCGCGACCGCCATGTCGACCGCCGCGATCCTGAGCAGCGGCGTGCGCCCGGCATCGGGGGCCTCGACATCGACCCACCAGGGCTGGCCGTCCGGGCGCAGGCCCGCGCCGCGCAGCTCGCCGCCGATCTCGACCAGGAAATGGCGATGGCCGGCGGCGATCAGCGCATCGGCGACCATGTCGACCGCATGGCCCTTGGCGATGCCGGACAGGTCGAGCAGCACCGGGCGGCGGCGCATCAGCCGCCGCGCCGCCGGATCCCAGGCCAGCGCGTCATGCCCGCTTGACGCCAGCGCCGCCGCAATCTCGTCCGGGCCGGGCAGGGTGTCGCGCGGCCCCGGCGGTCCGAAGCCCCAGAGATTGACGAGCGCACCCGCCGCCGGATCGAAGGCGCCGTCGCTCAGCCGCGCGAGGTCGAGCGCCGCTGCGATCACCGCCGCAAAGTCCGGCTCAAGCGCCTGCCACTGGCCGCAGGGCAGGCGGTTGAACCGCGACAGGCTCGATTGCGGGTCCCAATGGCTCATCTGCGCGACCGCGCGGGCGAGCACCGGCGTGACGAGCGCGGAAATGCCCGCGGCATCCAGCCCGGCGACCTGCGCCGACCAGACAGTCCCCATGGTGTCGCCGCTCGCCCGGCCGATCGCCGCATCCGGGGGGGATGCGGCGAACAGGCCCGGCGACAGCGGCGGAATCGCGATCCGCATCGTCCGTCTGTCGATCAGTGGCGTGGGCGGCGCGTCAGGGCGCCAGCACCTCGAGCGTGGTAACATAGCTGGCGCGCCGCGCCGGCATCGCCTTTTCCGGCTCCGCGTCGGTCGTCACGTTCAGCCAGTACATGCCCGGCCCCGGCCACCGCACGCTGATGCTGCCATCCGCGCCGGTCTTGAGGTCGATCTGGTTGAGCGTGTCGCGGTACCGGTTGCCGCCGGGAATGATCGTGACCGGCAGCCCGGCAGCCGGCTTGCCGTCGAGCAGGAAGCGGAAGCTGGCGGTTTCGCCCGCGACCAGATCATTGGGGTGGGTGACGGGAACCAGCTCGATCCCCTTGCCGGTCGGCGTGAACACGCCGGTCGTCGGTTCGCCGGCGGTGACGAAAATCTCGTTGCGCGACACATTGTGGCTGGTGCGCACATCGGTCGCGCCGGCGGGGATCGCCTCGGCCAGCCGGTCCGGCGACAGGCCGCGCGGCAGCCGCGTCTCGACGCCGTTCAGCTTGTAGCTGCCGAACACGCTGTCATTGACGCTCATGATCTTCCAGGTGCCGCGCGCGGTCAGATGCAGGTCGAAGGTCGAACGATAGCGGCCGGTTGCCCAATTCTCGATCTTGCCCGCGCTGCCGTCCGGGGCCATCGCCAGCGGCTGGGCGCGCAGCGGCTGATGCTCGAAATAGAACAGATCGTTCGAAACCGCGGCATCGACCGTCACCCAGGCATCGTCGCCCGACAGCACGGTGGCCGACGGCATCATCCATTGCCGGTGCGCGGCGGCAGGCGCGGCGAGCAGCGTGGTCGCGCCGAGCGCGAAAAGGGCGGCACGCAGGGTCATGGTCATTCTCCTTCAGGCAGGCATTCAAGGTCAGCGGCGGACGGTCAGCGCCACCGCGCCCAGTTCCGTCGTCCCGGCCGCGCGGGCGCTGGCGGTGCCGCCGGCCCCCGGCCAGGCAAAGGGCAGACGCAGCAGCTCGCGCCCGCCAACCTCGCGCGCCGCCTCGATCACCAGCACATATTGGCCGGGGGCAAGCGGCGGCAGCGGCCCGCGCCCGGCAGTCAGCGTCAGCCGGTGCGTGCCCGGCCCGCGCGTCGCGCCCGACACGCCATCGGCGGGCAGCCGCATCGACCGCCCGGCCGCGCGCCACCATTGGCGCACGTCGCGCAGCCATTTGGCGCCTTCGCCGCCCTTCTTGGCGACATCATACCAGATGCCGAGCGTGCGCGGGGCCGCGCCCTCCTGCTCCAGCCAGATCGCGACATAGGGCTTGTGATATTCAGCGACATCAAGGCGCGGCAGCGTGACCGACAGGTCGATCGTCTGCGCCGACAGCGGTGCCGCGCCAAAGGGCAGCATGAACGCGCCGGCCATGGTCGCGGCCATGGGCCGGGACATCGCGATGCGGTGGGTGAGGATCATGGGGCGTCTCCCGGCTGGTCGAAGGGGGGCTGGTTGACCCGTGGGTCAGTGGATGAAGAACAGGGCGATGGCCGCCGGGATGGCGAGGCCGAGGCCGACCAGCGGCCAGGTCGAGCGGCGCTTGGCGGCGTGAAGCTGGAGCAGGAACAGGCCCGTCACCGCGAACACCACACAGGCGATGACGAAAATGTCGATGAACCACGCCCAGACCGGGCCGGCATTGCGGCCCTTGTGCAGATCGTTGAGATAGGCGACCCAGCCGCGGCTGCTGGTTTCAGCGGTGACGGCACCGGTTTGACGGTCGATCGCGATCCACGCATCGCCGCCCGGGCGGGGCAGGCCCAGATAGATTTCATCGGCCGACCATTCGGCCAAGCCGCGCGTCCTGACCGGCAGATTGGCATCCAGCCAGTCCGCCACCGCCGGGGGCAGGGGGCGTTTCGCATCGCTCTGGGCCCCAGTCGCGCCCCCATCCGCGCCTGCATCCGCACGCACCCGCGCGGCGAGCGGCGGCGGCAGCTGCGCCTCGAAGCTCTGGCTGACCGCCTTGCCCTCGATATCGGCGGCATGGTTGAGCGTCAGCCCGGTGACCGCGAACAGCAGCAGCCCGATCAGCGAGATGGCCGAGCTCATCCAGTGCCAGCTGTGCAGCTGGCGCAGCCAGAAGGCCTTGCGGCTCTTGGGCTTGGGGGCTGCCTTGGGCGCGGGCGACGTTTCGGTGGAAAGCGTTGATCGGGAAGCGTGCATGGTCCGTTTCGCGTGGCGTGCCATCGCACTAACGCGAACGATTATCAAAAGCAAATCTTATCCGGCGATACCAGCCGGGGAGGAAACGCGCCCCGTGCCCCGCACCTTCCGCCGATGCGCAGTCCCGCCCGGCTCAGGCGCTCAGCAACGCGTCCAGCCTTTGTCCGCCCCGCCTGCCCGAACCTGGCAGATTGTCGTTCGAGATCCGGAACCGCCCGGCCTGTTCGGCCAGCAGCAGCGCCTCGTTAGACAGGCCGCGCGCAGCCGCCGATGTCTGCTCGACCATCGCGGCATTCTGCTGGGTCATCTGGTCCATGCCGGACATCGCACCGGTGATCTCGCCGATCGTCGAGGCCTGGGCGGCATTGTCGTCAGCGATGGTGCCGAGCAGCGCGTTGACCTCGGCAACTCCGCTGGCAATGCTCTGGAGCGCGCCGTCGACCCGCTCGACCGCTGCCACGGCGGTGCCGATATCGGCCTGGGTGGCGGTCAGCTGGTCGCGCGCGCGCTTGGCTTCTTCCTCGGCGCGCATCGCGAGTGCCGAAACCAGGTCGGCGACGACCGCAAAGCCGCGCCCGGCCTCGCCCGCCCGGCCCGCCTCGACCGCCGCGTTCATCGCCAGAACGCGCGTCTGGAACGCGATCTTGTCCAGCCCCTCGATCACGCTGTCGATGCCCTGGGCGCTGTCGGCAACCCGGCCCATCGCGGCGACGGCATCGTCCGCGATCCGCCGTCCTTCCTCGACCGTGCGGCTGGTGCTGCCGGCGTTGGCGAGCGTGTGGTTGGCGGCGGTCGCGGTTTCGCGGATACGCTTGTCGATCAGCGAGACGGCGACCGAGGTTTCCTCGATGCTCGCCGCGCTGCCTTCGGTGCGGCGCGACAGGTCTTCGGATGCCTGGGCGATCTCGGTCGAGGCGCTGCGGATGGTGGCGGTGCTCGCCATCACCGCGCCCAGCAGCTGCTGAAGGCTCAGGATCGCGCTGTTGAAGTCGCGCTTCAGCGCTTCATATTCAGCCGGGAATTCGGCGGTGACGATGGCCGTCAGATCGCCGTCGCTGACTGCGCGCAGGCTGGCGGCAAGACAGCTGGTCACATGGGTCTGTTCAGCGGCGATGCGGGCATCGGCGGCGGCGCGCGCCACGCCCAGCTCGCGGATGCCGACCACGGCCTTGGCGAGCGCGCCGACCTCGTCGGCCTTGTCGCAGCCGGGCACCTCGATATCCTGCGCGCCCTGCGCCAGCCGCTGCACCGTCGTCACCAGCCGATCGAGCGGCGCGAGCACGGCGCGCGCGATCACCAGCCCAGCCCCGGCGGCGGCGGCGGCGCTCATCAGCGCGACAATCACCCCGATCACCTGGAACAGCGTCGCCGTGCGGCTTTCATCGCGCGCCAGCGACTGGCCGACATCGATCTGGATCAGCATCAGCTTTGCGATCTGTTCGGTCAGCGGATCGATCGCGGGATAAAGCTCGCCGGTCACGAACCGGTCGAGCGCGGCACCGTCGCGTCGGCGGATGATGTCGACCAGCCGGCGGGTCGCGTCGTCGGCGACCGCCATGCGCTTCTTCGCTTCGGCGACATTGGCGGCTTCATCGGCGGTCATCTGCGACTGGACATAGGCATCCCAGTTGGCGCGGATATCGGCCTCGGCGCTTTTGAGATTGGCGAGCGCAGCGGCGGGCGACACGGCGCCCGACCGGGCCTTGTGCGCGGTATCGACGATCAGCACCGCATAGGCACCCGACACCCGGTTGAGCTGGTTGAGCGGCACCAGCCGGTCGTTGAGGATCGCCCCGAGCGCCTGTTTTTCCTTGCCCGACAGCGTGAGCAACAGCCCCGACAGCACAAGGAGCGCGAGGCTCAGCACCGCCAGACACCCGAACAGCTTCGACCTGATCGTCATGTTTGCCAGCATTCTCAACACCTTCATGTCTCGCCCGGCCACAATGGCGACCGGGAAGCCGGGGCATGGGGGTACCGGACGTCCGCCGACTGTGCGGATCAACACCCTGGCCTCCGCTGTCATCATAGGAAAAACGGGCCTGCAAACGTTACGGATCAGCGATATTCCGGGTGCCGGCCGCGGCGGCGGCGGCGGGCTGGCAGGCGGGCGGCGGCGTGACGCTTTCGCTTGACGGCTGGGGCGCAACCGGGCCTGTTGCACCGGGCGCTGGCTGACCGGCGCGGGGCTGGTGAGGCGGCGTTTGGATCAGGGCATCGTGCAGGCCAATGGCCTCATCAAACATTATGGCCAGCGGCGCGTGGTCGATGGCGTCGATCTCGCCGTGCCGCAGGGCGCGGTTTACGGCGTGCTCGGCCCCAATGGCGCGGGCAAGACGACGACGCTTCGGATGCTGCTCGGCATCATCGAACCCGATGGCGGCAGCCGGCAGCTGCTCGGGCTTGCCCATCCGCGCCAGGCGCGCACCCGGATCGGCTATCTGCCCGAGGAACGCGGCCTGTATCCGGCGATGACGGCGCGCGAGACCATCGCGTTCATGGGCGCGCTGCGCGGCCTGCCCTGGCGCGAGGGACGCGCGCGCGCCGACCGGATGCTGCACGACGCCGGGCTGGGCCATGCAGCCGGGCAGAAGATCCGAAAACTGTCGAAGGGCATGGCCCAGCTGGTCCAGCTGCTCGGCGCGATTGTCCACCAGCCCGAACTGATCGTGCTCGATGAGCCGTTTTCGGGGCTGGACCCGGTCAATCAGGAAAAGCTCGAGGGGCTGATCCTGGCCGAGCGGGCGCGGGGGGCGACGATCCTGTTTTCCACCCATGTCATGGCGCATGCGCAGCGGCTGTGCGACCGGCTGGCGATCATCGCCAATGGCCGGCGCTGCTTTGAAGGGACGGTTGCCGATGCGCGCGCGCTGCTGCCGATGCGCGCGCATTTCGTGCCGCGTTCGGGCGATGCCGGGGTGCGGGCGCTGCTGCCCGCCGATGCCGCGCCCAGCGGCGACGGGTTTGATTTTTCCGTGCCGGATGAGGGGATTGAACCGGTCATTGCCCGGCTGCTCGCCGCCGGGCACGGCATTGCCGGCCTGTCGATCGAGCGGCCGGGCCTGCACGAGGTGTTCGTCAAGCTGGTGCGGGAGGCGGCATGAGGGATTTGTTCCAGCCGGCATGGGCGATTGCGCGGCGCGATTTTGCCGCCACCGTGCTGACGCCGACATTCCTGCTGTTTCTGCTCGCGCCGCTGCTGATGTTCGGCGTCGGCGCGATCGGCGGTGTCGGTGCGGCGCAGGTGGCGCGCGATGCCGGGGCGGAGGCCGGGCCGGTCGCGCTTGCCGCCGGGGCCGAGGCGGCGGCGCTGCGCCGTGCGGATAAGGTGCTGCGCGCGGTGCTGCCGCGCCGGGCCGAGGCGATGCGGCTGACGGTCACGGCCCCCGCCGCCGATCCCGCCGCGCAGGCGCGCGCGCTGGTGCTGGGGGCGGGGCCGCGGGTGCCGGCGGTGCTTTACGGTCCGCCCGGCGCGCGGCGTGTGCTGGCGGCGGAGGGGGCGTCGTCAGGCTTTGCCGGCGATTATCTGGTCGCGCTCGATGCCGCAGCCGCCGCACCGGGCGCGCCGGCGCGGGTCGATACGGTCGCCCGCCCGCGTGCGGACCGGACGCGCGAGAGCGGCCGTTCGCTCGGCTTCGGGGTCGTGTTCACGATGTTCTTCCTGACGCTGCTGCTCGCCGGCCAGGCGGTCGGCACGCTTTCCGAGGAACGGGCGAACAAGGCGATCGAGATCCTGGCCGCCGCCGCCCCGCTCGAGGCGGTGTTCCTGGGCAAGCTGCTCGGCATGCTGGGCGTCGCTTTTCTGTTCATCGGCTTCTGGGGGGCGTTGCTGGCGCAGGGGGCGGCATTGCTGCCCGCCGATCTCGCCGCACCGCTGCGCGACGTGATCGTGCGGCCGGGCTTCATCCTGTTGTTCATCGCTTATTTCATGCTGGCTTTCCTGCTGCTCGGCGCGGTGTTTCTGGGCGTGGGCGCGCAGGCCGGCACGATGCGCGAAATCCAGATGCTGTCGCTGCCCATAACCTTGTTCCAGGTCGCGATGTTCGCGCTGGCGGGGGCGGCGGCCAATGCGCCCGATGCCCCGGTCGGAGTGTTTGCGGCGATCTTCCCGTTCAGTTCGCCCTTCGCAATGGCGGCGCGCGCGGCGATGGGCGTGCCGATGTGGCAGCATGCGGCGGCCCTTGCGTGGCAGCTGCTGTGGCTGGCGGGGACGATCCTGCTCGCTGCGCGGCTGTTCCGCATCGGCGTCCTGAAATCGGGCGGCCTGCGGCTGTTCGCGCGGCGCAGCGGCTGAGGGGGGCTCTGACGTCGCGGCACCGGCCCGCTCCCCCACCCGGCCACCCAACGGCAGTATCATATGGGTGGCCGGGTGGGGGAGCGGGCCGGTGCCGCCCCCCGCGCCGTGAGGCGCGCAACAGACAAACCGGAGCGGGCCGGTGCCGCGACCGCGCCGTGAGGCGCGCAGAACACCCCACCCCGTGCGTCAGAACCCTGGCGCGGCGCGGCGGTTGTCGCGGTCGATCGACATCAGGATGCCAAGGCAGATCATCACCGTCATCACCGCCGACCCGCCATAGGACACCAGCGGCAGCGGAATGCCGACGACAGGGGCCAGCCCCATCACCATCATCAGGTTGATGCCGAAATAGAAGAAGATCGTCATCGCCAGCCCGCCCGCCGTCAGCCGGGCAAAGCGCGTCCGCGCCGCCATCGCGACCAGCATCGCCCAGCGGATCAGCAGCAGGAACGCGCCGATCAGGAACAGGCCGCCCATCAGCCCCCATTCCTCGGCCATCGTCGCGAACACGAAATCGGTATGACCCTCGGGCAGATAGTCGAGATGGCTCTGCGTGCCTTGCAGAAACCCCTTGCCCGACAGGCCGCCCGATCCGATCGCGATCTTGGACTGGGTGATGTGATAGCCCTTGCCGAGCGGATCGGCTTCCGGGTTGAGGAAGATCAGCACGCGGTTGCGCTGATATTCGTGCAGCAGGCTGAACGCGATCGGCGCGGCGGCGGCAAGGCCAAGCCCCGCCCCACATAGAGGCGCAGCGGCAGCCCGGCGAGGAAGGTGACCGTCACCCCGCCGCCTGCGATCATCAGCGCGGTGCCCAGATCGGGCTGCAGCATGACCAGCCCCACCGGCACCCCGATCAGCAGTGCCGCCGGCCAGATTGCGGTCAGCGTGCGGGTCTGGGCCGGGGGCAGCAGCGCATAGAAGCGCGCGACCGTCAGCACGATCGCGGGCTTCATGATTTCGGATGGTTGCAGCCGGATCACCCCGAAATCGAGCCAGCGCTGGCTGCCACCGCGCACCGCGCCGAGCAGTTCGACCCCGAACAGCATCACCAGCACGATCCCGTAGAGCGGAAAGGCGATCACCTGCCATGTCGCCTCGCGCACCCGCGACAGGCCGAGCGCGAGGGCCAGAAACAGCGTGAAACGCACCCCCTGGTTGAGCGCCCAGGGGGTCACGCTGCCGCCCGCCGCCGAATAAAGCACCACCAGCCCGAAGCTGCCGATCGCGGCGACCAGCAGCAGCACCCGCCATGGCAGGGCGGCAAGCGGCGCGGGGATCAGGCTGTCCCTCATTCCGGGTCTTCCTCTGGCGGGGGCGGGGCGGCGGGCTGGCCGGGCGCTGCCGATCCTTCTGCGGCGGTGGGCGCACCGGGCGCGCCGGGCGGCGATGCGGCCGCGCCGGTCGCGGGCGCGCCGGGTGCAGCCGCCCCGGCCGCGCCTGCCGCCGGGGGCGCTTCCCCAGGCTGAGCGGCCGGGGTGCCGCGCGTCCTGAAGGCGGCGGCCTCGCGCGCCATGCGCTGGGTGATGTCGCCGCCCCAGCCGGCCTCCATTTCAGTGAGCGTCGCCATCGCCTGTTCGGGATTGAACAGGAACGTCATGATGTCGCGCGCAACCGGTGCTGCCGCGCCTGATCCCGACATGCCATGTTCGACCACCACCGCACCGGCATAGCGCGGATTGTCGGCAGGGGCGAAGAACACGAACAGCCCGTGATCGCGATATTTCCACGGCACGTTCAGCCCGCCGCGCTGGCCGCCGGCGATCCGCCGCACCTGCGCCGTCCCGGTCTTGCCGGCCATTTCGATGCCGGCGATCGGCAGCCGGCTGCGCCCGGCGGTGCCATCGCCATTGACCACCTGGCGCATGCCTTCGCGCACCGCGGCCAGATATTCGGGCGGGATCGGCAGCGCATCCGCCATGCCCTTTGCCTGCCCGGCGAGCAATTGCGGCTCGAGCATCCGGCCCGAGGCGATGCGCGCCGCCGCCACCGCCATCTGCAGCGGCGTCACCAGCACATAGCCCTGGCCGATGGCGGCGTTGAGCGTGTCCGCCGCCGACCAGTCCTGATCATATTTGCGCTTTTTCCACGCGCTGTCGGGCACGGTGCCGTAATTCTGCGACGGAAAGGGCAGATCGTATTTGCGCCCCAGCCCGGCGGTGCGCGCCGCCTCGGCAATGCGTTCGATGCCGATGCGGCGGCCCATCGCGTAGAAATAAGTGTTGCAGCTCTTGGCGATGGCGCGGGTCATGTCGACCGTGCCGTGCCGCCCCAGACAGCGGTAGAAACGGTTGCCGAGCCGGTAGCCGCCGGGGCAGTGCACCGTTTCTTCCGGGCTGATCCCCGCGCCCAGAATGGCGAGCGCATGGATCGGCTTGAAGGTCGAGCCGGGCGGATACATGGCGAGCAGCGCCTTGTTGTAGAGCGGCCGGCGCTCATCCTCCGACAGCATCCGCCATTCGTCGCGGCCGATGCCGTCGGAAAAGCTGTTGGGATCAAAGGCCGGCATCGACGCCATGGCGAGGATGCCGCCGGTCTGGCAGTCGATGACGATCGCCGCGCCCGATTGCGGGCCCATGCGCCGCGCCGCATAGGCCTGGAGCGGTTCGTCGATGGTGAGCTTGAGCGTCCGGCCCGGTTCGTCGGGCCGCGTCGCCAGTTCGCGCACCAGCTTGCCGCGCGCCGTGACCTCGACACGCTTCGCGCCGGGATTGCCGCGCAGCAGCGGCTCCAGCTGTTTTTCAACGCCGTCCTTGCCGACCTTGAAGCCCGGCGTGATCAGCAACGGGTCCTTGCTCTCCTCATAGGCCTTGGCCGAGGCCGCGCCGACATAGCCGATAAGATGGCCGACCGCCGCACCATCGGGATAGAAGCGCGAATAGCCGCGCATCGGCGACACGCCGGGCAGCTCGTCCAGCCTGACGCTCACCGCGGCAAAGCTGTTCCAGTCGAGATTTTCCGCCACCTGCACGGGCTGATAGCCGGCAGCGGCATCCAGATCCTCGCGGATGCGCGCCATTTCCTCGGGCGGGAGTTTCAGCAAGCTCTGCAGCGTGGCGAGCACCCGGTCGGCATCGGTCAGCCGGTCGGGGATGATGTCGATGCGGAAATCGGTGCGGTTGATCGCGATCGGCCGGCCATTGCGGTCGACGATCCAGCCGCGCCGGGGCGGGATCAGCGTCAGATTGACCCGGTTGCTTTCCGACAGCAGCGCATAGCGCTCATTCTCGGCGATCGACAGCCAGGCCATGCGCCCGGCAAGCACCAGCCCGACCCCGGCCTGGGCAGCGCCCAGGAACATCGCCCGGCGCGTGAAGGTGAAGGTCTGGCTGGCATCGGTGACGACCCGGGGCGGCCGCTTCATCGCAGCCGCCACTGGTCGAGCCGCGCGCACAGCCGCGCGGTCATCGGGAACAGCAGCACCGCCATCAGCATCTGCGGCACGATGACGGCAAAGGGCGCGGCTCCCCCTGCCGCCAGCGCGGCCACATAGCCGAACACGATGCCGCCGATCAGGCACAGCGCGGCGATCAGCCAGTCCTGCACATAATCGCGCCAGACGAGCGTGCGTTCCGACGCCTCGATGGCAAGAAAGATCAGCGTCCAGCTGAGCATCGCGCTGCCGACCGGCTGGCCGCTGGCCAGATCGTCGAACAGCCCCAGCGGCAGCGCCGCCCAGACCGGCCACAGGCCGGGACGCAGCAGCCGCCAGGCAAGCAGCATCATCAGCCCGGCGGGCGGCAGCAGCGGCTGATCGAGAATGACGGGCAGGCCGCTTACCATCGAACCGGCCATGGTCGCGGCGACGGGCACGATGCGTGCCCGCGCCGACAGGACGGGCGGCGGGCCGAACTGGCCGGTGCGGACGTTCATGGCTGCCCAGCCCCGTTCTGGCTCCCGTTCTGGCCCCCGCTTTCCGCCGCCGGTGCGTTGCCGCTTTCGGCATCGGCCAGTGCGGGCTGGAAAGGCTGTTCGACGATGGCGTAATCGAGCCGCGCCGGATCGGCCGCCGGCAGGGCGACCGCGCCGTCGCGCGTACGCCGCGTCACCCGCGCCACCGGCACGTCGGGCGGATAGACGCCGCCCGCGCCCGAAGTCAGGAAGATGTCGCCGGGGCGGAAGGGGTTGGATTCCGCGCCCAGCGTGCGGATTTCGATCCGCCCGTCGCCAAGACCGGTGGCGATCGCCGGCAGGCCGTCCGCCGCGCGCTTCACGGGCACCACGGTGCCGCCATCGGTGATCAGCTGCACGCGCGCCGAAATCGCGCCGGCCCCGGCCACGCGGCCCACCAGCCCTTCCGGCCCGCGCACCGGCATGCCGGTGCGCACGCCCGATGTCAGCCCGGCCGACAGCATCGCGAACCGGCGGATGCTGGTGCCCGACGAACTGACCAGCCGGGCGGTCGCAACCGGCGGGCGTTCCGCGTCGACGATGCCGAGCAGGCGCTTGAGCCGCGCATTTTCAACCGCAACCGCGCGCGCCTTGATCAGCGCTGTCTCGCGCGCCCGCGCCTCTGCCTCCAGCCGGCGGACCTTGCCGGCGGCATCGACATAGGCGCCCATGTCCGTGCCCAGATCGCCGGCCGTGCGCACCACCGCGCGCCCGCCGGCGCTGAGCGGCATCATCGCGTCGCCGACCGCACCTTTCAGCGCGCCGAACCCCTGCGGGTCGACCGCCGACAGGATCAGCAGCAACAGCGCCACGACCGCGCCGGACACCGCCGCGACATAGCTGAAGAACAGCCCATATTGCGCCCGCCGCGAATGGCCGGGCCGCCGATCGGAGGGGCGTGCCATGACCGCGCCGCCCGGTTCAGGCGGTCAGCAGGACGCCGCGGAACATCGGGTCTTCAAGCGCCCGACCGGTGCCCAGCGCCACGCAGGTCAGCGGATCGTCGGCGATCGTCACCGGCAGCCCGGTCTCGTCGCGCAGCACCTCGTCCAGCCCTTCGAGCAGCGCGCCGCCGCCGGTGATGACGATGCCCTGATCGACAATGTCGGCGGCGAGTTCAGGGGCGGTGTTTTCAAGCGCGATGCGCACGCCCTCGATGATCGTGCCGACCGGTTCGGACAGGGCTTCGGCGATCTGGCCCTGGTTGATCTCGATTTCCTTGGGCACGCCGTTCACCAGGTCGCGGCCCTTGATCTGGATGGTCTTGCCGACGCCGTCGGCCGGCGGCTTGGCGGTGCCCACTTCCTTCTTGATCCGCTCGGCAGTCGCTTCGCCGATCAGCAGATTGTGGTTGCGCCGGACATAGGAGGCGATGGCTTCGTCCATCTTGTCGCCGCCGACGCGCACCGAGGTGGTATAGGCAAGGCCGCGCAGCGACAGAACCGCCACCTCGGTGGTGCCGCCGCCGATATCGACGACCATCGAGCCAATCGGCTCGGTGACCGGCATGTCGGCACCGATCGCGGCCGCCATCGGCTCCTCGATCAGCCACACCTGGCTGGCCCCGGCATTGGAGGCGGCGTCGCGGATCGCGCGCCGTTCGACCGAGGTCGAGCCGGAGGGGACGCAGATCACGATTTCCGGCCAGCGCGGAAAGCGCCGCTGGCCGTGCACCTTGGTGATGAAATGCTTGATCATCTGTTCGGCGACGTCGATGTCGGCGATCACGCCGTCGCGCAGCGGGCGGATGGCCTGGATCGTGTCGGGCGTCTTGCCCATCATCAGCTTGGCATCATCGCCCACGGCCTTGACGCGCTTGACGCCGTTGACCGTCTCGATCGCGACCACCGACGGCTCGTTGAGCACGATGCCGCGCCCGCGCACATAGACGACCGTGTTGGCCGTGCCGAGGTCGATTGCCATGTCGTGCGAAATGAATTTGAAGAAACGCGAAAAGAACATGCCCAGATCCGTCCGATAAGGTCCCGCTTCCCCCAATGGGGCCTGTCGCCCGCTCCAACGGCCATCGGCACGGAATCTTTTCGCGTTTGCACAGAGGGACCGGGTCGCGGGCCTCGGCGGCTTGGGCTAGAGCGTGGGGCATGTCAATACGTCGCCTGCCCTCGCATCTGGTCAATCGCATCGCCGCCGGTGAAGTGGTGGAAAGACCGGCCAGCGCGCTGAAGGAACTGGTCGAAAACGCCATCGACGCGGGCGCGCGGCGCATCGCCATCCGGCTGGGCGCGGGCGGGACCGAGCTGATCGAGGTCGCGGATGACGGCTGCGGCATGACTCCCGCCGACATGCGGCTGGCGATCGAGCGTCACGCCACGTCGAAGCTGCCGGACGACGCCATCGATCAGGTGGCGACGCTCGGCTTTCGCGGCGAGGCGCTGCCCTCGATCGCCAGCGTCGCGCGGATGCGGATCGAAAGCCGGGTGCGCGGCGCCGATGGCTGGGCGCTTGAGATCGACAATGGCGCCGTCGGGCGCGAAGGGCCGGCCGCGCTGCCGCCGGGGACGCGCATCCGGGTCGAGGCGCTGTTCGAACGCGTGCCGGCGCGGCGCAAATTCCTGCGTTCGCCCCGCGCCGAATATGCCGCCTGTCTGGATGCGGTGCGGCGGCTGGCGATGGCGCGGGCGGACATCGGCTTCACCCTTGATCATGACGGGCGCACCACCTTGTCGGTGCCGCCCGGCGACAGCCGGCCCGGGCGTGTCGCCGCGCTCACCGACCGCGATCTGCCGGCCAACAGCATCGCCATCGATCTGGTGCGCGACACGCTGGTGCTGGGCGGGGTGGCCGGGCTGCCGACCTTCAGCCGCGGGGTCGCCGATCATCAATATCTGTTCGTGAACGGGCGGCCGGTGAAGGACCGGCTGCTCGCCGGCGCGGTGCGCGGGGCCTATGCCGATCTGCTGGCGCGCGACCGCCATCCGCTGGTCGCGCTGTTCCTCGATCTGCCGCTGACCGAGGTGGATGTGAACGTGCATCCCGCCAAGACCGAAGTCAGGTTCCGCGACCCGGCGGCGGTGCGCGGCCTGATCGTCGGCGGCATTCGCCGCGCGCTCGATGCCGCGGGGCATCAGAGCGCGCGGGCCCCCTCGATCCTGTCGGGCTGGCAGACGGGGATGCCCGCTGCGCCCGCAGGCGCTGCCGTGCATGATGCCCTGACCGGCTGGCCGGGGCCGGGGCAGATGGCGCTTGATGGTCTGGCGGGCGGCGCACCCGCCATGCTGGCCGGTTCGGGCGGGGCGGGGTTCCCGCCGCCCGCATCACCCGCGCCCGCATCCTCCGGTCCGGGATGGGCGCCGCTCGGCCGGGCGGAGGCGGCGTTTGCGCCCGTGCCGCAGGCGGTGCGCCATCCGCTGGGCGTGGCGCGCGGGCAGGTGGCGGCGACCTATATCGTTGCCGAGGCCGAGGATGGGCTGGTGCTTGTCGACCAGCATGCCGCGCATGAGCGGCTGGTGCTTGAACGCATGCGCCGCGCGACCGCCGATGGCCGCGTGGCCGCGCAGGCGCTGCTGCTGCCCGAAGTGGTCGAGCTGGACGAACCGGCGTGCGACCGGCTGGAGGCGCGGGCGGCAGAGCTGGCGGCCTTGGGGCTGGATCTGGAACGTTTCGGCCCGGCGGCGATGCTGGTGCGCGCGACCCCCGCGCTGCTCGGCACCGATGATCCGCAGGCGCTGGTGCGCGACCTGGCCGATGATCTGGCCGCGTTCGACGCCGCGCTCAGCCTTGGCGAACGGCTGGACGCGATCGCCGCCACCATGGCCTGCCATGGCAGCGTGCGCGCCGGCCGGTCGCTGTCGGTCGCCGAAATGAACGCCCTGCTGCGCGAAATGGAGGCAACCCCGCACAGCGGCCAGTGCAACCATGGCCGCCCGACCTGGGTGAAGCTGTCCATGGCCGATGTCGAAAAGCTGTTCGGGCGCAAATAGAGCATGGTCGGGCCGGGCTCGGCTCCCGGCATTCCGGATGCAGCGCCGTAACAAAGCTATTGGGGGGCATTCGCCAGCAATCGTGCGCGCGTGCTGGTTATCCTCCTGAGACCAAATTTCTGTTTTTGCGGAGCACGCACTCGGTTGACAGCGGTTCCTGTATAATCAAAATCTTGTCCGCCGCATCAACGACAACGGCTGTTCGGGCGAAAGGGCGCGCATGTCACTGTTCAGGTCGGTGCTGATCGGGGCGATGATTGCCGGTGGTGCAGGTGGCTGCACGGCGGTGATCACGCAGGCGAGCTTTTTCCCGCGCGAAACACTGGCGGCCCCCGATCAGGTGCTGAAAGCGCCGCCTGGTTATGTCGCCACCAGCCGGATGATCGATCTGGACGGGATCGGGCAGGTCCGGGTGGTGCGGCTCGACAATCCGGGCAGCGATGCGGCGATCATCTACAGCGCGGGCAATGGCGGGTTCGTCGATTCCGACGCATCCAGCCGCATGGCCGCGAGCCTTGCCGCCGTCACCGGCGCGGACATCATCCTTTACGATTATCCGGGCCGGGGCGGCACCACCGTGCCGGCGACGATCGCTGCGGCGGTCGCGTTCGGCCCGGCGATGGTCGAACGGCTGCGGCGCGACGGCTGGCTGGGGGCGGGGCCGGTCTATGCCTATGGCCTGTCCTTCGGCGGCAGCATGGCGGCGGCGATGGTGCGTGGCGGCGGCTTTGCCGGGCTGATCATCGAGGGCAGCGCCGCCGATTATCAGGCGATCGGCCGCGATTTCGTGCCCGGCATCGCCAAGCCGTTCGTCAAGGTGCGGACCGACGAGGCGCTGCGCGGGTTCGACTATTTCGGCTATGCGCTTGCCGGCCGCGCGCCGATCCTGCTGCTGTCGGGCACCGGGGACAAGGTGATCCGCCCCCGGCGGATGCGCGAGTTTGCCGACCAGCTGACGGCCAAAGGCGCGCAGGTCACGCTGCGCCCGGTGCCGGTCGGCCATGGCGGGGCGCTGGACAGCCAGGAAGGCCGCGACGCGCTGGCGGCGTTCATGGGCCAGCGCACGGCCAGCGCGGACTGATCACCCCTTTTCCCCGGCCTTTCCGGCCCCGCCGGGTTGATCAGCCGGGCGTGACGAAGCTGTCGATCACCCGCTTGCGGCCCGATTGCTCGAAATCGATTTCCAGCTTGTTGCCCTCGATCACCGCGATCGCGCCATAGCCGAATTTCTGGTGGAATACGCGCTGCCCGACCGTCAGGTCGCTGCGCCCCGGCTGGCCCAGGCTGACCGCGCTCGCCCGTGCCTCGACCAGCCGGGGCTGGGGCTGCACCCCGCTCACCGCCGCGCGCCGCCAGCCGGGGCCGCGCCCGGTCTCGCGCCCCGCGACATGGGCAAAGGGATCCTCATGCGGCGACCATGCGGCGCGCCACAGGCTCGCCCCGCCGGCCAGGCTGTCTTCGGCAACCACATGCTCGGCGGGCAGCTCGCCGATGAAGCGCGAGGGGATGGCGCTCGTCCACTGGCCATAGATGCGGCGATTGGCGGCGTGCAGGATCGTTGCCTGCCGCCGCGCGCGGGTGATCGCGACATAGGCGAGCCGGCGTTCCTCCTCCAGGCTGGCCGTGCCGCCTTCGTCGAGCGCGCGCTGCGACGGGAACACCCCTTCTTCCCAGCCGGGCAGGAACAGCGTGTCGAACTCCAGCCCCTTGGCGGCGTGGATGGTCATCAGCGTCACCTGATCGGCGCTGCGGCCATCGTCATTGTCCATGACCAGGCTGACATGCTCGAGGAACGCGCCCAGCGTGTCATACTCCTCCATCGCGCGGACGAGTTCGTTCAGATTTTCCAGCCGCCCGGCGGCATCGGCCGATTTTTCGGCCTGCCACATCGCGGTATAGCCGCTGTCATCGAGGATCTGGCGGGCAAGATCGGGATGGTCGAGGCTGGCAGCCAGATCGCGCCAGCGCGCGACCGCGCCGACAAAGCCGGTCAGCGCGCGCCGCGCCTGGGGCGTCAGCTCGTCGCTGTCGATGATCCGCGCCGCCGCCGCCATCAGCGGCACCCCTCGGCACGGGCGAGCGCGTGCAGCCGCGCCATCGCCTTGTCTCCCAGCCCGCGCTTGGGCGTGTTGATGATGCGCTCGAACGCCAGATCGTCGGCCGGCTGGCTGACCAGCCGCAGATAGGCAAGCGCGTCGCGGATCTCCTGCCGCTCGTAAAAGCGCAGGCCCCCGACGATGCGATAGGGCAGGCCGATGGCGATGAACCGGTCTTCGAACTCGCGGGTCTGGAACTGGGCGCGCACCAGGATCGCGCAGTCGGCCAGCGGCATCGGCCGGCCCGATGCGGCGCGGCGATGATCCTCGATCATCTCGCCCACGCGGCGCGCCTCTTCCGGCCCGTCCCATACGCCCAGCACGCGCACCTTCTCGCCGCCGTCCGCCGCCGTCCACAGCGTCTTGCCCAGCCGCCCGCTATTGGCGGCGATCAGGCCCGACGCCGCGCCCAGGATGTGGCCGGTCGACCGGTAATTCTGTTCCAGCCGGATGATCTCGGCACCCGGAAAATCGCGTTCGAACCGCAGGATGTTGGCGACTTCGGCCCCGCGCCATGAATAGATGGACTGATCGTCATCGCCGACGCAGCAGATGTTGCGCCGCCCCTGGGCCAGCAGGCGCAGCCACAGATACTGGCTGGCATTGGTGTCCTGATATTCATCGACCATGATATAGGCAAAGCGGCGCTGATAGCTCTCCAGCGCATCGCGGTGCGTTTTCAGGATCGTCAGCATGTGCAGCAGCAGATCGCCGAAATCACAGGCATTCACCGCCGCCAGCCGCTGCTGATAGGCGGCATAAAGCGCCGCCCCCCTGCCGCCGGCATAGGCCTCCGCCTCGCCCGGCCCGACATCCGCCGGGGTCAGCCCGCCATTCTTCCACCGGTCGATCAGCCCGGCGAGCTGGCGCGCGGGCCAGCGTTTCTCGTCAATGCCGTCGGCGACGATCAGCTGCTTGAGCAGGCGCAGCTGATCATCGGTGTCGAGAATGGTGAAGTTTGATTGCAGCCCGACCAGCTCGGCATGGCGGCGCAGCATCCGCGCGGCGATGGCGTGAAAGGTGCCGAGCCAGGGCATCCCCTCGACCGCCGCGCCGATCATCCGCCCGGTGCGTTCGCGCATCTCGCGCGCCGCCTTGTTGGTGAAGGTGACGGCCAGAATCTCTCCCGGCCGGGCGCGGCCGGTGGCGATCAGATGCGCGAGCCGCGCGGTCAGCGCCGCCGTCTTGCCGGTGCCTGCCCCGGCAAGCACCAGCACCGGGCCGTCGGTGGTCAGCACCGCGGCGCGCTGCGGCGGGTTCAGCCCGGCCAGATAAGGCGGGTCGGCGGGGCCGGGCACGGGGGGAGGGGGATCGGGCAGGGTCACGCGCGAACAACTAGGGAACACGGGCGATGATCGCAACCGCCGCCTGCTGTGCCGTCACGTCCCGGCCCGGTTTTCCCGCGCCCCGCTCACTCCTCTTCGATGGGGGCGGTCGGGCCGTTTTTCAGGATCGAGTCGATCGCGTTGCGCGCGCCGGCCTTGGCGGAATAGGCCTCGGTCCAGAAGATCGTTTCGCTGTTGTATTTGAAATAGGCGCGATATTCGCCGCCATCGGTCTTCTTGATCACGAATTTGTGCGCCATTGGTCCCTCCCGGCTGCCGCGCCCGATGCGGCGGGCGGGGCAGGCTCGCGCGGATCACGCGGCCCGTCAATGCCGGCCATCGGCGCGGGCGATGGGAGTTCAGAGCTTGCGCAGCAGCGTCAGCTTCGCCTTGCCATGGCGGCGCACCGCGTCGACCGCAAAGCCGGGCACCTCCACATCCTCGTCAAACGCCGTCTCGATGCTCGCCCAGCAGCCCGGCTCGAGCGCGAGGCGCGGCAGCACCTTCACCCCAAGGCCCGAGCGATAGGGCGGATCGAGGAACACGATGTCGAACGGCCCGCCGGCAAAGCCTTCGGCCGCCTGGGCGCGGATTTCGGCCCCGGTCGCGCCCAGCCGGGCGATATTGGCCTTGAGCGCGGCCAGCGCCGCATGGTCGCGTTCGACGAACACGCACGCGCCCGCGCCGCGCGACAGCGCCTCCAGCCCCAGCGCGCCGGTGCCGGCGAACAGATCGGCGACGCGCAGCGCCTCGAAACTGCCGAGCCGGCTGGTCAGCATCGAAAACAGCGCCTCGCGCGTCCGGTCGGCGGTCGGGCGGGTTGCCTCGCCTTCAGGCGCGATCAGCGTGCGGCCGCGCCACTGGCCCGAAATGATCCGCATCGCCGCTCAGCCCCGCCGGGGCCGCCCGCCGGGGCGGGTGGGACGCGGCGGCCGGCCCGGCCCGGTGGGCGCGGGCGAATGCGGGCCGCCGCCGCGCGCCGGGCGGTCAGCGTCGCCGGGGCCGCTGCCGGGCGCACGGCCCTTGCCGGCACGCGGCGGCCGGCCGGCCTGATCCTGGCGGCGCTCGGGGCGGGGGCCGCGCTCCGGCTTCGTCCCGAAATCACGCCCGGTGCCGCCGTCCGGCTCCCTCGCGCGCCTGGGCGGTCTGCCATCCGGCGCTGCCCGCCTGGGCGGCCTAGTGTCCGGCGCGGCGCGGTCGGGCCGGGCGCGTCCGTGTGCGCCCTTGGCCGTCTCGTCGGTCCCGCCATGCCGGTCCGCCCGCCCTCGCGGCGCGCGGGCCTGCCGCCCGTCGCCGCCCTCATTCTCGGCGCGCAGGCGCGGACGCGCACCCGGCGCACTGCCTGGCTGACGGACGCTGTCGGCGGGGCGCTCGTCCGGCCTGACCGGCTTTGGCCGCAGCGTGCGCCCCACAGCACCGGCACCGGCCTTGGGCGCGGCGTCGCGCCCGACGGGGCGGGGGCGGCCCGCGCCGGTCCGTTCCGGGCCGCGCCGTGCGGGCGGCGGCGGGGCGGGGCGGGGATCGGCCGGCTCGAACGCGCCCTTGCCGGGCTTGAGCGTGCGGCGGAACACGACCAGATCATGCTGGCGCACTTCCGCGACTGCGCCTTCGGCCAGATCGTCGAGCACGAACGGCCCGTAACGGGTGCGGATCAGCCGGCTGACCTCCAGCCCCAGATGCTCGAGCACGCGGCGCACCTCGCGGTTCTTGCCCTCGGTCAGCGTCAGCTCGATCCACACATTGGCACCGGTGCGCCGTTCCAGATTGGCGTCGATCGCGCCATAGCGCATGCCGTCAATCTCCACCCCCTCGATCAGCGCCTCCAGATCGGCCTGGCTGATCTGCCCGTAAGCGCGGGCGCGATAGGTGCGCGGCACCCCGGTCGACGGCAGTTCGAGGGCGCGTTTCAGCTCGCCGTCGGTGGTCAGCAGCAACAGCCCCTCGGTGTTGAGGTCGAGCCGCCCGACCGGCATCACCCGCGGCAGATCGTCGGGCAGCCGGTCATAGATGGTCGGCCGCCCGGCCGGATCGCGCGCCGCCGTCAGCAGCCCGCGCGGCTTGTGGAACAGGAACAGCCGCGCCGGCGCGGGGGCGCGGACCGGCTGGCCGTCCACCGTGACGCCGTGCAGCGATGTCAGGATCGTCGCCGGGGTCGTCACCGTCACCCCATCGATCGCGATCCGCCCTTCGGCGATCATCCGTTCGACGTCGCGGCGCGACGCGATCCCGGCGCGGGCCAGCAGCTTGGCGATGCGCTGCCCGGAAAGGTCGGGCGCGCGGGACGGGCTGCGGGGCGGTGGCGGCGGGGCGGGCGGCAAGGGCGGAAACTCCAGTGAACGGCCAGCGCCATGACGCATTTTCACGCCCCTGTCATCCGCTACAGCCTGTCATCCGCCACAGCCCTGCCGGTCGGGTGGCGGCCCCGGTTGCAGCGCCGGGGGCGCTTCGCTAGAGCGGGGCCAGCCAGGCATGCGGGCGTGGCGGAATTGGTAGACGCAGCGGACTCAAAATCCGCCGTCCTCACGGATATGTCGGTTCGAGTCCGACCGCCCGCACCAGCCCAGGAGCTGCCGCTCAGGCCTGGTGGATCGCCTTGGTCACCATATAGCTTTCAAGCCCTTCCGGCCCGCCTTCGCGGCCAAAGCCCGAATCCTTGACCCCGCCGAACGGCGCGTCGACGACCGAGATGGCAAAGCTGTTGATGCCGATCATCCCGGCCTCGATCATGTCGCCCAGCCGGTTGGCGCGGCGGCCATTTTCGGTGAAGGCGAAGGCGGCAAGGCCGTAAGGCAGGCGATTGGCCTCGGCCACCGCTTCCTCCTCGCTGTCGAACGGGCGAATGAGCGCCACCGGGCCGAACGGCTCGGTCGACATCACATCGGCGTCGAGCGGCACATCGGCCAGCACCGTCGGCTGGAAGAAAAAGCCCTGGCCGAAGCGCGCCCCGCCATGCGCCACCCGCGCCCCGCGCGCCACCGCATCGCCGACCAGCGCCTCGATCGCATCGGGGCGGCGGCGATTGGCGAGCGGACCCATGCGCGTCGCCGGATCCAGCCCCGACCCGACCGACAGCGCGGCGGTGCGGGCGGCAAAGCCGGCCACGAACCGGTCATAGATGCTGCGCTCGACATGGAAACGCGTCGGCGACACGCAGACCTGGCCGGCGTTGCGGAACTTCTGCGGCACGACCATGTCGAGCGTCCGTTCAAGGTCGCAATCGGCAAACACCATCACCGGGGCATGGCCGCCCAGTTCCATGGTGACGAGCTTCAGCCCGTCGGCGGCAAGCTTCATCAGATGGCGGCCGACCGGCACCGATCCGGTGAAGCTGAGCTTGCGGATCACCGGCGAGGCGATGAGCGTGCGGCTGACCGTGTCGGGCACGCCGAACACCAGCTGGGCGACATTGCCCGGCACCCCGGCATCGATCACCGCGCGCATCAGCGCCGAGGTCGAGCCGGGCGTTTCCTCCGGCGGCTTGGCGATCACCGAACAGCCGGCGGCGAGCGCCGCAGCCAGCTTCTTGGCCATCAGATAGACGGGGAAATTCCACGGCGTGAATGACGCGACCGGGCCGGCCGGCTGGCGGATGACGATCGAGCGGGTGCCGGTCGGGCGCACCAGCACCCGGCCATAAGCGCGCTTGGCTTCCTCGGCATAATAATCGAACAGCTGCGCCGCGCCCGCGACCTCGCCGCGCGCCTCGACCAGCGGCTTGCCCTGTTCGAGCGTCAGCAGCGTCGCGATCCGCTCGGTCCGCTCGCGCAGCAGCGCCGCCGCCTTGTGCAGGATCGCCGCGCGCGCCTCGACATCGGTGGCCCGCCAGGCGCGGAACCCGGCATCGGCCGCGACCAGCGCCTGTTCGAGATCGGCGGCGCTGGCGAGCGGCACTTCGGCAATCGCCGCGCCGCGCGCCGGATCGATCACCGGCTGGGCATCGCGCCCCTCGCCGGCGCGCCATGCGCCATCGACGAACAGCTTGAGTTCGGCATCATAATCCATCGCACACGTCTCCGTCGGCGGGGTGCCCCGCATGTTGCCGCCCCAGTGGCGCGGGCGCGCGCGCCGGTCAACGCCGGGTGGGCCGGAGAGATGCGGGACAACAGCTTCGGGACGGAGGCGGGGTCAGCGCGCCTTGGCCAGCCGGTCGAACGCCTGCAGCCGGGCGAGCAGCGCCGGCATGTCGGCCAGCGGCACCATGTTCGGCCCGTCGCTCGGCGCACGGTCCGGCTCTTCATGCGTTTCAAGGAAGATCGCGGCCACCCCGATCGCCGCCGCCGCGGTCGCCAGCGTCGGCACGAAGCGGCGCTCCCCGCCCGAGGCGTCGCCGCGCCCGCCGGGCTGCTGGACCGAATGGGTGGCGTCGAACATCACCGGAAAACCGGTTTCGGCCATGATCGGCAGCGACCGCATGTCGCTGACCAGCATGTTGTAGCCAAAGCTCGCGCCGCGTTCGCACAGGATCACCCGGTCATTGCCCGCCGCCACCAGCTTGGCGGCGACATTCTTCATGTCCCACGGGGCAAGGAACTGGCCTTTCTTGACATTGACTGCGCGGCCGGTGCGCGCAGCGGCGACCAGCAGATCGGTCTGCCGGCACAAAAAGGCCGGGATCTGCAGCACATCGACCGCCTCGGCCACCGGCGCACACTGCCCGGTTCATGGACGTCGGTCAGCACCGGGCAGCCGAAACGCTCGCGGATCTCGGCAAAGACGGGCAGGGCGGCGTCCATGCCGATCCCGCGCGCGCCGTTGATCGACGTGCGGTTGCCCTTGTCGAACGAGCTTTTGAAGATCAGCCCGATCCCAAGGCCTTGACAGATTTCGGTGAGCGCCGCCGCCATGTCCAGCGCATGGGCGCGGCTTTCCATCGCGCACGGCCCGGCGATGAGGACGAAGGGCCGGTCATTGGCGAGGCTCAGCCCGCCAATCTCGACGGTGCGCGGCAGGGTGGCGGCCGGGGTCTCGGTCATCAGAACGCTCCGCATTCGGCAAGGATTTCATCGACGTCGCGGCCGCGCGCGGCAAAATGGCGGATGCGCGCCTCGTTGCCGATCACCTCCCACGCCGCCGCCTCGATCTCGTCCCACATCCGGGCCGGGATCACGACCACCCCGTCTTCATCGGCAAAGACGACATCGTCGGGCGCGACGGGCACGCCGCCCATCGCGACCGGCCGGTTGATCGATCCCAGCGTGCCTTCATATTTGATGTCGTCGCAATGGCTTGTCCGCGCATAGACGGGCAGGCCGAGCGCGCGGACATCGGCGGTGTCGCGCGTCGCCCCGTCGACGATCGTGCCGACGGCGCCGGCGCGGATCGCCAGATTGGCGTTGAGATCGCCGAAATAGGCGCGTTCGGGCACCTCGGTCGCGACCATGATGACGTCGCCGGGCCGGACGAAGCGATAGGAATGGAGCGCGCCGTAAATGCCCTTCCACGCCTCGCCCTCAGGGGCCGGGCGGTTCGGCAGGGCAACCAGCTGGATCGGCCGCGCCCGCCCGAGGATGCGGCCCGGGCTGGTCGGCCGGATGGCGGGGGACAGCACGGCGCGGTGGCCGCGTTCCTTCATCAGATCGGCAAGCACCGACGACGACAGATGGCGGCTGAGCGCGCGGAACCGCGAGACCTCGGCGGCGCGCTGCCCGGCGGCGATGGTTTCGGCGAGCGCGAAATCGGCCGGCATATTGATGTCGATCTGTTCCAGCGGATCCAGTTCGAACAGGATCGGCCGGCGGCCGAAACGCTGGGTGGGCAGCGAGCCATCCGCCGGGCGGCGGACGATATACAGGCTCATCGCCTCGATCACGGTCGGCGGCAGCTCGACGCTGTTGGGCACGCGGCCCCGGCCATAAACGGGGTCGCGCCCCGCCCAGCAATATTGCTTGGCCGATGTGACCGCGACCAGGCTGTCGGCGTCGGGATCGGCGAGCAGCGCGTCGATCGCGCGGGTCACGGTGTCGGCGGTCACGAACGGGGCGGTGCACAGCACCTGCACCCACAGATCGGCATCGGGGCGCTGCGCGGCTTCCCAGGCGAACATCTGATGACCGTCGGCGGCGTTGGACGCCAGCTCGGCCGGGCGCTTCAGCCACGTGACCGGCAGGTCGTCGGCCAGCGCCGCCAGCTCGGCGGATTCGGTGTCGAGGCACAGCTCGGTCAGGTGCCTGCACGCCAGCAGCTGGCGCAGCTTGCGCTTGAACAGATGCTCGCCGTCGAGAATGCGGACATTCTTGTTGGCCACCCGTTCGCTCTGCCCCTTGGCGGGCACATAGGCGACGATCTTCATGTCTTCCTTATCCGTTCAGCACGTCATTGGCGTGGAGCATCCCGACCAGCGCGCCGTCCACGGCCACCACCGGCAGCACCGACACGCGGCGCGGCCCGTCGCGCAGCAGCGTCAGCACATCCCCGATCGTCGCATCTTCGCCAACCGTCACCGGATCGCGGGTCATCACCTCGCCGGCGGTCAGCGCATAGACGTCGCGCCGCGCCTGGATGTGGCGGCGGATGTCGCCATCGACGACGATCCCGATCAGCCGCCGGCCATGGTCGATCACCGCCGCCGCGCCCAGCCGCCGCGCGCTCATCACCGACAGCAGCTCGGCCAGCGACGCCGATGGCAGGACAAAGGGCAGGTCCGCGCCCGCGCGCATCACGCTGCGGACCGGGATCATCCGCCGGCCGAGCAGCCCGGCCGGGTGGTGCATCAGGAAATCGCGCGCGGTGATGCCGCGTGCCCGCGCCACCGCCACGGCCAGCGCATCGCCGATCGCCATGTGCAGCGTCGTGCTCGCGGTCGGGGCCATGCCGATATGATCCGCCTCGCGCGCGATTTCCGCCGGGATCAGATGATCGACGGCGCGCGCGAGCGGGGAATCGGTGCGGCCGATGATGCCGATCAGCACGCATCCCCGCGCCTTCAGCAGCGGCAGGATGCGGACAATCTCCTCGGTCGTGCCGCTGTTGGAAAACAGGATGACGACATTGTCGCGCTGCACCGCGCCCAGATCGCCATGCGCGGCCTCGCCGGCATTGAGGCAGAAGGCGGGGGTGCCGAGGCTGGAAAAGGTCGCCGCGATCTTGGCCGCGACCAGCCCCGATTTGCCCATGCCCAGGCAGGTGATCGGCCGGTCCTGCCCGGCGATCAGCGCGACCATGCGGTCAAGCCCCGGCGGCGGTGCGGCCAGAAACGCCGACAGCGCGTCGCGTTCGGCGGCGATCACCTCATGCACCCAGGCCGCAGCATCGCCGGGTGCGGCGGGTTCGGCAGGCCGGGGGCGGGAACGGGCTGAAGGGCGGGGGAAGGCCGCGCCGTCATGCCGCGCTTTCCATCAGCACGGCGTCCAGCCGCGCCATGCCCGCCGCCCAGCGTTCGGGCGCGACCGGGCGGTCGATCCGGTCGACGATGTCGGCAAGCCCCAGCTGCGGGTCGGCCGGATCGAACGCATTGTTGGCGATGTGGAACGCCGCCCAGGCGAGCGCGTCTTCGGGCGACGGGGAGCGGGCGCGGCCGCGCTTCAGATCCGCGATCAGCGGGTCGAGCGCCGGATAGGCGTTGAGCCAGCTTGCCGTCTTGAACCGCGATAGCCGGGCAAAGGGCAGGCCAAGGAATGCCGCGACGCCAAACGCCTTGGAATCGCCGACGATCATCGCATCGACCACCGCCGCCGCACGTTCGGACGCCGAAGGTGCGTCGCGGCATTCGGGCAGCATCGCCATCTGCCCGCGCGTCGCGGCGACAGCGGCCATCAGCGTGCCCCGACCCAGATGAAGGTCGTTGAGCGGATGATTGGCGAGCGTGACAAAGGCGCGGCCGCGCAGCTGCTGGGCGATGTGCAGGATCAGCGCGTCATTCGCCTCCGGCCCCGGCCGGTGCATCGGGAAGAAGTTTTCGTGATGCGCATATTCGATCGGCATCAACAGGCGCGGCACATCGTCGGGCCAGTTGAAATCATCCGGCCGATAGGCCGCACGCGCGATCCGCGCACGCAGCCTGTCGGCCAGCGGGCGCAGCCAGCCGGTCAGCTCCGCGCGCTGGTCGGTGTCCAGATCGGGCATCTCGCCATGATCGAACAGATCCTCGGCTAACCAGACCCACTGGCTCGGCAGCGGATAGGGCGCGACGCCCCCTTCCATCAGAAAGCGCACCTTGCCCGGAAAGCGGCGCGGCGTATCGCGGTCGGCGCTGCGGCAGATCACATAATCGGGCTGAAGATCGGCAACGAAGCCCGCCAGCCCGTCCGGATCGGCCGGGCGGGTGCGATAGCTGCGATGATCCTCGCCCTCGATCAGGCACCAGCGGATCTGCGGCAGATCGGCCAGCCGCTCAAGCTCGGCCGGGCCGATGCCCGTGCCCGACCAGGGGGCGGGCGCCAGCACCGTCACCTCTGCCTCGGCCGACACGCGGCGGATCATCGGCGCAACGATGTTTTCGAACCACCAGGGCGTGATGACGGGCAGATAGAACAGGACCTTCATCGGCCTGTGCCTCCGCTGACGCGCAGCGCCCGACTGGGCGAGACCGGGTGGGCAAGGGCGATGCGGGGCAGGCAAGGGACTGAGGGCACGGGTTCGGGCTTCCGTTCGGCCAATAATGTTTCCTTTATAGACGCTCGGGACGCGCCCGCCGGGCAGGGCGGAAATATTTGCCTAGTGCGGGGGCGGGCGCGGTGATCCGCCAACCGGCCGGCCAATCGGGGCGCGATCCGGCGGTGCTTGACCCGGGGGCGCGC
The DNA here is from genome assembly GCF_009913435.1 of Sphingomonas changnyeongensis. Lineage (NCBI taxonomy): Bacteria > Pseudomonadati > Pseudomonadota > Alphaproteobacteria > Sphingomonadales > Sphingomonadaceae > Sphingomonas > Sphingomonas changnyeongensis. Next base: position 2,668,246 of record NZ_CP047895.1, on the reverse strand, counting down.
GGCGGGCAGGGCGGGGGATGATCGATCAATCCAACGACCTGGCGGGGCAGATCCGCGCGCGCATCGACAGCCTGACCAAGCCGCTGGGCGCGCTCGGCCGGATCGAGGCGCTGGCCGCGCAGATTGCGGCCCTGCAGGGGCGCACCGATCCGCAGATGGCGGCGTGCGCGCTGATCATCTTTGCCGGCGATCACGGCATTGCGGGCGAGGGGGTGTCGGCCTTTCCGCAGGAAGTGACGCGGCAGATGGTGCTGAACTTTCTGGCCGGCGGGGCGGCGGCCAATGTCTTTGCCAACAGCCTTGGCGTGCCGCTCAGCGTCGTCGATGCCGGCATGGCCGGGCCGAGGATGGAGCATCCCGGCCTGATCGACCGCCGCATCGCGCGCGGCACCCGCAACAGCGCGGTCGAAGCGGCGATGACCGCCGAACAATGCGCGGCGGCGCTGCGCGCCGGCCATGCGCTGGCGCAGGAGGCGGCGTGCGACGCTCTGTGCCTGGGCGAAATGGGCATCGCCAACACCTCGGCCGCCAGCCTGGTTGCCCACAAGCTGACCGGCGTGTCGCTCGATCTGCTGGTCGGGCGCGGCACCGGGCTGGACGATGGCGCGCTGGCCCATAAGGCTGCGGTGCTGGCGCGCGCCGCCGCGCGCACCGCGCCGCAGCTCGACGCGCTGACCGCGCTTGCCGAATATGGCGGGTTTGAAATCGCGATGATGGCCGGGGCGATGCTCGGCGCGGCACAGGCGCGGCGGATCGTGATCGTTGACGGCTTCATCGCCGGGGCGGCGGCTGCCGCTGCGCTCGCCATCGATCCCGCGGTCCGCCCGGCGCTGGTCTTCGCCCATCGCTCGGCCGAGCGCGGCCATGCCGCGCTGCTGGAGGCGCTGGATGCCGAGCCGCTGCTCGACCTCGGCCTCAGGCTTGGCGAAGGCACGGGCGCGCTGCTCGCCTGGCCGCTGGTCCGCGCCGCTGCGGCGATGATCCGCGACATGGCAAGCTTTTCGGCAGCGGGCGTCAGCGGCCCGCAATGATCGCCCGGATCGCCGATGAGGGGCGGGCGCTGCTCGCCGCGATCCAGTTCCTCACCCGGCTGCCGGTGCCGGGCTTTGCATTTGATCCCCGCCATCTGGCGATGGCGGTGCGCTGGTATCCGCTGGTCGGCGCGCTCATCGGCCTGATCGCGGCGCTGGTGCTGCTGGGTGCGGCGCGCATCTATCCCGCGCCGGTCGCGGTGCTGCTGGCGCTGGCGGTGGCGCTGATGGCGACCGGCGGCTTTCACGAGGACGGGCTGGCCGATCTGTTCGACGGGCTGGGCGTGATGAGCCGCGCGCGGATGCTGGAGGTGATGCGCGACAGCCGGCTGGGCAGTTTCGGCGCGCTGGCGCTCATGACCGTGCTCGCGCTCAAGGCTGCGGCGCTCATCGCCATGGCCGCGCCTGTCGCCGCCGCCGCGCTCATCGCCGGTCATGCGCTGGGGCGGCTGTCGAGCGTGCTGGTGATCGCCACCAGCCGCTATGTCCGCGACGCCGGCACCGCCAAGCCGGTTGCCGATGCGGTCGGGCCGGGCGGGCTGGCCTTTGCGGTGGCGACGGGGGCGGGCGCCGCCTGGGCCGGGGCGGTGCTGGCCGGCCTGCCGCCCGTCGCGCTCGGCGCGGGGCTGGCGGGTGCGGCGGCGGGCCATGTGCTCGCCCGGGCGCTGTTCGAACGGCGGCTGGGCGGTTACACCGGCGACTGTCTGGGGGCGGTGCAGCAGCTGTCGGAAACCGGCCTTTATCTGGGGGTGCTGGCATGGCTCGGGACGGCCTGATCCTGATCCGCCACACCCGGCCCGAGGTCGCGCCCGGCATCTGTTACGGGCTCACCGATCTCGACTGTGCGGACAGCTTTGCCGACGAGGCGGCGGCGGTGTGTGCGGCGCTGGCCGATCAGGCCGGGATCGACACCATCGTCTCCAGCCCGCTCAGGCGGTGCCGCAAGCTGGCCCAGACGCTGGCCGAACATCTTGGGCAAGAGTTTGAGATCGAAGCGGATATCCGCGAAATGGATTTCGGTTCATGGGAAGGCCTGCCCTGGGACCGGATCGGCCGCGACGCGCTTGACCGCTGGGCCGGCGATTTCATGCACGCCCGCGACCATGGCGGCGAAAGCGTCGCGATGCTGGCAGCGCGGGTGAACGCGGCGCTCGCCGCCCATCGCGCCCGGCCCGGCCGCACGCTGTGGGTGACGCATATGGGGGTGATCCGCGCCGCGCTCGCCGCCGCCGGGGTCGACGGGGCATGGTCGGCGCAGGTCGGCTATGGCGCGGTGCTGCGCTGGCCGGAGGGCGCGGGGATTTAGGGCGGTTGATCCGGCGCAGCCGGATCGGGAACCGCTCTCACCGGGGCAGCCTCGTTTCAGGCCGGTTTCAGGCCGGTTTCAGGACCAGCGGCAGGCCGGCGGCGATGAACTCGACCCGGTCGGCAATCCTTGCCATCAGCTGGTTGAGCCGCCCCTGCGCGTCGCGAAATGCGCGGCCAAGCGGCGTTTCGGGCACCAGCCCCAGCCCGACCTCGTTCGACACCAGGAACACCGGCACGTCGATCCGCCCGAGCATGGCGGCAAGCTCCGCCCCCGCGCGCTCGACATCATGGCCCGCGAGCATCAGGTTCGACAGCCACAGCGTCAGACAGTCGATCACCACCGGGCCGGACGCGCGCGCGAGCGCCGGGGCAAGGTCCAGCGGTGCCTCGATCACGTCCCAGGCGGGGCCGCGTTCGGCCTGGTGGCGGGCGATGCGCGCGGCCATTTCGGCGTCGAACGCCTCGGCGGTCGCGATCATCAGGCAGGCACCGGCGACGCCCGCCGGGGCCGCCGCCTCGGCCAGCAGCTGCGCGCGCCGGCTCTTGCCCGACCGCGCCCCGCCCAGCAGCAGCGTGATCACCCGCTCAGCGGCCGGCGTCGATCGCGGCCTTGATCTGGTCGACAAAGCGCGCCCGCGCCGCGCCCAGATCGCTGCCCGTCGCCTTGGGCCAGGCGCTCGACATGGCGATGACCAGCTGGCGCTTGGGGTCGATATGGATCAGCTGGCCGAAAATGCCCTGCGCCTGATAGCTGCCGGCCGGCCCGGTCCACCATTGATAGCCATAGCCGCGCTCCCCGGCACCCGGAACCGGCGACCAGGCGCGCGTGGCATCGGCAAACCAGCCGCGCGGCACCACGCCCTTGCCGCCCGACAGGGTGAACAGGCCGATGCGCGCATAGTCCCTGAGGCTCGCCGACAGGCAGCAGCCGCCGATATTCTGGCCCGACTGGTCGACCATCCAGAACAGGTCGCGTTCCATGCCGAACGGCCGCCAGATCTTTTCCTCGGCATATTGGGTCAGGCTCTTGCCGGTCGCGCGGGTGACGAGAACGCCGATCAGATTGGTCTCGCCGGTCTTGTAGACCCATTTGCTGCCCGGCTCCGCCTCGCGGGACAGGGTCTTCAAAAACGCGGTGGTCGGATCGGCCCCCGCCGGCACCGGCATCAGATACATGCGCGCGACGTCGGATTTGGGATCGGTATAATCCTCGTTCCATTTGACGCCCGACGTCATCGTCAGCACCTGCGCGACGGTCACGCCGTCATAGGCGCTGCCGGCAAGTTCGGGGATGTAGCGGGTGACCGGATCGGCCAGCGACTTGATGTAACCGTCGCGCACCGCCGCCCCGACCAGCGTCGAGGTCAGCGATTTGGCGACCGAGAAGCTGGTGTAGCGGCCCTCGGCCGAATAGCCGCGCTGATAGCGTTCGAACCGCACCTTGCCCTTGTGCACGACGATCAGCCCGGCGGTGTTGTTGGCGGCCATGAACGCCTCCGCCTCGGGCAGGTCGAGCGCCCGTCCGGCGGGCAGCGCGCGCGGCCGCGCGGCGGCGCGGGCGGTGGTGCCGGGAAACTGCTGCTCCATCGCCGGGAAGTTCTGGTCGCGCTGCGCCTGGTTCCAGAACAGGATGGTCGCGCCGGCCATGCGGATGCGGTCGGCATTTTCGGGCGTCAGCGCGATCTGCGCGGCGACCGGCGACGCGCCGGCGAGCATCAGCGCAGCCAGCGCGGCCAGCGAGCGCAGCGGCGTGCGGGCGGGGCGGAAAAGGGGCAGGCGCGTCTTGCTGGTCGTCACGGGCGTCATCCTCATGGCTTGATGCTTTCATGGGCGGCGAGCGCCCGTTCGCGCGCGGCGCGGTGGTCGATCAGCTTGCGCGGATAGCCGCGCACGAACAGCCCTGCCGGATCATGGATCTGGCTGTCGCTGAGCCCGGCCAGTTCCGGCACCCATTGCCGGATATAGCCGGCGGCATCGAATTTGTCCGACTGGGTGAGCGGGGCCATGATCCGCACGAACATGTTGGAATCAACGCCGGTCCCCGCCGTCCATTGCCAGTTGACGGCGTTCGACCCGTAATCGGCATCGACCAGCGTGTCCCAGAACCAGGCCTCACCCTCGCGCCAGTCGATCAGCAGATGCTTGATCAGGAACGAGGCGGCGATCATGCGGACGCGGTTGTGCATCCAGCCGGTCGCCCAGAGCTGGCGCATCCCGGCATCGACGATCGGATAGCCGGTCATTCCCTTCGTCCAGGCGGTGAAATCGGCCGCCACGGCGGGGTCGTCGCGCATGCGCCACGGAAAGGCGTCGAACGCCGGGCGGGCATTGCGCCGGCCATATTCGGGCATTTGCAGGATGACGTTCTGGGCATAGTCGCGCCAGCCCAGCTCGCCCAGGAACGTATCGACCGACCCGCCGGCATCGGCCAGCCGGTGCCAGACGGTCGCCGGCGAAATCTCCCCGAAATGCAGATGCGGCGACAGGCGCGACGTGCCCTCGACCGATGGCAGGTTGCGCGCCTCGCCATAACGCGCGGCCAGCCGCACGAAGCTGTCGAGCCGCGCAGCCGCGCCCGCTTCGCCCGGCTGCCATGTCGCGCGCAGCCCGCCCGCCCAGTCGGGGGCGGTGGGCAGCAGCCCCCAATCCTCGATCCGGTCGCTGGCCGGCCAGCTGTCCGGCGCGGCCAGACGTTCGGGCGCGGGCCGGGGCGGCGGGGGCGGCATCGTCTGCACAAGCGCGCGCCAGAAGGGGGTGTAGATGCGGTAGGGGCTGCCGCTGCCGGTCAGGATCGATCCCGGCGGCGCGAGATAATTGCCATGGTGGAGCGCAAGCGGCGTGCCCGTTTCCGCCAGCGCCTTCGCCAGCGCCTTTTCGGCGTTCAGCCACCAGGGCTCGTAATGATGGAGCGCGTCGATGCCGGTCGCGCCGGTTTCCGCCATCAGCGCGGCGAGCGTTTCCGCCGCCGGGCCGCGCCGCAGGATCAGCCGGCTGCCGCGCGCGGCCAGATCCCCGGCCAGCCGCGACAGGCTGTGGTGCAGCCACCAGCGCGATGCCGCGCCCATGCGCCGGTGCCGCGGCGTTTCGTCGTCAAGGATATAGACCGGGATCACCGGCCCCTGCCGCGCGGCGGCGGCGAGCGCGGCCTGATCGGCGAGCCTGAGGTCGCGGCGGAACCAGACGATGCGCGTCATGCGGCTGGGAAGGCGATGGTCGTCACGGCCCCGGTCTGTAGCGCGATTTTCGCGGGGGCGGAACCGGGCCCGCTCAGCGGCTCAGCACATCATGGAGCGCGGCGATGGTGGCGGCATGGCGCGCGGCGACGGCGGCCAGATCCGTGCCATAGCCGCCGCCCGGCGTGCTGGCGAGCGGGATGCCGCGCGCCCGCGCCAGCCCGGCGACAAAGCGGTCGCGCGCGTCCAGCCCGGCATCGCTCAGCGCCAGCCGCCCCAGCCGGTCGTCGACATGCGGGTCGACGCCGCCCTGATAGAGGATGAGATCGGGTGCGAACCGGTCGACCAGCGGCGGCAGCGTTGCGCCCAGCGCATCCAGATAGGCATCGTCGCCGGTGCGGTCGGCGAGCGGCACGTCGAGCGTCGAGCGCGCCTTGCGCACGGGAAAGTTCTTGTCGGCATGGACCGAATAGGTGGCGATGTCCGCCCGCCCGGCGAGCAGGGCGGCGGTGCCGTCGCCCTGATGGACGTCGACATCGACGATCAGCACCCGGCGCGCATCGCCGCTGGCGATCAGCCGGGTCGCGGCGATCGCCAGATCGTTGAACACGCAATATCCAGCCCCGGTATCGGCCAGCGCATGATGGCTGCCCCCCGCGGTCTGCGCGGCAAAGCCATGTGCAAGCGCGAGCTTTGCGGCCAGCCAGGTTCCCCCCGGCGTCAGCTGCGCGCGGCGCGCGATGCGCGGCGTGACCGGAAAGCCGATGCGCCGTTCCTTGTCCGCTGGCACCCGGGCGGAGAGCACCTCGGCGACATAGGCGGGATCATGGACGGCGCACAGATCGGCCTCCGGCATCGGCTCCGGCAGGTGGCGGACGACCGGCCGGCCGATGCGGTCAACCGCCTCGACCAGCAGGCGGTATTTGTCCGCCGGAAAGCCGCCCGAAGGCGGACGCGGCGTCAGATAATCGGGATGATGGACGATATGGACGGCCGCGCCGCTCACCCGTCGACCCGCTCCCGGTGGCCGGTTTCAAAGCCGTTCGCGATGAGCGCGGCGATGCGTGCGCCGACGACCGCCGGGTCCTTGACGGTCTGCGGATCCTCGCCCGGAAAGGCGCGGGCGCGCATCGTCGTGCGGGTCGCGCCGGGATCGACGATGGCGACATGCACGCCGCCGAGATTGCGGTTTTCCTCGCCATAGGCGGCGACCAGGGTTTCAAGCGCCGCCTTGGACGCGCCATAGGCACCCCAGAAGGCGCGCGGCGTGGCCCCCACGCTCGACGTCACCGCGATCAGCCGGCCCGGCCGCGCCGCGCGCAGCATCGGGTCGAACGCCGCGATCAGCGCCTGCTGCGCGCCGACATTGAGGGTCAGCAGCCGGGCAAACTCCTTGGGGTCGATCGCCGGCACCGCCGACAGCGTGCCGAGCGTCGCGGCATTGAGCACCAGCGCGTCAAGCTGCTGCCAGCGCCCGCCGACCGCTGTGGCCAGCCGGCCGATGGACTCGCCGTCGGTCAGGTCGAGCGGCGCGATGGTCGCGCTGCCGCCCGCTGCATGGATGCGTTCTTCAACCGCTTCCATGTCGGCGGTCGTGCGCGCGGTCAGGATGACATGCGCGCCCATGAGCGCCACCGCCTCGGCGGTCGCCGCGCCGATGCCCCGGCTCGCGCCGGTGACGAGCACCAGCCGCCCGGCCAGCGGACGCGCGGCCTGATCCCGGTCGGTGTTGGGCTGTTCGGTCATCTGGTGTCCATTGGCTATTGGGTGTCGGCAGGGGGTGTCGGCAGGTCAGACGACCCGTTCGGCGAGCAGGCTCAGCTGGTCGGCCGGCGCGACCTCGTCATGATCGGTGAGCGTCGTTGGATAATCGCCGGTGAAGCAGGCGTCGCAATGCTGCGGGCGGGCAGCGGCGCGGCGCTCATGGCCGAGCGCCTTGTACAGCCCCTCGATCGAGATGAACGACAGGCTGTCGGCATGGATGAAGTCAGACATGCCCGGCACGTCGAGCCGCGCGGCTAGCAGCTTGGCGCGTTCGGGCGTGTCGACGCCGTAAAAGCAGCTGTGGCGCGTCGGCGGGCTGGCGATGCGCATATGCACCTCGGCAGCGCCGGCATCGCGCATCATCTGCACGATCTTGAGCGAGGTGGTGCCGCGCACGATCGAATCGTCGATCAGCACCACGCGCTTGCCGCCGATCAGCGCGCGATTGGCATTGTGCTTGAGCTTGACGCCCAGATGGCGGACCTGATCGCCCGGCTGGATGAAGGTGCGGCCGACATAATGCGACCGGATGATCCCCAGTTCGAACGGAATGCCCGATTGCTGGGCATAGCCGATGGCTGCCGGCACGCCCGAATCGGGCACCGGGATCACCAGATCGGCCTCGACCGGGGCCTCGATCGCCAGCTGCGCGCCGATCGCCTTGCGCACGTCATAGACCGACACGCCCTCGACGATCGAATCGGGGCGCGAGAAATAGACATGCTCGAAAATGCACGGGCGCGGATCGACCGGCCCAAACGGGGTGATCGAACGCACCCCGGCCTCGGTCACGATCACGATCTCGCCCGGTTCGACCGCGCGGATGAAGTCCGCGCCGATCACGTCGAGCGCGACGGTTTCGGACGCAAAGATCGTCGCATCGCCAAGCTTGCCCATCACGAGCGGCCGGATGCCGAGCGGATCGCGGCACGCCAGCATCCCTTCGCCGGTCATGCAGATCAGCGAATAGGCGCCCTCGACCTGTTTCAGCGCGTCGATGAACCGGTCGAGCAGCGTGCGATAGGCGGAGGTGGCGACCAGATGGATGATGACTTCGGTGTCCGAGGTCGACTGGAAGATCGAACCGCGCCGCACCAGCTCGCGCCTGAGCTTCATCGCGTTCGAGATGTTGCCGTTGTGCGCGACCGCAAAGCCGCCCGACGACAGCTCGGCGAACAGCGGCTGCACGTTGCGCAGCGCCGTCTCGCCGGTCGTCGAATAGCGGACATGGCCGCAGGCGACCCGGCCCGGCAGGCCGCGAATCACGTCGTCACGGTCGAAATTGCCCGCGACATGGCCCATCGCGCGGTGGGTGTGGAAATGGGCGCCGTCCCAGCTGGTGATCCCGGCCGCCTCCTGCCCGCGATGCTGGAGGGCGTGCAGGCCGAGCGCCACCACGGCGGATGCGGTCTCGGCCCCGTAAATGCCGAAAATGCCGCATTCTTCGCGCAGCTTGTCGTCGTCGAAAGGATTGGTGGTGAGCATGATCGTCCCGCGCCTCAGCAAAGGCTGGCCGCGATATAGGCAGCGGAATCGGGTTTGTCTCCCCATTGTCATACCGGGGGATTTGCGTATGCGTGGAGGGTCATGGCTGATCCCCGCGAAACAGGGCCCGCGCTTGATCCCAAATGGGACGCGCAGGGGCTGATCACCGGCGTCGCGACCGACGCCGACAGCGGTGCGCTGCTGATGGTCGCGCATCTGAACGCCGAGGCGCTGGCGCTCACTCTGTCGACCGGAGAGGCGCATTTCTGGTCGCGCAGCCGCCAGCGCATCTGGAAAAAGGGCGAGACGTCGGGCCATGTGCTGCGCGTCGTCGAGGCGCGGATCGACTGCGATCAGGATGCGCTGTGGCTGCGCGTGCGCCCCGCCGGCCCGGCCTGCCATACCGGCGCGCCAAGCTGTTTCTATCGCCGGATCGAAAACGGGGCGCTGGTCGCCGGCTGACGGGGGCGGTGCGGGGCGGCGGCCGCTTGCATGGGCCGGAAAACTCGCCGATTGTCCGCGCCATGCGCACCGCCCGAACCCTGATCGCCGCCGCCATTCTGGCTGCCATCGTCCCGCCCGTTGCCGCCGCTTCGCCGCCCGGCCCGATGCGGCCCGATCCCGCGCTGCTGCGTCGGAGCGTCGAGGCGCTGGTCGGTTTCGGCACCCGCCACACGCTGTCGTCCGCCACCGATCCGAAGCGGGGCATCGGCGCGGCGCGCGCCTGGGCGGCGCGGCGGTTCGGCGAGATCGGTGCCGCCTGCGGCGGCTGCCTGACGGTCGAGACGGTCGGCGATGTGGTGAGCGGCCCGCGCGCGCCCGCCGGCGTGCGCGTCGAAAATGTCATCGCCATCCAGCAGGGGCAGGGCGATCCCGGCCGTGTCGTCATCATCCAGGCGCATATCGACAGCCGCGCCTCCGATGTGATGGACGCAGCGTCCGACGCGCCGGGGGCCAATGACGATGCCTCGGGCGTCGCGCTGGTGATGGAGGCGGCGCGCATCCTGTCGGCGGAAAAGTTTGCCGGCACCATCGTCTATGCCGCGCTGTCGGGTGAGGAACAGGGGCTGTGGGGCGGGCGGCTGCTCGCCCGGCTGGCGCGCGAGCGCGGCTGGCAGGTGGCGGCGGTGCTCAACAACGATATCGTCGGCAACACCACCGGCCTGTCGGGCCAGCGCGTCGATGACCGGGTGCGGGTGTTTTCCGAAGGCGTGGGCGCGGCGGCGGAGCTGGATGCGGTCCGCGCGCTCAGGATGAACGGCGGCGAGGATGACGGCCCGTCGCGCGCGCTCGCCAAGGCGGTGCGCCGCATCGCCGAGCGCGAGCGGGGCCGCGACCCCCGCGCGCTGTCGGTGCTCGCCGTCCGCCGGCCCGACCGGTTCCAGCGCGGCGGCGACCATACGCCGTTCCTCGAAGCCGGAATGCCCGCCGTGCGCTTCACCGAGGCGGTCGAGAATTATGATCACCAGCACCAGAATGTCCGCACCGAAAATGGCCGTTTCTTCGGCGACACGATCGAGCATATGGATTTCGCCTATCTGGCGCGGGTGACGGCGCTCAACCTGGCGGTCGCGCGCGAACTGGCCGCCGCGCCGGCTGCGCCGCAGGGGGTGACGATCAGCGGCGCGCTCAGCGACGATATCGCCGTGCGCTGGACCCCGGTGCCGGGGGCGGCAGGCTACCGCGTCCGCTGGCGCGCAGCCGACCGGCCCGACTGGACCGACCAGCGCGACCTGCCGGCCGGCGCGACCGGCACCACGCTTGAGACTGTCGTGATCGACGATCATTTCGTCGGCGTGTCGGCGCTGTCGGCCAGCGGCGCGGAAAGCCTGGTCAGCTTCGCCGGCCCCGCGCCGCGCGGCCGTTAGGAGCCGCGATGCGCAGCGCCGACCAGATGGCCGCAGATCTGCTGGGCAAGGAACTGGCGGCGCTGGATGCGGAGGAGGCGCGGGTGCTGGCGGCGATGCGCGCGCGCACCCCGATCAGCCGCGATGCCGGCGACGTCGCCGAGGCCGAGGCGGTGTTCGGCGACCGGCTGGCCGACCGGGTGGCGGCGGTCGGCGGCTCCTGGGGGTTCATCATCACCTTTGCGGTCGTGCTGCTCGCCTGGATGGTGATCAACACCGATGTGCTCGGCCGGATGGGCATCCGCTTTGATCCTTACCCCTACATCTTCCTCAACCTCATCCTCTCGATGCTGGCGGCGATCCAGGCGCCGATCATCATGATGAGCCAGAACCGCCAGGCGGCGAAGGACCGGCTGGCGGCAAGGCTGGATTATGAGGTCAATCTGCGCGCCGAGCTGGAAATCCTGCGGCTGCATGAAAAGGTCGACACGGTGCTGGCGCTCAGGCTCGACGAACTGGCGCGGCGGCAGGAGGAACTGGCGCGGATCATCGGTGCGCGCCGGGACGGGGGCTGACCCGGCCGGCTCAGGGCGCCCAGGCGCGCAGGAACAGGTCGACCGCCATCTCAATCTCGGCATCCAGATCCGCCGTCGCCGGCGGTGTCTCGACCCCCAGCATGTGGAGCTGCGGCGAGCCCGCCTGCAACATACCCACGAACATGCGCCCGGCGAGCATCGGGTCTCCCGGTCGCAGCTTGCCGCGCGCCATCGCCTCGGCAAGATAGCCGCGCATCCGCGCCTTGCCGCGCGCCGGGCCGCGTTCGTAGAACAGCCGGGCCAGCTCGGGAAACCGCCGTGCCTCGCCGATCGCCAGCCGGTGCAGGTCGACGATCGGGGGGAATGGATCGTCGCCATCAGCGCCTGGCCGAAGCCGAGCAGCACGGTCCGCACATCGCCATCGGGATCAAGCGGCACATCGAGCGCGCGGCCATAGCGTTCGACCAGATCGTCGACCACGGCGGCGAACAGCTCCTCTTTCGACCGGAAATGCGCCCAGAGCGTGGTCTTGGACCCGCCGACCGTCGCCGCAATCGCCGACATCGAGGTCGCGCCATAGCCGCGCGAGAAAAACGCCGCCTGCGCCGCCGCGACGATCGCCTCGCGCCGGGCATCGCGCGCGCTGGCCGGGCGCGCCCTGTCTGCCGGGCGCGCCCTGTCTGGATGCGTGCTGTCCGGGTGCGCGCCGGCGGGCGCTGCATCTGCGCCGCCTTTCTCCGGGAATGTACTGTGTGGTATCATTTCGATTGACAACTGATCTGCCTGATCCCAAATGGGTGGGTGTACTGACCAGTATGGTGATTGTCGTGCCGCCTTTCAAACATGTTTTCGCCAGCACCGCATCCGGTCGCTCGACAGGCGGGGACCGCATCAGGGCCGGGGGCTGGCCCTGCTGCTCGCCACCGCCGGCTGTGCCGCAGTGCCCGATCTGGGCGCGCCGCCGCGCCTTGCCGATGCGTCAACGCTGGCCGCGACCGCCAGCCTCGCGCCGGCGGCACCGGCTGCCGCCGGTGAATGGCCGGGGCGCGGCTGGTGGCGGGGCTTTGGCGATCCGCAGCTTGACGCGCTGATCGCCGAGGCGCTGGCCGGTGCGCCCGATATCCGCGCCGCCGCCGCCCGGCTGCGCGCCGCCGACGGGCTGGCCGAACAGTCGCGCGGGGCGACGCTGCCGCGCCTTGGCGTCGAGGCATCGGCGGGCGGCCAGCAGCAGAGCCAGAATCTGGGCATCCCGCCCCAGTTCGTGCCCGACGGCATTCAGGATGTCGGCCGGATCGCCGGCACAGTCTCGTTCGATCTCGACCTGTGGGGGCGCAACCGCGCCGCGCTTGCCGCCGCCACCTCCGAAAGCCGGGCCGCGGCGATGGACGCCGCCCAGGCCGGGCTGATGCTGTCGACCGGCATCGCCGCCGCCTATGCCGATCTGGCGCTGCTGCATCAGCAGCGCGACGTCGCCGTCGCCGCCGAACGCATCCGCCGCGACACCGCCGCGCTCACCGCCCGCCGGGTGGACACCGGCGTCGACACGCGCGGCGAACTGGCCCAGGCCGAGGCGCGCGTCCCCGCCGCGCGGGCGGATATCGCCGCGCTCGACGAGGCGATCGCGCTGACCCGGCACCGCATCGCCGCGCTGATCGGCGCGGGACCGGACCGGGGGCTGGCGATTGCCCGCCCGGCCATGACGCCGCTTGCCGCCGGGGTGCCCGGCGACATCGCGCTCGATCTGGTCGGCCGCCGGCCCGATCTGGCCGCCGCGCGCCTGCGGGCCGAGGCGGCGGCGGCGCGCATCAAGGTCGCGCGCGCCGCTTTCTATCCGAACCTCAACCTGTCGGCGCTGGTCGGGCTGCAGTCGCTCGGGCTCGACCAGCTGATCGATGGCGGGTCGCGCATCGCCAATCTCGGCCCGGCGCTCACCCTGCCGATCTTTGAGGGCGGGCGGCTGAGCGGGGCCTATCGCGGCGCGCGCGGCCAGTATGACGAAGCCGTCGCGCGCTATGATGCGGCGCTGGCCGGCGCGCTGCGCGAGGTGGCCGATGCGCTTGCCAGCCTGAGGGCGCTCGACGTGCGGCTGGCCGAACAGCGCGCCGCCCGCACCGCCGCGCGCGAAGCGGCGCGGATCGCCCGCATCCGTTACGAAGGCGGGCTGGCCAATCAGCTGACCGCACTTGCCGCCGAGGACCAGTTGCTCGCCGCCGAACGCGCGGTCGCCGATCTCGACGGGCGGCGCCTCGCCCTTAACGTCGCGCTCGTCCGCGCGCTGGGCGGCGGCTTCGGCCAGCCGCCCGTCGCCGCTTCCCCGAACTCGCCTGCCCAAGGACATTGATCATGTCGGACATGTCGCCCGATCCCATCCTCTCCGACCGCGCGGTCGCCGCGCCTGCCGGCCAGCGCCGGCGCCTGTTCATGCTGCTCGGCGGCATTGTCGCCGCGCTCGCGCTCGTCTGGGCGCTGTGGTTCTTCCTCACCCAATATGGCCGGGTGTCGACCGACAATGCCTATGTCGGGGCCGATACCGCGCAGATCACGCCGCTGGTCGGCGGCCCGGTCGCGGCGGTGCCGGTCGCCAACACCCAGATGGTCGCCAAGGGCCAGATCCTGCTCGTCCTCGATCCCGCCGATGCGAAGATCGCGGTTGCCGAGGCGGAAAGCGCGCTTGCCCAGGCGGTGCAGCGTTACCGCCAGGCCCGCGCCAATCTGGGCGCGGCAAGCGGCCGCGCCGTCGCCCGCACATCGGAAATCGCCGAGGCGCGGGCGCGGCTCGCCGAGGCCGAGGCGGGGTATGAGCGCGCGCGGATCGAGCTTGGCCGGCGCGAGGCGCTGGCCCCGGGCGGTGCGGTGTCGGGCGACGAGCTGACGGCGGCGCGCACCGCCTTCCAGTCGGCGCGCGCGGCCCGCGAGCTTGCCCGGGCGGGCGTGGCGAGCGCCGAGGCGACGCGCCGCGCCGCCGGCGGCGATGTCGCCGCGACCGCCGCCCTGGTCGAGGGCACCGATCTCGACACCGCGCCCGACATTGTGGCGGCGCGTGCGCGGCTCCAGCAGGCGCGGCTCAACCTGGCGCGCACCGTCATCCGCGCGCCGATTGCCGGGATCGTCACCAACAAGCAGGTCCAGCTGGGCCAGCGCGTCGCCGCCGGCACGCCGGTGATGACGATCGTGCCGGTCGATGCGGCGTTCGTCGATGCCAACTTCAAGGAAAACCAGCTGGCACAGGTGCGCCCCGGCCAGCCGGTCGAGCTGGTGTCCGATTTCTACGGCGACGATGTCGTCTTCCATGGCCGGGTGGTCGGCTTTGCCGGCGGCACCGGATCGGCCTTCGCGCTCATCCCCGCGCAGAATGCGACCGGCAACTGGATCAAGGTGGTCCAGCGCCTGCCGGTGCGCATCGCGCTCGACCCGCGCGAGCTGCGCGCGCACCCGCTGCGCGTGGGGCTGTCGATGGAAGCCGTCATCGACACGCGGGAGCGCTGAGCATCATGGCCGGCACCCTTGCCGCCGGGCCGGGGGAGGGCGCGCGTCCCGCCGCCTTGCCCGCCGCGTCCCCCGCGACCGTCCCCGAAGAGCCGCAGCCGCTCACGGGCGCGCGGCTGATCATCGGCGCGTTCGCGCTGGCGCTCGCCAACTTCATCGTCGTGCTCGACACCTCGATCGCCAATGTCGCGGTGCCGCACATCGCCGGCGGCCTTGCCGTGTCGCCGACCCAGGGCACCTGGGTGATCACCAGCTATGCGGTTGCCGATGCGATCAGCGTGCCGCTGACCGGCTGGCTGGCGGGGCGGTTCGGCAGCGTGCGCTGGTTCCTGATCTCGATGCTGGGCTTTGGCCTGTGCTCGCTGCTGTGCGGGCTGGCGACCACGCTGCCGATGCTCGTCGCCTTCCGCGTGATGCAGGGGCTGATGGGCGGGCCGCTGATGCCGCTGTCGCAGACGCTGCTGCTGCGCATCTTTCCCAAGAACCGCCAGCCGGTCGCCCTGTCGATCTGGGCGATGACGACGACGACCGCGCCGATCCTCGGCCCGATCCTCGGCGGCACGATCAGCGACAACTGGAGCTGGCCGTGGATCTTCTTCATCAACCTGCCGATCGTCGCCATCTGCTTTTTCGGCGTCCAGCGGATGATCACCCCGTTTGAAACCCGCACCGTCCGCGCGCGCATCGACTATGTCGGGCTGGCGCTGCTCGTGCTGTTCGTCGGCGCGCTGCAGATCATGCTCGATACCGGGCGCGAATATGACTGGTTCGAATCGCGCTGGATCATCGGGCTGGCGATCACCGCCGCGATCGGCTTTGCCGCCTTCCTGATCTGGGAACTGACCGAGCGGGATCCGATCGTCGATGTGCGGGTGTTCCGCCATCGCGGCTTTGTCGCCGGGGTGCTCGCCATCTCACTCGGCTTCGGGGCGTTCTTCGCGCAGATCGTGCTGACCCCGCTGTGGCTGCAGCAGGTGCTCGGCTATACGGCGACCAATGCCGGCTATGTCGTCGCCTGGGTGGGGCTGTTCGCGGTGCTCGTGTCGCCGTTCGCGGCGCGGCTGGTGGCGCGGGTCGATGTGCGGTTCCTGATCACCGCGGGCATCGGCTGGCTGTTCCTGATGTCGCTGCTGCGCACCCAGTGGACGACCGATTCGGATTATTGGCAGCTCGCTCTGCCGCATCTGTTGCAGGGGATCGGGATGCCGTTCTTCTTCATCGGGCTGACCGCGCTCGCGCTCGGCGCGGTGCCGGCTGACAAGGTCGTGTCGGCAGCCGGGCTGATGAGCTTCATGCGCACGCTGGCCGGGGCCATCGGCACGGCCGTCGCCACCACTTTGTGGGACGACAGTTCGGAACGGATGCGCAGCGAACTCGTCCCCGCGCTCCATGATGTCGGCCGCACCTCCGCGCTGATCGAGGCGGGCGGGGCATCCCCCGAACAGGCGCGGGCGGCGATCGACCGGCTGGTCGAGGCACAGGCCGCGACCATCGGCGCCGCCCATGTCTATCAGGTGGCCGCAAGCGTGTTTCTGATCGCGGCACTGGCCGTGTGGCTGGCCCCCAAACCGCGCGGCGGCGGGATCCCCACGGCCAGCCACTGAGAAGAACGGCACCGTTATTTGGGAAGAACGGCACCGGCCCGCTCCCCCACCCGGCCACCCAACGGCAGTATCATATGGGAGGCCGGGTGGGGGAGCGGGCCGGTGCCGCCCCTGCGCCGGGAGGCGCAGCACATACACCCCCTTAACGCGCGGCGGGCGTGAATTGGGCGACCAGATCGTAACGATGGCCGGGAAACAGCTGGATCACATGGGTGATCCCCCGGCCCAGCCGCCAGGTCCAGCGTTCGATCTGCAGGCAGGCGGTGCCGGGCGGCACGTCGAGCGCGGCGGCATGGGCGCGACCTGCCGGCACCGCGCTGATCCGGTGGCGCGCCTCGCTCCACGGCACATGCGCGATCAGCCAGCGCCCCGGCTCGCCCGCGGCGAAATCGGCGGCGGCGGCGTCCGGCACCGCGTCGAGCGCGATCAGCCTTTGTTCATGGGCAAAGGGCCGGTCGCCGGCATGATGGATGCCGTCGAGCAGCAGCACCGGCCCGGCGGTGCCGAGCAACGCCGTCGCCGCATCGGCGGGCGGGGCAGCGTGTTCATGCCGCGCGCGCAACGCCCAGCGATAGGCATCGCCGCGCGCCGCCACCGCCGCGCCGATATCGGGAATGTCGAGCACGGCGGCTTCCAGATGCGGTTCGGCGACGAACGATCCCGCCTTGCGCCGCCGCTCGATCAGCCCTGAACGGGCGAGCGCCGCCAGCGCCTTGCCCACCGTCGCGCGCGCACAGCCATATTGGGCGACGAGTTCATGTTCATAGGGGATGCGGTGGCCGGGCTTCCACTCCCCGGCGCGGATCCTGCCTTCGATATCCGCCCGGATGCGCTGTTCGATCGTCACGCCGCCATCTTGGCCAGCGCCCGGCGGTAGCGCAAGGCGATGGTGTCGCGCGCCAGATGCCGTCCGCCGGCCACGCGCTTGCGCCCGGCGCGCCAGACGGTGTCGATCGCCGGCGCGCGCGCGGCAAAGATCCAGCCATCCAGCCAGCGATCGCCTGCCGCGCCGTAAAGTGCGGGATGATCGGCGGCCAGGGTGACGATATCGGCCGGTGCGCCCGCCGCCAGCCCGGCCGGTCCGGTCTGGCCCAGCGCCTGATGCCCCCGGCCAGCGCCGCCTCGAACAGCCACCGGCCGACCGAGGGGCAGTTGGCCGAGGCGAGGATGTTGCGCTGCCGCCGCTTCAGCCGCTGCGCATATTCAAGCTGCCTCAGCTCGCCCGCCGCATCGATCAGGATGTTGGAATCGGTGCCGATCGCCAGCCGCCCGCCACAGTGAAGCAGCGTGTCCGCCGGGGCGATGCCGTCGCCCAGATCGGCCTCGGTCAGCGGGCAGAAACCCGCGACCGCCCCCGACGCCGCCAGCGCTGCCGTTTCCGCATCGGTCATGTGGGTCGCATGAACCAGACACCAGCGGCGATCGACCGGCATGTTCGCCAGCAGCCATTCGACTGGCCGGGCGCCGAGCGCCGCGATGCTGGCTTCCACCTCGCGCAGCTGTTCGGCGGCATGGATATGAACCGGGCCGCCCGCCATCAGCGGCAGCAGCGCGGTCAGCTCGTCCGGCGTCGCGGCGCGCAGGCTGTGCGGTGCAATGCCCAGCGTGTCGCCGGGGGCGAGCAGCGCGCGGCTGTCCTCGACCAGCCGGGCAAAGCCGTCCGGATCGGTGATGAAGCGGCGCTGGCCGGCACCCGGCGGGCGGCCGCCGAAATCGCCATGCGCGTAAAAGACGGGCAGCAGCGTCAGCCCGATCCCCGCCGCCTGCGCCGCCGCCGCGATGCGCCCGGCCATTTCCGCCCGCGCCGCATAGGGCCGGCCGTCCGGATCATGGTGCAGATAATGAAACTCGCCCAGCCGGGTGAAGCCGCCCTCAAGCATCTCGACACAGGCAAAGGCGGTGATCGCCTCGACATCATCGGGGTCGAGCCGGTCGAGAAACCGGTACATGACCGTGCGCCAGCTCCAGAAATCATCGCCGCCCGGCGCGGCCACCGCCGACAGGCCGGCCATGCCGCGCTGAAAGCCGTGGCTGTGCACATTGGCAAGGCCGGGCAGGGCCACCGCATGGCGTTCATCGGCCTTGGCGGGATCGGCACCGGGCGTCACCGCTACAATCCGGTCGCCGCTGATCTGCACGGCGACCCTGGCGGCCCAGCCATCCGGCAGCAGCGCTTCGTTGAACCACAGGATCATCGCCGCTCTCCTCGATTGTGGGGGCCTTGAATGTGGAGGCCTTGGGTGTGGGGCCGCCCACGGCCGGGCGGGCTGTGAAAACCGCGCTTATTATGTCTAGACATATCAGCAGTGCGGCGACAGGATCAAGCCATGGCCGATGAGTCGTCCGATCCTGCCCGCGATCCGATCAGCTGCGACCGGCTGTGGCGCGGCGCGCGGCTGGCGATGATGACCGGGGGCAAGGGTGATCCGCTCGGGCTTGTCGGAGACGGCATCGTCGCGGTTGCCGATGGCCGCATCCTGTGGGCCGGGCCGGCTGCCGACGCGCCGGGCTTTGCCGCCGGCGAGGTCGTCGAGTGTGGCGGCCGCTGGATCACGCCGGGGCTGGTCGATTGCCACACCCATCTGGTCCATGCCGGCAACCGCACCGGCGAGTTCGTCGCGCGGCTGGGCGGGGCCGATTATGCGGCGATCGCCGAGGCGGGCGGGGGCATTCTGGCGACCGTGCGGGCGACGCGCGCGGCGGATGAGGCGGGGCTGGTCGCCCAGAGCCTCGCCCGGCTCGACGCGCTGCTTGCCGAGGGGGTGACGACGGTCGAGATCAAGTCCGGCTATGGCCTGACGCTTGCCGATGAACTCAAGATGCTGCGCGCTGCCCGTGCGCTCGCCGGGCTGCGGCCGGTCGGCGTGACCACCAGCCTGCTTGCCGCCCATGCGGTGCCGCCCGAGTTCAGGGGCGCCGGGATCGCCAGCCCCGCCGATGCCTATATCGACCATGTGATCGCCGCCATGCTGCCGGCGGCTGCCGGACTTGCCGATGCGGTCGATGCGTTTTGTGAGACGATCGCCTTTTCCCCCGCGCAGATCGACCGGCTGTTCACCGCCGCCCGCGCGCATGGCTATGCGGTGCGGCTGCACGCCGAACAGCTGTCGGATCAGGGTGGGGCCGAACTGGCGGCGCGGCACGGCGCGCTGTCGGCCGATCATCTGGAGCATCTGGGCGATGCCGGGATCGCCGCGCTCGCCCGCGCGGGCACGGTCGCGGTGCTGCTGCCCGGCGCCTATTATTTCCTGCGCGAGATCAAGGCCCCGCCGGTCGCGGCGCTGCGCGCGGCGGGCGTGGCGATGGCGGTGGCGACCGATCTCAACCCCGGCACATCGCCGCTCGCCTCGCCGCTTGTCGCGATGAACATGGCGGCGGTGCTGTTCGGCCTGACCCCCGATGAATGCCTGACCGGCATGACGGTGACGGCCGCGCGCGCGCTGGGGCTTGGCGGGCGGATCGGCGTGCTGCGGCCCGGCCATGATGCCGATCTGGCGATCTGGGACATCGACCATCCGCACGACCTTGTCTGCCGCATCGGGCCGAACCCGCTGTGGCGGCGCATCTTCAAAGGACAGGACACATGATCGAACTGGTGCCGGGGGCGGTGCCGCTGGCTGACTGGCGGCGGGCGATGGACGGCGTGCCGGTGCGGCTGGCCGATGCCGCGCGCCCGGCGATTGCCGCCAGCGCCGCCGCCGTCGAACGCATCGTCGCCCGCGATGCGCCGGTTTACGGGATCAACACCGGTTTCGGCCGGCTGGCGAGCGAATCCATCGCGCCCGGCGATCTTGCGGCCCTGCAGCGCAACATCATCCTCAGCCACGCCGCCGGGGTGGGCGATCTGATGCCGGCCCCGGTCGTGCGGCTGATGATGGCGCTGAAGCTGGCCAGTTTCGGCCATGGCGCGTCGGGGGTCAGGCCGCAGACGGTCGCGCTACTCGAAGCGATGCTCGCCGCCGGGGCGCTGCCGGTGGTGCCGGCCCAGGGGTCGGTCGGCGCGTCGGGCGATCTGGCACCGCTTGCGCATATGGCCGCCGCGATGATCGGCGTGGGCGAGATCGATCTGGGCGGGGTGCGGATGCCGGCGGCCGATGCGCTCGCTCGCGCCGGGCTGACGCCGCTCGACCCAGGCCCGAAGGAAGGGCTGGCGCTGCTCAACGGCACCCAGTTCTCGACCGCCTATGCGCTGGCCGGGCTGTTCGCCGCCGACACGCTGTTCCGCGCCGCTTTGCTGACCGGCGCGCTGTCGACCGAGGCGGCCAAAGGCTCCGACACGCCCTTTGACCCCCGCATCCATGCGCTGCGCGGTCAGGCCGGGCAGGCCGAGGTGGCGGCGGCGCTCGCCCGGCTGATGGCAGGCTCCGCCATCCGCGCCTCGCACCTGGCCGATGATGCGCGCGTGCAGGACCCTTATTGCCTGCGCTGCCAGCCCCAGGTGATGGGCGCCTGCCTTGATCTGCTGCGCCAGGCGGGGGCGACGCTGATGCGCGAGGCGAACGGCGTGTCGGACAATCCGCTGATCATGGCGGATGACGACACCGCGCTGTCGGGCGGCAATTTCCACGCCCAGCCGGTCGCCTTTGCCGCCGACATGATCGCGCTGGCGGTGTGCGAGATCGGCAGCATCGCCGAACGCCGGGTGGCGATGCTCGTCGATCCGGCGCTGTCGCGGCTGCCGGCATTCCTGACGCCGCGCCCCGGGCTCAACTCCGGCTTCATGATCCCGCAGGTCACCGCCGCCGCTCTGGTGTCGGAAAACCGCCAGCGCGCGACCCCGGCCTCAGTCGATTCGATCCCGACCTCCGCCAATCAGGAAGATCATGTGTCGATGGCGGCGCATGGCGCGCGGCGGCTGACGGCGATGACGGCCAATCTCGCCGCGATCCTGGGCATCGAATATCTGGCAGCCGCGCAGGGCTGCGACTTTCACGCCCCGCTCAGGTCGAGCGACATGCTCGAGTCGGCACGCGCGCTGCTACGCGCCCAGGTGCCGATGCTGGGCGACGACCGCCATTTCCACCCGGACATTGTCGCCGCCACCGCGCTGGTCGAGGGCGGGGCGCTGGCCGCGCTTGCCGACCTGCCGGGGATTGCCGGCTGATGCCCGGCTGGCTGGCCGTCACGCGCGGCGACGGCCCGCTGATCGTCAGCATCCCCCATGCCGGCACCGCGATCCCGGCCGGGATCGCCGCGCGGCTGCACGATCCGGCGGGCGCGCTGGGCGATACCGACTGGCATGTCGACCGGCTCTACCGCTTTGCCGCCGGGCTGGGCGCGACCGTGATCCGCACCCGCCGGTCGCGGGTGGCGATCGACGTCAACCGCGATCCCACGGGCGTGTCGCTCTATCCGGGGCAGGCGACCACGGGCCTGTGCCCGGTCACCGATTTTGCCGGCCGGCCGCTCTACCGGGCGGGGTGCGAACCCGGTGCCGCCGAAATCGCCCGCCGCCGCGCCTTGTGGTTCGATCCCTATCACGCCGCGCTCGATGCCGAGATCGCCCGGCTGCGCGCGCGCCATGCGGCGGTGGTCGTTTACGACGCCCATTCGATCCGCAGCGAACTGCCCTGGCTGTTCGACGGGCGGCTGCCCTGTTTCAACATCGGCACCAATGGCGGGGCGAGCTGCGACCCCGCGCTTGCTGCCGCGATTTCCGGGCTGTGCGGCCCGGATCAGGTGCTGAACGGCCGGTTCAAGGGCGGCTGGATCACCCGCCGGCTCGGGCGGCCCGGCGACGGCGTTCATGCCGTGCAGATGGAACTCGCCCAGCGCGCCTATCTGGACGAAGCAACCGGCCGGATCGATCCCGCGCGCATGGCCGGGGTGCAGCCGGTTTTGCGCGCAATCCTCACCCAATGTCTTGATTTTGCGAAAGGCCAGTCATGAACCGGACCGACAATCAGCGGCTGATCCGCGCCCCGCGCGGCCCCGAACGCACGGCGCGGACCTGGCAGGCCGAGGCGGCGATCCGCATGCTGATGAACAATCTCGACCCCGATGTGGCGGAAAACCCGCATGAACTGGTCGTCTATGGCGGCATCGGGCGGGCGGCGCGCGACTGGCGCAGCTTTGATGCCATTGTCGCGGCGCTCACCGCGCTGGGCGAGGAGGAGACGCTGCTCGTCCAGTCGGGCAAGCCGGTCGGCGTGTTCCGCACCCATGCCGATGCGCCGCGCGTGCTGATCGCCAACTCAAACCTTGTGCCGCGCTGGGCGACCTGGGAACATTTCAACCAGCTCGATCGCGCCGGGCTGATGATGTACGGTCAGATGACCGCCGGGTCCTGGATCTATATCGGCAGCCAGGGGATCGTGCAGGGCACATACGAGACCTTTGTCGAGGTCGGCCGCCATTATGGCGGCAGCCTCAAGGGCCGCTGGATCCTGACCGCGGGGCTGGGCGGCATGGGCGGCGCGCAGCCGCTTGCCGCGACCATGGCCGGGGCGTCTTGCCTGGCGGTCGAATGCCAGCCGAGCCGGATCGAGATGCGCCTGCGCACCGGCTATCTCGACCGGGCGACGACCGATCTCGACGAAGCGCTGGCGATCATCGCCGAAGCCGGGGCTGCCGGCGGCCCGCCGGTGTCGGTCGGCCTGCTGGGCAATGCCGCCGACATCTATCCAGAACTGGTGCGGCGCGGGGTGCGCCCCGATGTCGTCACCGACCAGACATCGGCGCATGATCCGGTCAATGGCTATCTGCCGCGCGGCTGGTCGCTCGACCGCTGGCAGAGCGCGCGGACCGACGATCCGGCGGCGGTCGACCGGGCGGCGCGGGCATCGATGCGCGATCAGGTCGAAGCGATGCTGGCCTTTCACCGCTCAGGCGTGCCGACGCTCGACTACGGCAACAACATCCGCCAGGTCGCGCATGACATGGGGCTGGACGGGGCGTTCGATTTCCCCGGTTTCGTGCCCGCCTATATCCGGCCGCTGTTCTGCCGGGGCATCGGGCCGTTCCGCTGGGCGGCGCTGTCGGGCGATCCCGAGGATATCTACCGCACCGATCAGCGGGTGAAGGAGCTGCTGCCCGACAATGCCCATCTGCATCACTGGCTGGACATGGCGCGCGAACGCATCCGCTTTCAGGGGCTGCCGGCGCGCATCTGCTGGGTCGGGCTGGGCGACCGGCACCGGCTGGGGCTGGCGTTCAACGAAATGGTGGCGCGCGGCGAGGTCAAGGCGCCGATCGTGATCGGCCGCGACCATCTCGATTCCGGATCGGTCGCCAGCCCCAATCGCGAGACCGAGGCGATGCGCGACGGATCGGATGCGGTGTCGGACTGGCCGCTCCTCAATGCGCTGCTCAACACCGCCTCGGGCGCCAGCTGGGTGTCGCTGCACCATGGCGGCGGGGTGGGCATGGGCTATTCCCAGCATGCCGGCATGGTGATCGTCGCCGATGGCAGCGCGGCCGCGGCGCGGCGGCTGGAGCGGGTGCTGTGGAACGATCCGGCGACCGGCGTGATGCGCCATGCCGATGCCGGCTATGATCTGGCGCTCGACTGCGCGCGCGACCATGGCCTGAACCTGCCCGGCATCACCGGCTGATGCGGCGGGTAAGGGCAAAGCGGGGCTTGCAAATGATATAATGTATCATCATCTGAGGGGGAACAGGGCGGCGGATCGGCCGGCGCCGCGACCAGAAAGCCGTGCAGATGCCCATCCGGCCCATTTCCCGCGCCCCGTTCGCCGACATGCCGGCGCGGCTGCTCGACGGGGCGGCGATTGCCGCATCGGCCCTGTGCCTTGTCCATTGTCTCGCCCTGCCGCTGGTCGCGCTGATGCTGCCCATGCTCGCCGCCTGGGTGGCGTGGCCGGAGGCGTTTCACCTCTGGGCGTTCGCCTTTGCCGTGCCGACCAGCCTTGTCGCGCTGGCGCTGGGCGTGCGGGGGCACCGCCGGGCGGCCCCGCTGCTGGCGGGCGGCGCGGGGCTGGCGCTGCTGGCGGCGGGGGTGGCGGCGGACGTGCCTGAACCGGCCGAGACGCTCTTGACCGTGGCGGGCGCGCTGGCGCTCGCGCGCGCGCATCTCGTCAACTGGCGCAGCCGCGCCCATGGCTGCGCCGCCGGCCCGGTCGCCCGGACCGGCAGCGGTCAGGCAAAGGGATCGTCGAGCGACGGCGGCGGCTCGGAGAAATAGCGCGGGCCGCTGTCGGTCATGTAGAAACAATCCTCGATGCGGATGCCATAGCGGCCGGGCGCATAAAGGCCGGGTTCGTTGGAAAAGCACATGCCGGGCTGGAGCGGCGTCGTCTCGCCATGGACCAGATTGACCGGCTCGTGCACGTCCATGCCGATGCCATGGCCGGTGCGGTGCGACAGGCCGGGCAGGCGGTAGCCGGGGCCATAGCCCAGCCGTTCATATTCGCGGCGCACCGCATCGTCGACCTGACCCGCCGGCACGCCGATCCGCGCCGCCGCCATCGCCACATCCTGGCCGCGCCGGACATTGGCGAACATCTCCCGCTGCGCCCGGTCGGGCGTGCCGAACACGAAGGTGCGGGAAATGTCGGCATGATAGCCATCGACTGTGCAGCCGCAGTCCATCAGGATCACC
Source organism: Sphingomonas changnyeongensis (assembly GCF_009913435.1). Classification (NCBI taxonomy): domain Bacteria; kingdom Pseudomonadati; phylum Pseudomonadota; class Alphaproteobacteria; order Sphingomonadales; family Sphingomonadaceae; genus Sphingomonas; species Sphingomonas changnyeongensis. Next base: position 2,643,452 of record NZ_CP047895.1, on the reverse strand, counting down.
GACCCCTCGCGCACCGTCTGCCGCTCGCGCGAGCCATGGGGCAGGGCGCTGCCCTCGTTGATCTCCACCCCGCCCGACGGCGTCTCGCCGCCGCGCCGCGCGATTTCGCCGCGCATGATCTGGAAGATCTGCGCCCCGTCCATCCCCGCCTGCACCTGGGGCGCGGTGGCGCGATAGGCGGCGATCACGATGTCGGACGCGCGCTGCATCAGCGCGATCTCGGCCGGCGACTTGATCATCCGGCAGCCATTCACCAGCGCCGCGCCCGATCCGATCCGCACATCGGGCAGCGCGCGCTGCAGCCCGTCAACGGCAAAGAAGCGCGTCGTTTCCTCGACCGCCACCGGGCGCCCGGCCAGTTTCAGGTCGCGCAGCCAGCCCGCGACCAGCGCGTGCGGATTTTCATCCTCCTGCCACACCCGCACATCGCCGGGCACCGCGAGCATCTCGCGGATCGACGGTTCCTCGAAAAACGGCGTGACGATGGCGACAGGCCCTTCGACCGGGATAACCGCTGCGGTCAGTCGCTCGCTGCGCCACCAGTTGATTCCGGTAAAATAACGCAGCGTCGATCCCGCCTCGACCAGCAGCGCGCCGACCCCGGCCCGCGCCATCGCCGCCTGCACGCGCGCGATCCGCGCCAGCCGTTCGGCCGGGGCGATGGGTGCCGCCGCCCGGATCGCGGTGTCGCCGGGGATGCGCCCGGTGCCTGCGTGCGCGATGCCGCCGATCCGGCCGGGCAGCAGCCCGACGCCGAGCGCCGCCGCGCCGCCCAGCGCCGCGCGGCGCGACAGGATGATGCCCGCGCCGCTCATTTCGCACCGCCGATCAGATAATATTGCGTCTGCCGGCCATCGAGATAGGTGACGCTCCGCCCGTCGAAGAACGCATCCTCCTCGGTGCGGAAACCGACCGGCTGATTGTCCCATTCGGGCACCTTGTGGGTGGCGCTCAGCTCGATCGACCAGGCGGTGTCGGCATTGACCGGGCCGTCGCCGCGCGGATCGGGCTTCTGATTGTCCCAGAAACCGATCGACGGGCCGGCGGCATGGCCGTGATAGCCGATCGGGTGCGAATAGATGCTCGGCTCCAGACCCGCAGCGATCGCGGCGGCGCGGGCGCGGGCCAGCACCTCATTGCCGCTGATCCCGGTCCGGAACGCGGCGGTCAGCGCATCCTGCACCCGGTTGCTCGCCGCCAGACCGTCGCGCAGCCCCTTGGGCGCGTCGGTCTCGCCGGGGCGCAGCACATAGGCGTTCTGCTGGGTGTCGGTCGCCAGCCGCAGATAGGTGATGCCGAAATCGGTCCAGATCATGTCGCCCGGCTCGATCACCGTATCGCCCGACAGCATCGCGGCCGCGCCGCGCCGGTTGATGCCGACCGATGGCTGGAACCAGGTGTCGACGCCCAGTGCGCGGATCTTTTCGCGGTACCACCAGACCAGATCGCTCGCCCGCGTGACGCCGGGGGTGACGACCTTGTCCGACAGGCCTTCGCCGATGATCGCATGGGCGAGCCGCACGATTTCGCGGTAACGCTCGACCTCGGCCGGGATGCGCGTTTCCAGCCAGCGCACGGCCAGCACCTCGTCGCGCACCACGCGCGCCCGGAGCGCCGGGGGCAGGGCGGCCATCATCTCGTCATGCGCGCTCAGCGTCATGCCATCGGCATAGGCGGTCATTGGCGAGGAGTTGATGGCGATGCGGCGCGGCGACCGCTCGGCGATCAGCTCGGCCAGCCGCCGCCACTGGTCGGGCTGCGCCTCGGGCGACCACGCCGCCTCGAACAGCCCGCCCAGCCCGTACCGGCTGACTGTCAGCCGCTCGACCGGCCTGCCCTGGCCGGGGTCGAAAAAGATCAGGATCGTCCGCCGCCGCGCCGCCATGCTTTCGGCATCGAGCATGGTGGCAACCACCGGCTCCTCGAAATTCTCGCGCGCGACCAGCACCCACATGTCGACGCCGCGTTCGCGCATGATGCGTGGCACCACCGTGTCCAGCCGTTCCTTCAGCCAGCCATTGATGATCCCCGCCTGATCGCGCAGCGGCAGCACCGCCGGATAGGGGGTGCGCGCCGCCCCGGCCGCGATGGCCGGCGCGGACATGACAAGGCCGGCGACCATCGCCGCCGGCCCGAAAAATGTCAGAAACCTGTTCGTCACCGCGTCATTCCTCCCCTTTGGCGAAGGGCATAGCTGGGAACGGCGCGGCGTCAAACCGCCTTGGCAAGAGGCGGGGATGCGCCGTCCGGCGCATCCCCGGTCTCAGATCAGAAGCGCGCCGTGGCCTGAATGCCGTAGAAGCGCGGCTCGGCCGGGATGAAGGTCGGGATACCGAACCCGCCACCGGTGTTGCCGGCGTCGAGCAGATAATCCTTGTTGGTCGCATTGCGAATGAACGCCGCGATTTCATAGCGCTTGTCGGCAAAGCTCACGCCGCCGCGCGCGTTGATCAGCGTCACCGCGCCCTGCGAGATCGCCGGGTTGTTCGGCAGTTCAAAGAAGATGCGGCTGCGATAGGTCACGCTGGGCGTCAGGAAGAAGCGCATGCCTTCGCCGATCGGCGCATCGATGGTGAAGCCCGCCGCGCCCTGCCATTCCGGCTGCAGGCGGAAGCGGTTGCCGGCGAAGCGGCCATTGGCCGGATCATTGTCGATCCCGCCATCGATATAGCCGACATTGCCGAACAGGGTCAGCCATTCGGTCGGCTTCGCCTGCAGTTCAAGCTCGACGCCCAGATTGCTCGCATTGCCGGCGCTGCGCGTGATGTTCACGCCATTTTCGGTGATCGAGACCTGGAAGTCCTGATATTCCTGCAGATAGACGCCAAGCGCGCCCGAGAAGATGCCGGCCGAACCCTTGATCCCGGCTTCATAGTTCCAGACGGTTTCTTCCGACACATTCTGCAGCCGCCGCTGGACGACCCCGGCAACGCGCTGGGCATCGACCTGCAGCACCGGCGAACGCCGGCCCTTGGACACGGTCGCGAACAGGTTGATGTTCGGGCTGACGCGGTAGAGCACGTTCACGCGCGGCAGCCAGGCATCGAACGTGTCCTTGGCCGAAAACTCCTGCCCGCCGGTGTTGATCTGGCCGGGGATCAGCGGCGCGCCGCTGAGGACCGAGTTGGGGACGACCGACAGATAGCCCGAGCGGCGGCGTTCGAAGAGATAGCGCAGGCCCGCCGTGATCTCGAGCGCCGGGGTGGGGATGAAGGTCGCATCGGCAAACAGCGAATACTGATCGTTGCGGCCGCGATTCTCGAACACCGAGCTGTAGGGGATGCGCGTGAACAAACCGCCCGTTCGAATGGCGGTCGCCTGAGCGGCCGAGACCGTGCCATTGGCGGCGATGCAGGGCAGGCCCGGCACCAGCGTCCGCGTCGCGCACTGGATATAGGTGCCTTCTTCGGTCGAGAAGGGCACGCGCTGGCTGCCGTCTTCATGGAAATAATTCCACCCGGCAAAGCCGCGGAAGGTGTCGCTGGTGTAGGACAGGCGCAGTTCATGGTTGAACTGCCAGCCGCGCGCTTCCTCGGCAAACTCCAGATACCAGGCTGCCGAACCGTCGGCGTCGAACACCTCAAGGCTGTCGAACTGGCGATAGCCGTTGACGGTGGTCAGCGACCAATTGTCCGACAGCTCATAGGTCGCGCTCAGATTGAGGTCATAGACATTGCGGTCGAGGCCAAGCTCGTCCTTGCCCAGCACCTGCCCCGACAGCGGCGAGCCGCCCAGAAAGGCGCGGCCGAACGGATTGCCCGGCCCGTCGGTGGTCGGCAGCGCGCGCGAGATGAACGGCGTGCCGCTGTTGCGCTGACGGTCATAGGTGCCGATCAGGTCGATGGTCAGCACGTCGCTGGGGGTGAAGCGGATCGAACCGCGCACGCCCAGATTGTCCTGCGCGTAGAGATCGTCCTGATTGGGCGCGAGATTTTCGACATAGCCGTCGCGCTTGCGCCATTCAAAGGCAACGCGGCCGCCGATCTTGCCATTGCCGGCGTTGAAATAGCCCGACAGCTGCTTCTGGTCGAAATTGCCATAGCCGATGCTCAGCATGCCCTCGGTGCCCTCGCGCGGGCGCGCCGAGGTCAGGCTGATCGCGCCGATGGCGGAGGCGGTGCCGAACAGCGTGGCCTGCGGCCCCTTGATCACCTCGACGCGTTCCAGATCGTAAATGCCCTGATAGGACCCGCGCGAGCGCGAGATGTCGACGCCGTTGTAATAAAGCGTGACGCGCGGGCCCTGCTGCGCCGAGCCGCTGTCCGAGGTGATGCCGCGGATGACGATGCCGGGATTGTTGGCGCTCTGTTCCTGGATGTTGAGGCCGGGGATATAATTGGACAGTTCATCCAGATCGGTCACCCCCAGATCGCGGATGCGCTGGCCCGACACCGCCGAAATGGTGATCGGCACGTCGGTCAGCCGCTGTTCGATCTTCTGCGCGGTGACGATGATGTCGCCCAGCCCCTGTTCGTCATCGGCGGCGGCATCGGCCGGCGCGGCTTCGGTGGCGGCGGGCGCGGCCGGATCGACCGGCGCGGCCATCGCCGCTGCGGCCGGCAGGCCGGTAAATGACGCAAGGATGGTGCCCGCCAGCAAGGCGGACTGAAGGGTCGCGCGCATTTTGTTTTTCCCCCAAAAAGGATTGACTGCGCACCGCCGTTGCAGCGCCGACATGACGACGGCGCTGCCATTTTCCTACGAAATCATGACGAACGACGATTGTTCGGATGAAATCGCGGTTTTCTGTATACAGAAAATCAGCCCTGGGCCGGGCGGATCACCGGCACCAGCAGATGCACCCACAGCGTCGCGACCAGATAGGCGCTCGCACACACGGCGAACATCGGCCAATAGCCAAGGCCGTGATCGATGCTCCACCCCGCCAGCTCGATCATGCCCGCGCCCGACAGATTGCCCGCCACCGCGCCCGCGCCGATCACGGTTGCAACCCGCCCGGCCGGGATCGCATCGGCGGCCAGGCCGAAGATATTGGTCGAAAAGCCCTGATGCGCGAACAGCGCGATCCCGATCACGAACGCCGCCACCCAGGGGCCGGGGGCGAGGATCGCCAGCGGCATCGGCAGGATCATCAGCGCATAGAACAGCATCGAGCTTTTGCGCGCGCGGTTGACGCTCAGGCCCCGTGCGACCAGCCGGGGGAACAGCAGCCCCGATGACAGCGCGCCGAGCGCGGCGAGGCTGTAGATCAGCGCCACCGGCCCGCCCAGCGTCGCCTGGCTCATCCCGAATTGCCGCCCGAAGAAATCCGGGATCCAGAACAGCAGGAAGAACCAGCACAGATCGCTGAAGAATTTGGCGCCGATGATCGCCCAGCTGCGCCGGTCGCGGATCAGCTCGCCCAGCGGCACCCGCGCACCCTCGGCCGCGCCCTGATCGGCGACCGGGGTCAGGCCGCGCGTGCCGCCGATCCAGAAGATCAGCCAGACAAAGCCGAGCGCGCCGGTGACGATGAACGCCGCCTGCCACCCGAATGCGAGCGCGAGCGGCGGGATCAGCAGCGGCGTCACGATCGCGCCGATATTGGGCGCGGTGTTGCCAAGACCGAGCGCCAGCGACCGCTGCCGGAGCGGCAGATAGACCGCCGCCGATTTGACCGCCGCCGGTGTGCCGACCGTTTCCGCCGCCGCCAGCGCGATGCGCGCGGCGACGAACTGGCCGACACTGGTTGAAAAGGCATGGGCGATGCCGGCGAGGCTCCACAGCGCCACGCCCCAGCCGAGCGCGCGGCGCACGCCGAACCGGTCGACGATATAGCCGACGAACAGGAACGAGATCGCCGCCGTGACCTGAAAGGCCGAGCCGAGCAGCGCATAATCGCGGTTCGACCAGGAAAATGCCGCCTCGAGCGTCGGCTTGAGCAGGGCGAGCACCTGCCGGTCAACGTAATTGAGCGCGATCGCGACAAAGATCAGCGCGATCAGCAGCCAGCGCCGCGCGGCCAGGGGGTCGGTCATCAGGGCATCCTCTTTTTCGAGTGAAGAGGATAACGTTGTCAGGCGTTTCAGCAAGCGCCCGGCGCGGCGACCGTTTCGCGCCGCACCAGCTCGTACGGCACCAGCCTCAGCCCCGGCTCGGCACGCTCGAACAGCAGCTCGGCGGCCCGCTCGGCCAGCACGGCGATCGGCTGGCGGACGGTGGTGAGCGGCGGCCACACCGAACGGGCGAGATCGGTGTCGTCAAACCCCGCGATCGACAGGTCGCCGGGCACCGACAGCCGCCGCCGGTGCGCGGCGGCCAGCACGCCTGCCGCCATGTCGTCGCTCGAGGCGAAGACCGCGGTCGGCGGGTCGCGGAGGTCGAGCAGCCGGTCGGCCGCCGCCTGGCCCGAGGCGAAATCGAACCAGCCCTGCTGCACCAGTTCCAGATCCACGCCCAGCCCGGCATCGCGCAGCGCATCGAGATAGCCGGCCAGCCGCTGGTTGCTGACCGCATAGCTGCGGTGCCCGACGACAAAGCCGATCCGGCGATGCCCGAGGCCGATCATCATGCCCGTGACCGCGCGCGCCGCGGCTTCATTGTCGATCGCGACCGCCGCGCTGCGGCCCGGCGAAATGCCCGGCGAGATGCGGACATAAGGGGTATTCGCCGCCTCCAGCGCGTCGAGCACCGGCTCCAGATCGGCGATCGGCGGCGTCAGGATCACCCCGTCGGGGCTGAGCTGGCGCAGCATGTCGCGCACATCCTCGCTCAGTTCGGTCCCTTCGATGTCATAGGCATGGACGATCAGCCGCACGCCTTCGGCGGCGCAGCGGCCACGCAGCCCGGCGATCAGGCCGTGCAGATAATAAGGCCCGGGATTGCTGCACATCAGCGCGATCTGGAACGAGCGGCCGCCCGCGAGCGCGCGGGCGGCGGCGCTGGGGCGGAAGCCGAGCCTGGCCATCGCCTCTTCCACCCTGGCGCGCGTCGCCGGTCGCACATAGCGCTCATTGTTGAGCACCCGCGACACCGTCTTGATCGACACGCCGGCTGCGCGCGACACGTCCTTGATGTTGGTGGCCATTGCCGGACTGTCGCCAAGCTTCCGATTATTGTCCAGCCATGTCAGAACCGATCCGGTTGCAATCGCGCGGTCCTGTCGGGCCGCGCGGCGGGGCGATTGAGGGGAGAGCGATGGCGCAGACGGTGATGATCGAACGGACCGGTGGCCCGGAGGTGATGGCGCTTGTCGATGCGTCGCTGCCGCCGCCGGGGCCGGGCGAGGTCAGGATGCGCAACACCGCGATCGGCCTGAATTATATCGACACCTATCACCGTTCCGGCCTCTATCCGGTCGAACTGCCCGGCGGGCTGGGGATGGAGGCCGCCGGGCTGGTCGAGGCGGTTGGGCCGGGGGTGGAGGGGCTTGCCGCCGGAGACCGGGTGGCAACCTTCGGCCCGGCGCGCGGGGCCTATGCCGCGGCGCGCAACGTGCCCGCCGCCAGCCTGTTCCATGTTCCCGACGGCATTGATGACGAGACGGCGGCGGCAGCCCTGCTCAAGGGCTGCACCGCCGAGTTCCTGGCCGAGCGGGCGGCGCAGGTCGCACCCGGCGATGCGGTGCTCGTCCATGCCGCAGCGGGCGGGGTGGGGCTGATCCTGACCCAGTGGCTGAAGGCGCTGGGCGCGACGGTGATCGGCACCGCGTCGAGCGCGGCCAAATGTGCGGCGGCGAGCGCGGCGGGCGCTGATCACATGCTGCTGGCCGATGATCCCGATGCCGCGCGGCAGGTGCGGGCGCTGACCGGCGGGGCGGGGGTGCGCGTCAGCTTTGACGGCGTCGGCGCGGCCAGCTGGGCGCTGTCGCTGGCCGCAACCGGCCGGCGCGGGCTGATCATCAGCTACGGCAACGCCTCCGGCCCGGTCAGCGGCGTCGATCTGGGCGTGCTCGCGCGCGCGGGATCGCTGTTCGTCACCCGGCCGACGCTGTTCGATTATTATGCCGCCCCCGCCGAACGGGCAGCGGGCGTCGCGCGGCTGTGGGACATGATCCTGAGCGGCCGGGTGACGGTGACGATCGGCCAGCGTTATGCGCTTGCCGATGTCGTGACCGCGCACCGCGACCTCGAGGCGCGGCGGACCAGCGGATCGACGCTGCTGATCCCCTGACCGGCGTCTGCCTCAGGTCTCCGGACCGGTGAAGCGGGGCGCGCGTTTCTGCGTGAAGGCGGCAGTGCCCTCGGCGAAGTCGGGCAGGGTGAAGGCGCGGGCGAAGATCGCCCGTGTCGCTTCATCCTCATCCGCCTGCCCGTCGAGCACGCGGCGCACCATCGCCTTGGCCTCGCGCACGCTGTGCGGCGAGGCGGCGAGGATCGGTGCGGTCAGCGCGTCGGGCGTGTCGGCGATCAGATCGACAAGGCCGATCCGCTCCGCCTCCGCCGCATCGATCAGCTGGCCGGTGAACAGCAGCCGCTTTGCCCGTGCCGGGCCGACCAGATCGACCAGCAGCTTGGTGTCGTGGAACGGATAGACAAGGCCCAGCCGCGCCGGGGTGATGCCGAACCGCGCGCGCGGCGTCGCGACCCGCAGATCGCAGGCCAGCGCCAGCCCGCAGCCGCCGCCGATACAGTCGCCATCGACAAAGGCGATGCTGGGCAGCGGCGTGCGGGTCAGCGCGTGCTGGGCGGCGAACAGCGCCGCCTGATTGTCCGCCCGCCACGCCGGATCGCCCGAACGGGCCAGCAGCTCGGCAATATCGGCCCCGGCGGAAAACATCCCTGCGACCGCCGAGCGCAGCAGCAACAGCCGCACCCCCGGCGTCGCTTCGGCCTCGGCGAGCAGGCCGGGCAGGGCCTGCCACATGGCCAGATCGAACGCGCCCCGCCGTTCGGGCCGGTCGATGCGCAGTTCGGCGCAGGGGCCGTCGATCACCAGCCTCAGCATCCCAGCGTCTCCCCGTCATTGACCGGGCCGAGCGGCGGCGCCGGCCGGTCGGGCGGGCAGGTGTCGGCAAAGCGGATTGCCGGGCCGATCTGGCGGCCGCCCCCGCCTCGACCAGCAGGCCGCGCCCGGCGACATGCGGCTGGTCGAGCGCCTCGCGGAAATCGAGCACCGGGGCGAAGGCGACATCCTTGTCGGCGAACCATTGGACCCAGTGATCGCGGTCCTGAGCGGCAAAGGTCGCGGCCAGAAAGGCGCGCACCGGCTCCTGCCCCGCACCCGCCGGGCCGAGCGCGGTGTCGATCAGGTCCGGCCGCCCGAGCGCGCCGAGCAGATTGCGGACGAACTTTTCCTCGCGCCCGCCCAGCGCGACATGGCGGCCGCAGGCGGTGCGGTAGATCTGGTAAAATGCCGCCCCGCCCAGCGAGCGCTGTTCGGCAGAGCGCGGCGGCGGGCCGCCGATGATCGCATCGCCGGCGGTGTGCGCGCACCAGGGCAGCAGGCTGTCGAACATCGCAATGTCCAGATAATCGCCGCGCCCGGTGCGCTGGCGGCCGATCAGCGCTATCAGCACGCCGGCAAGGCCCGTCAGCCCGGCGGCGACGTCCGACGCGGCGACGCCCGGCACCACCGGCGTGCCGTCCGGCCCGTCATTGACCGACAAAAAGCCGGCCAGCGCCTGCACGGCCATGTCGTGCGCGGGATGATCGGCGAGCGGGCCGTGCTGGCCAAAGGCGGTGACCGAGCAATAGACGATGCCCGGATGGCGGGCGGCGACCGCCGCATAGTCAAAGCCCAGCCGCGCCATCACGCCGGGCCTGAACCCTTCGACCAGCACATCGGCATCGGCGAGTTCGCGCCACAGCCGCGCGCGCCCGGCCTCGCTCTTGAGGTCGAGCGTCAGGCTGGTCTTGCCGCGGTTGAGCGAGCGGAACCAGACCGACTGGCCGCCCTCGACCGGGGCCTGGGTGCGGGCGGGATCGCCGCCCGGTGGCTCGATCTTGACCACATCGGCACCCTGATCGGCCATCATCAGCGTCAGCATCGGTCCGGGCAGAAACTGGGTCAGGTCGACCACCTTGATGCCCTGAAGCTTGCCCATCGCGCGTCCCGCTCCCCTTTTTGTCATCCCGTCCGGTCGTGCCGCGTCACGCCGTCCTTTTCCGGGACGGCGTTAACCATATTCGCCGCGAGACGGAATCGTAAACGGCGCGTTAACCTCTCGCCCATGAAACGCCGACTTGTCCTGACCAACGAAGGCGCCGGCCATCCTCTGCGCCGCCGGCTGCCGCGTCCCGCCACCGCCATGATCGAGGCGCTGCCCGACGACCGCAACGATCTGCGGCTGTTCGCGCTGAGCTTCACGGCCTTTTTCGTCGCGATCTACAGCTTCATCGCCTGACAGGCCCACATCAGTTACAGGCCCAAATCAGTCGCAGGCCCATATCAATCGCAAGCGCGGTGCAGCTTCCACGCCAGCGCGGCGGAGATCAGGCACATGCCTGCGGTCATCAGAAACTGGTCGACCGCCGACACGCCGACAAAGCTGAGGCCCAGCGCGCAGACCGATCCGATCACCATCGCGCCCGAGTTGACGATGTTGTTGGCGGCAACGGTGCGCGCCGTTTCCCCCTGCGACACGGTGGTGGTCAGGAACGCATAGAGCGGCACCACGAACACCCCGCCCGCAATCGCGACGCCCAGCAGCGCGCCGAGCAGCGCGGGCGCGCCCGGATGGGCGATGAACTCCATCACGTCATACAGGTCGCGCCCGTCCGGCACCCAGCTGCGCGCGATCAGATAGAAAGCGAGCACGAACCCGCCCATCACGATCACCGCCGGGGGCGAATAGCGCGCCGACACCTCACCCTTGAGCAGCCGGTTGATGATCACCGATCCGATCGCGACGCCGACCGAAAAGACGGCGAGGAACAGGCTGGCGACCGCCTTGTCGGCGGTCAGCACGTTTTTGACGAGCGGCGGGAACTGCACGAACAGCACCGCGCCGATCATCCAGAAAAAGCTGATCGACAGGATCGCCAGGAACAGCTTGCGGATGTGCATGGTCGACGACACCAGCCGGTAGGATGCGGTCAGCGGGTTGTGATCGACATGGTCAAGCTCGCCGGTCGGCGGGGCGGGCGGCACCTGACGCCCGGCCAGATAGCCGAGCACCGCGACGATCACGACCATCGCCGCCGCCGCCTTGACCGGGATGACGCCTGCGATGATCGTGCCGGCCAGGATCGAGATATAGGTTCCCGCCTCAACCAGCCCGGTGCCCGCCAGCACCTCGTCCCGTTCCAGATGCTGGGGCAGGATCGCGTATTTGATCGGGCCGAAAAAGGTCGAATGCACGCCCATCGCCAGCAGGGCGGCCAGCATCAGCGGGATCGACGGCAGCAGCAGCCCGATCGCGCCGACGATCATGATCAGGATCTCGGCCAGCTTGACCAGCCGGATGATGCGCGCCTTGTCGGTCGCGTCGGCAAGCTGGCCCGAGGTTGCCGACAGCAGGAAGAAGGGCAGGATGAACAGCCCCGTCGCCAGCCCCGAGAACCAGGTTTCCTGTTTCGGGTCCGAATAGACGTTGTAGACCGCGAACAGCACCATCGCGTTCTTGAACAGATTGTCGTTGAACGCGCCGAGAAACTGGGTGACGAACAGCGGCAGGAAGCGCCGCCGCGTGAGAAGCCCCATCGAACTTTGCATAATCCCGCGGTCGGCCCCGTTGCTGCCCGCCGCGGCTCTAGCCGGTCCGCGCGTGTTGGGGAAGGGCGACGCAATGATCGCCTGGCGGGCGGCGTCCTGCCGCTTCAATGTCGCGCGCGGCTGGGTTAAGCGGGGGGCGTCATGCTGACCCTGCCCAATCTCTTGACCCTGTCGCGCATCTTCGCGGTGCCGTTTCTCGTCTTTCTGCTCTGGTATCCGCAGTGGCAGCTGGGCTTTGCGCTCGCCTTCGCGCTCTACTGCGTCGTCGGCATCACCGATTATCTCGACGGCTATCTCGCCCGCGCGCAGGGCACGGTGTCCAAGCTCGGCATCTTCCTTGATCCCATTGCCGACAAGATCATGGTCGCGGCGGTGATCGTCATGCTGCTGTCGACCGGGGCAGGGGTGGAGCAGCACGCGATCGTTCATGGCTGGCACGTCATCCCCGCGCTGATCATCCTGCTGCGCGAAATCGCCGTGTCGGGCCTGCGCGAGTTTCTGGCGCAGCTGAGCGTGTCGGTGCCGGTCAGCCGGCTCGCCAAGTGGAAGACGGCATTCCAGATGGTGGCGCTGGGCGCGCTGATCCTGTCGGGCGCGGTGCCGGGCAGTCCGCTGATCTTCACCGCCGGGCTGGCGAGCCTGTGGGCGGCGGCGGCGCTGACCCTGTTGACCGGGTGGGACTATCTGCGGGTCGGTCTCAGGCACATGGACTAGGGCTTTGGTAAAGCTGCTTTATTTTGCCTGGGTGCGTGAGCGGATTGGCCTTGCCGAGGAATGGTGCGCGCTGCCGCCCGGCATTGCCGATCTGAACGGGCTGATCGACTGGCTGGTCGAGACCGGGCCGGGCCATGCCGGTGCCTTTGCCGACCGGTCGCGGATCCGCGCCGCGATCGACCAGCAGGCGGTGCCGCTCGACACACCGGTCACGGGCGCGGCGGAAATCGCCTTTTTCCCGCCGATGACCGGCGGATGATCGACGTCGCGCTCAGCGACGGGCCGTTCGATGCCGGGGCGGCGCTCGCCCCGCTCGACCGGCTGGGCGCGGGGGCGGTGGCGAGCTTTGCCGGCATCGCCCGCGCCGATGACGGCGTCACCGCGCTGGTGCTTGAGCATTATCCGGGCATGACCGAGGCGGCGCTTGTGCGGCTGGCCGGGGAGGCGGCGGCGCGGTTCGGGCTGTCGGGGGTCGTGATCCGCCACCGCATCGGCACGGTGCCGGCGGGCGAACGCATCATGATCGCCGCCGCTGCCGCGCGCCATCGCCACGCCGCGCTCGATGCCTGCGCGTTCCTGATCGACCGGCTGAAGACCGGCGCGCCATTCTGGAAACGCGAGCTGCTGGCCGATGGGCGCACGCGCTGGGTGGAGCCGCGCGCCGGCGACGATCAGGCCGCCGCGCGCTGGGACTGACCGGCCGCGCGCAGCAGATCGGCAAGCAGGTGGAAATCGCGGTCGCGCGGGCTGCCCTTGCGCCACAACAGCGCGATCCGCCGCGCGGCATGGCTGGAATCGAGCGGCCGGGCGACGACCCGCGTATGGTCGAGGATGCCGGCCTCGATCGCCATTTCGGGCAGCATCGTCACCCCCAGGCCATTGTCGACCATCTGCACCAAAGTGTGCAGCGACGTGCCGAGCATCGTCGCCTGGGCGCGCAGTTCCGGCCGGTTGCAGGCGGCAAGCGCATGGTCGCGCAGGCAGTGGCCGTCCTCGAGCAGCAGCAGCTCGTCCGGATCGATGGCATCGGGCGCGATCTGCGCCGGCAGATCGTTCCCGCCATTCGGATAGGCACCGCCCGGATAGGCGATGAACAGCCGGTCGTCGAACAGCGGCTCCGCCTCCACCTCGCCACAGGCAAAGGGCAGGGCCAGCAGCACGCAGTCGGCCGTGCCCCGGTGCAGCGATTCGCAGGCGGCCGCACTCGGTTCCTCGCGCAGGAACAGGCGCAGCTCGGGCCGCTCGGCGCGGATCTGCGGCAGGATGCGCGGCAGTAGGAACGGGGCGATCGTCGGGATGACGCTCATCCGCATCTCGCCCGACAGCGGCTTGCCCGCCGCGCGGGCGAGATCGGCCAGCTCCTCCGCCTCGCGCAGCACGCGCCGCGCCTTGTGCGCGATGCGGTCGCCGGTCGGGGTGAAACGGACCACGCGGCGCGTGCGTTCGACCAGCGTCATCCCGATCAGCGATTCCAGCTCGCGCAGGCCCGCCGACAGCGTCGACTGGGTGACGAAACAGGCATCCGCCGCCCGCCCGAAATGGCCATGATCGTGCAGCGCCACCAGATATTGCAGCTGCTTGATGGTCGGCAGGAAGACCGTCATTCTTTATCGCCTCTGTCGATCAATGGATCAGGAATAATCTATTTGATCGATGATTTCCAGAGCGCTATTTCGCTTGGACGTCGGGCGGCGAGTCGCTGCTCCGGCCAGGTTTTTTCATCCGGGTCCGGCAACGGGCCTCAGCATAAGGAACGCATCATGCTCACCGTCGGCGACAAGCTTCCCGAACTCACTCTGCCCGTGCAGCAGGGCACCTCGGCCCTGCCGGCCGGCGAAACGATCAACCTTGCCGACACCGGCGACAAGTGGAAGGTGCTGTTCTACTGGCCCAAGGACTTCACCTTTGTCTGCCCGACCGAAATCGTCGGCTATGGCAAGCTGAAGGGCGAATTCGCCGATCGTGACGCCGTGCTGATCGGCGCGTCGACCGACACCGCCCATGTCCATTTCGCGTGGCGCCGTTCGGATGCCGAACTGGCCGAAGCGGACTTCCCGTGGATCGCCGACAATGGTGCCCAGCTGGCCGGTGCGCTCGGCATCCTCGACAAGAATGAGCATGTCGCGTTCCGCGCCACCTTCATCATCGATCCGGACAATGTGATCCAGCACGTGACGGTCAACGGCCTCAATGTCGGCCGCAACCCGCAGGAAACCCTGCGCGTGCTCGATGCGCTTCAGACCGATGAACTCTGCCCCTGCAACTGGAGCAAGGGTGAAGACGTGCTGAAGCCGGCGGCGTAAGCCACCGGCCCGGCCGGGCGCGGCGCCTCCCCCCCCTTCCGCCGCGCCCGGCCACCCCTTCCAACCCCAAACCGGCCGACCCTGCACGTCCCCGATGGCTGGGGCAGAGCGGCCCTCCGAACCGGACGCGCGGCGGCGGCATCCGCTGTGCGGGCTTGCCCCGGTTCCCGGCTTCGGCCCGATGCCCAGCTGCGCGCGCCCCCCGCGCCGACCCTGATCACCCCGCACAAGGATATATGCCATGTCGCTCAAGGACTTTGCCGACACGCTTCCCGATTTTGCCAAGGATCTGCGGCTCAACATCAGCTCGATCCTCAACGACCAGCTGCTGGGTGACCAGCGCAAATACGGCCTGCTGCTCGCGACCGCGCACGGCACCGGCTATCGCCCGATCGTCGTCGCGGTCGAGGCCGAGATCGAGGGCAAGCTCAGCCCCGAGGCCGCCAATGGCGCGCGCGCGGCCGCCGCGGTGATGGCGATGAACAATGTCTACTACCGCTTCACTCACCTCGCTTCGAACCATGAATATCAGACGATGCCGGCCAAGCTGCGGATGAACGTCATCGCCAATCCGGGCATCGACAAGGCCGATTTCGAGCTTTTCAGCCTCGCCGTGTCGGCCCAGAATGGCTGCGGCATGTGCATCGACAGCCATGAAAAGGTGCTGCGCCAGCACGGCGTCAATGCCGAGACGATCCAGGCGGCGGCGCGCATCGGCGCGGTGATGACCGCGGTTGCGACCGTCCATGCGGCGCTGAACTGATCGCGGGCACCGACACCAAAAGGGCGGCGGGGGCCAGGGCCTTCGCCGCCTTTTTCGTTCAGTTGCGCGGCGGCTGGCGGCGATAGCCGAGCGCTTCGGCGACATGGCTGCGGCCGACCGTCTCCGCCCCTGCCAGATCGGCGATGGTGCGCGCGACGCGCAGCACCCGGCCATAGCCGCGTGCGGACATGTGCATCGTCGCCGCCGCCTGGGCGAGCAGCGCCTGCCCGGCCTTGTCGGGCCGCGCGGCCGTGTCCAGCCAGTCGCCATCGGCTTCGGCATTGGTGCGGATGCCGGCGTCGCGGTAACGTGCGGTCTGCACGTCGCGCGCGGCCTTCACCCGCGCCGCCACCTCCGCCGACCCTTCCGCCGGGGGCGGCAGCACAAGGTCTGCCGCGCTCAGCGCCGCGACCTCGACATGCAGGTCGATGCGGTCGAGCAGCGGGCCCGACACGCGCGCCTGATAATCGGCCGCGCAGCGCGGCGCGCGCGCACAGGCCAGCGCCGGATCGCCCAGATGGCCGCACCGGCACGGGTTCATCGCCGCGACCAGCTGCACCCGCGCCGGATAGGTGACATGGGCGTTGGCGCGCGCAACCATCACCGTTCCGGTCTCAAGCGGCTGGCGCAGCGAATCGAGCACCGCGCGCTGGAACTCGGGCAGTTCGTCGAGAAACAGCACGCCCAGATGCGCCAGGCTGACCTCGCCGGGGCGCGCCTTCAGCCCGCCGCCGACCAGCGCCGCCATCGACGCTGAATGATGCGGCGCGCGGAACGGGCGGCTGCGCGCGATGCGCCCGCCGTCGAGCGTGCCGGCGACGCTGGCGACCATCGACGCTTCGAGCGCCTCGGCGGCGGTCAGTTCGGGCAGGATGCCCGGCAGGCAGGCAGCCATCAGCGATTTGCCGGCACCCGGCGGGCCGATCATCAGCAGATTATGCCCGCCCGCCGCCGCGATCTCGAGCGCGCGGCGTGCACTTTCCTGGCCCTTGACCTGGCGCAGGTCGGGCACCGGCCGGGGCGGTTCGGCAAGGCCCGGCGGCGGGGGCGGCAACGGGCTGGTGCCGCGCAGATGGTTGACAAGCGCGATCAGATCGGGGGCGGCGACCACCGCCGTGCGCCCGGCCCAGCCTGCCTCGCTGCCCTGCGCGGCCGGGCAGATCAGCCCCAGACCCTTTTCCGCGGCATGGAGCGCGGCGAGCAGCACGCCCGGCACCGGCGCGATCCGCCCATCGAGCCCCAGCTCGCCGACCGCCAGATGCTCGCTCAGGCTTTCGGCGTCGGCGACCCCCATCGCTGCCAGCAGGGCAAGCGCGATCGGCAGATCATAATGCGAGCCTTCCTTGGGCAGATCGGCGGGCGACAGGTTGACGGTGATCCGGCGCGGCGGCAGCGCCAGGCCGATAGAGGTCAGTGCCGCGCGCACCCGCTCCCGGCTTTCGCCGACCGCCTTGTCGGGCAGGCCGACAATGACGAAACCGGGCACGCCGGCGGCAAGCTGGACCTGAACCTCGACGGTGCGGGCGTCGAGGCCGAGAAAGGCGACGGTGGTGATGGTGGCGACCATGCGCCCGTCAGACCATGGCAGCAGCGGTTCGTGCAGCGGGAACTGCATCCGGAACGGTTGTATGCCCCCTGAACGCGCGTTAGTCGTGCTATGAAAGCTTATTGCGACGATCACGGGATGGCCGTGCGCGGCGGATCGCCCCCACCGACCATCCCGTCAGGCCGGATCTGCTCCGGTTCGCGCCGGCGCGGCGGGGCCGGCCCTGATCCATGACCGGCGCGACGGGCGGATGGATGGGGCCGAGGATGGAAAAGGCCATGCCGATGATGAGGCCGATGACGAGAACCGAGCTGCTGCACCGTGCCGTCGAGCTGGGCGACGAACTGATTGCCCTGGCCGACCGCTTGCCCGGCTCGCTCGCCGCGCCGCATCTCTCGCTGGGGATCGAGATGCTGCGCGCCGAGCTGGCCGCGGCGGATAAGCTCAACAGGCTTCGAGATACAGCCTCAGGCTCTCATAGCCCTGAGGGGTGAGGCGCACGAACGACCGTCGCCGGTCATGCGGATCCTTGTGGCGTTCAATGAGCGCCCGTTCCTCGAGCAGGGTCAGCCAGCGCAGCGCGGTCGTCGTCGGCACCCCTGACCCCAGACAGGCATCGCTGACCGACAGCTTGCGGCCCCGCGTCTGGGCGATGAACACGTCAAGCAGCATGTCCCAGGCCGGTTCGCAGAACAGATCGGCATTCTTGCCGAAGAACACGTCGCGCGCCCGGCGCAGTTCGTAAAGCGTCTCCGCCCGCTCGACGGCCGAGACATTGGGGCCGGCCAGCGCCGAGGCTTCGTGCGAGCACAGGTTGCGCACCTGCCGGTCGCTGCCCGCGCATTTCCCACCCTGATCGATTCTGTTCGTGTCAGCCATTGGCCGCCTCCCTTTGAGGTTGCGGCCGCTTCTGCGCGCTCAGCCGATGGCGAGGGCGGGCCGCTCGTTGTTGGTAAAGCGCGTCCAGGCCGGATCGGGCTGGCCCGCGCTGATGCGCCGGTGGTGGCGGTGCGTGCCGATCGCCAGGAGCGCGAGCCCCGGCCAGGCAGAGGCCATGACCATCGCGGCATAGAAGATCTGCTTGATCTCCGGCGCGAACGCCACCGACAGATGGCCGAGCAGCGCCAGGCCGTGCGTGGCGCTGAGCCAGATCGGCCAGAAACGGTTGGCGTGAAGCGCGATCGCCACCAGCGCCGCAAAGGTCACCAGATCGACCATGAACACGCCGTAATCGACGCCGTTCGACACCCAGTGCCAGGCAGGTGCGACCACCATGGTCGCCACCGATGCGACGAGCAGCGTCAGTGCCGCCAGCCGTTCGGGCGCGCCGCCGCGCCACAGCGCATAGCCGATCGTCAGCGCAAAGAGGATCGTGAAGGTCATCACGTGCCACATGCCGCCACCCGATCATGACGGATCGGGCACGGTCAAGCCTGTATTGGAGGATCACTGGGACACCGCGAGGCGCAGATGCGGTTCGCCCGCATCGATCGCCTTTGGCTTCGGACATTCATGCCAGTCGCCATAGGCGGCCGGGGGCAGCGAAAGCGCATCGCCTGCCGCCGCCAGGCTGGCATGGGCCTGGACGATGTGTTTGCGCGCCTGCACCAGCATCTCGAACGCCTTGGCGGCGTGCAGAAATGCTTCCTGGCCCGTGGCGGCGGGCAGCCGCGCCTTCAGGCGCGCCTGAGCCATGGTCCCGGGCAGGCGACCGCCGCTGATGATGGCGAAATCGATCTGCTGCTCAAGCTCGATCAGCCCCGCGGTGATCTCGCGGGCGGCTTCGATCCGTTCGTGATGCATAGCTCTCTCCTCCGCACCGGACAGGGTCCGGCACGCGCCAGTCTTGTGGTCGGGAGAAGGGCTTAGGTCGCGCCGCTGATCCGCGCCGCCAGACCGATGAACAGGCTGGCGGCCAGGATCAGCCCGGTCATCACCGCCCCGATCCAGATCAGCCTGGAGGTGCGGTCAAGCTCGTTGCGCGGCCGGTCCTTCGTCGGAAAGGGCAGGGGCATGCTGCCCGCCGCCCGTTCCGACGGGGGGAGCAATGACCCGGATGCCGCATCGGCCGCCATACCGGCTGGTTGAGTAGTCAAGCTTTGGGGAGGTGCCTCCCATGCCGGGGCAGCGGCGGCATCAAACGCCGCCACCGGTGGCGCGGGGGTGCGGGCAGCGGGCTCCTGCGGCTGGCCAGGGGGGGCGTGAAAGGCGGCGGGACCTGGGGTGCGCCGGTGGCATCACCGGCAGTGCCGCGTTCATGGGCAATGAACCGCCGCGCCGCCTCCATCCGGTCGGACAGGCCGAGCGTCGCCAGCGCCTCGCGGATATGCTGGTCGACCGTGTGGCTGGAAATGCCCAGTTCGCGCGCGATCTGCTTCGACGTCGCGGGTGCGGCGACCAGTCTCAGGCATTGCTGCTGTCGCGCCGTCAGGCGGTTGAAAGCTGTCGGGTCCACCCGCTTGCCTATCTTGCCCCCGTCGCGCCCTTTGCGGGGCGACCATCACGGTCCAGTTAGGCGGCGGCGGCGGGGCTGTCGAGATGCGAAGCCGTTGCGCTGTGATGACTTTTATTGATCGGTCGAACCATGCGCGGCCGCCGGACGTTGCTCCCGGCGCGGCCGGGCCATAAGGAAAGCGACATGACGAACCGCATGATCGGGCGCCGGCAGCTGCTGGCGGGGCGGCCGGGATGGCCGGGCTGGGTCTTGGCGGCCTGGCCGGCGGTCCGTGGGGCGGCTTGCGGCCCAGACTGCCGATCTGCGCCTGCCGGGCGGCCCGTCGCTGCGGCCGCTGACCCGCGATTTTCCCGAAAAGGGCGAAATGATCCTGCAGCGCGGGCGGCCGCCGCTGCTCGAGACGCCGTTCAATGTGTTCGATCAGGGCATCTTCACGCCAAATGACCGGTTTTTCGTCCGCTGGCACTGGGCCGATTTCCCGACCGAGATCGATCCCGCCGCCTTCCGGCTCAAGGTTCACGGCCATGTCGCCCGGCCTATCGAGCTGTCGCTGGCCGAGATCCTGGCGCTGCCCGCGCTTGAATATGCGGCGGTCAACCAGTGCGCCGGCAATTCGCGCGGGCTGTTCGTGCCGCGCGTGCCCGGTGCCCAGTGGCGGCACGGCGCGATGGGCAATGCGCTGTGGACGGGCGTGGCGCTGCGCGATGTGCTCAACCGCGCCGGGGTGCTGCCGGGGCGGTGGCGGTGCGCTTTGCCGGGCTGGACGAACCGGCGGTGCCCGATGCGCCGAGGTTCGTGAAGTCGCTCGCCATCGACCATGCGATGGACGGCGAGGTGATGATCGCCCATGCGCAGAATGGCGCGCGGCTGCCGCTGCTCAACGGCTTTCCGCTGCGGCTGGTCGTGCCGGGCTGGTATTCGACCTACTGGATCAAGATGCTGTCCGATATCGAGGTGCTGGACCGGCCCGATGACGGCTATTGGATGGCCAAGGCCTATCGCATTCCGGCCAATGCGGACGGCGATGCCGTGCCGGGCGCGCCGGCGGGCGAGACGGTGCCGATCACCCGCATGGTCACCCGGTCGTGGATCACCAGCCATGCCGATGGCGCGCGCGTCGCCGCCGGCCAGCCGCTGGCCGTGGGCGGGATCGCGATGGGCGGCGATCAGGGTGTGGCGCGGGTCGAGCTGTCGGCCGATGGCGGGACGAGCTGGCGCGACGCGCGGCTGGGCCGCGATGCCGGGCGCTACAGCTTTCGCCGCTTCGATGCCGATCTGCCGCCGCCGCCGCCCGGGCCGCTGACGCTGATGGTGCGCGCGACCAACACCGCCGGCCAGACGCAGAAGCTGATCCCCAACTGGAACGGTGCCGGCTACATGCGCGGTGTCGTCGAACGACTGGACCTGATCGTCGCATGATCCATCTGCGCCTGTTTTTCCTGATCGCGGCTGTGCTGGCGGCGGTTCCGCTTGCCGCCGGCGGTCCGGCGACCCCGGTGGCGGTCGAGCTGCCCGCCGATGACCGGCTGTTCGACGGCCCGGATGCCGATCTGCTCAACGCCAACTGCGCCGCCTGTCACGACGCGGCCATGGTGATGGTGCAGCCGCCGATGACAGCGGCGCAATGGTCCGCGACCGTTGCCAAGATGCGCAGCGTCTACAAGGCCCCGGTCGAGGACGGCGATGTCCCGCGCCTTGTCACCGCGCTGGCGGCGCTGAAGCGGGAGTGATGATCGGGTCAGGCGCGATTAAGCTCAGCTGCGCTTGAGACACATTTATGATGGCCGCGGTGCAGGCCGCCGGCCGGGGTAAGGAGAGAGGATATGACGCAGAAGAACCGCAACCGGGGTGTCGCGATCCGGGCGCTGGCCGCGCTGGCGCTGGCGGGCATCGCGCTTGCCGGCTGCAACACCGTGCGCGGGGTGGGCGACGATCTGAAGTCCGCCGCCGACACCGTCGACCGCAAGATGTGACGCGCGCGCCCGGCGGCCCCGTTGCGGGCAGCTGGGCGATGCCCGTGATCAGGGAATGATGCGGGCGATGATCGCGTCGGCGGCCTCGTCCGCCGTCATCCGGGTGGTGTCGATCACCAGTTCCGGGGCCTCGGGCGGCTCATAGGGGCTGTCGATGCCGGTGAAGTTCAGGATCTCGCCCGCCCGCGCCTTGCGGTACAGCCCCTTGACGTCGCGCGCCTCGGCGAGGGCCAGCGGCGTGTCGATGAACACCTCCACAAACTCGCCCTCGGCCATCATCTGGCGCACCATTTGCCGTTCGGCGCGGAATGGCGAGATGAAGGCGGTGATCACGATCAGCCCGGCATCGGTCATCAGCTTCGCGACCTCGCCGACGCGGCGGATATTCTCGATCCGGTCGGCCTCGGTAAAGCCAAGGTCGCGGTTGAGCCCGTGGCGGACATTGTCGCCGTCGAGCAGGAAGGTGTGGCGGTTCATCCGCGCCAGCTTTTTCTCGACCAGATTGGCAATCGTCGATTTGCCCGCGCCCGACAGGCCGGTCAGCCACACAACCGCCGGCTTCTGGTTCTTGAGCGCGGCGCGGCGGTCGCGCGTCACGTCCAGCGCCTGCCAATGGACATTCTGGCTGCGGCGCAGCGCGAAGCGGATCATGCCGGCGGCAACCGTCGCGTTGGTCGTCTTGTCGATCAGGATGAAGCCGCCCAGATCGCGGCTGTCCTCATAAGGCTCGAAGGTCAGCGGCCGGTCGGTCGCCAGCTGCACCGCGCCGATCGCATTGAGGTCGAGCGTCTTGGCCGCCAGCTGTTCGAGCGTGTTGACATTGACCTGATATTTGGGCGGCTGCAGCGTCGCCGACACCGTCTGGGTGCCAAGCTTCAGCCAATAGCCGCGCCCCGGCAGCAGGGGTTCCGGGGCCATCCACACGACCATTGCCTCGAACTGGTCGGCGGCCTGGGGCGGATCGCCCGCCGCCGCGATCACCGCGCCGCGCGGGCAGTCAATCTCGTCGGCAAGCGTCAGGGTGACCGACTGGCCGGCCACCGCCACCGGCAGGTCGCCACCGGCAGTGACGATGCGGGCGATGCGGCTCACCCCGCCGCCCGGCAGCACGCGGACATCGTCGCCCGGCCTGACGGTGCCGGCGGTGACCAGCCCGGCAAAGCCGCGAAAATCCTGATCGGGCCGGTTCACCCATTGCACGGGCATGCGGAACGGCCGCCGCGCCGCTCGGTCCTGATCGACCGGCAGGGCGTCGAGCGTGTCGATCAGGCTTGGCCCGTCATACCAGGGCATGGCCGGCGAGCGCGTCGAGACATTGTCGCCGCGCAGGCCCGACACCGGGATGGCGCGCACATCGCTGATCCCGATCCGGGCGGCAAAGGCACGGTAATCGGCGACGATCGCGTCGAACACCTGCTGGTCATGGCCGACCAGATCCATCTTGTTGACCGCCAGCACGACATGGTCGAGCCCGATCAGCCGGACGAGGAAGGAGTGGCGTCGCGTCTGGGTGAGCAGCCCCTTGCGCGCATCGACCAGGATGACGGCGGCATCGGCGGTCGATGCGCCGGTCACCATGTTGCGCGTATATTGCTCATGCCCCGGACAGTCGGCGACGATATATTTGCGCCGCGCGGTCGCGAAGAAGCGATAGGCGACATCGATGGTGATGCCCTGTTCGCGCTCGGCATCCAGCCCGTCGACGAGCAGCGCGAAATCAATCTCTTCGCCCTGCGTGCCGATGCGGCGCGAATCCGCCTCGAGGCTCGCCAGCTGGTCGTCGAGGATCTGGCGCGTGTCATGGAGCAGCCGGCCGATCAGCGTCGACTTGCCGTCGTCGACCGATCCGCAGGTGATGAAGCGCAGGAGGCCGGTATCGGTCATCAGAAATAGCCCTCCTGCTTCTTCTTCTCCATCGAGGCGGAGGCATCTTTGTCGACCGCGCGGCCCTGGCGTTCGGACCCTGTCGCGCTCAGCGTCTCGCGGATCACGGCGTCGAGCGTGTCGGCGCTGCTCTCCAGCGCGCCGGTCAGCGGATAGCAGCCAAGCGTGCGGAACCGGACCGTCCGTTCGATCACCGTCTCGCCGGGCAGGACGCGGAACCGCTCGTCATCGACCATCAGGATCATGCCGTCGCGGATGACGGTCGGGCGGGGTGCGGCAAGATAGAGCGGCACCAGCGGCACGTTTTCGAGCCGGATATAGTTCCAGATGTCGATTTCGGTCCAGTTGGACAGCGGGAAGACGCGGATCGTCTCGCCCTTCGCCTTGCGGGCATTGTAGAGCCGCCACAGCTCCGGCCGCTGGTTCTGCGGGTCCCAGCGATGGCCGGCGGCGCGGAAGCTGAACACCCGTTCCTTGGCGCGGGCCTTTTCCTCGTCGCGGCGCGCGCCGCCGAACGCTGCGTCAAAGCCGTGCGTGTCGAGCGCGGTCGTCAGCGCCTCGGTCAGCATCGCGCGGGTATAGACCGGCGTGGGGTGTCGAACGGGTTGATGCCCGCCGCGGCCCCGGCGTCATTGTGATGGACGATCAGCTCGATCCCCAGCTCCGCCGCCATCCGGTCGCGATGGGCGATCATGGCGGCGAAATCCCAGCCGCTCGCAATGTGCAGGAACGGGAAGGGCGGCCGCGCCGGATAAAAGGCCTTCATCGCCAGGTGCAGCATCACCGAGCTGTCCTTGCCGATCGAATAGAGAAACACCGGCCGCGCGCATTCGGCCACCACCTCGCGCATGATGTGGATGCTTTCGGCCTCGAGCCGCTGGAGATGGGTGAGCGTCGTCTGGTCCATGGTCGCGCGTCCATGCGGAATGCCGGGCCGCGACTGAAGCAAAAAACCCCTGTGGCTGCAAAAGCAGGCCTATCGCATGGGGCGTTGCCGGGTGTTGTTAGCTGGGAAGAACGGCACCGGGAGTCGGTTGATGTGAAGAACGGCACCGGCCCGCTCCCCCACCCGGCCTCCCATAGCGTATCCTGCCGTTGGGAGGCCGGGTGGGGGAGCGGGCCGGTGCCGCCCCTGCGCCGGAAGGCGCACAACAAACAAACCGGTGCCGCCCCCGCGCCCAGGCGCGCGCGAATACCCCTTATCCCAGCGCCCAGCGCAGCGTGCGTTGCAGTTCGCGCGTGCCTGCCCTGACCAGCGGGGTGAGCGGACCGGACGGGGTCAGGCCGTGCATCGCCTGCGCCCATGGGGGCAGCAGGTCGAGCGCCGCGCGGATCGTCAGCGCGTGCGCGGCGGCCCCCGCGCCACCCCCGTCTGCACCACCGCTGCCGCCGCCCAGCAGATGCGCCGCAACCTCGGCGGTGCGGGCATCACGGCGCAGTTCGGGCCGGAACCGGTCGATCAGCGCCAGCGCGGCGACCTGGCTTGCCGGCGGGTCGATCACGCCCATCAGCGCGCCCAGCCGGGCCATTTCGGCGAAATAGCGGTCGCGGTCGGCGGCGGGCATCAGCGGGTCGCCATAGCGGGTCCAGGCGGCGAGGAACGACCAGCATTCGGTCACATGCACCCAGCCGAGCAGATGCGGATCATCGGCGCGGTAGGGGGTGCCGTCCGCCGTCACGCCGCTGACCGCGCGGTGGATGCGCGCCACCCGGTCGATCGCCGCCTGCGCCTCGTCCGGCCCGCCATAGGTGGTCAGCGCAATGAAGCGTGCGGTGCGGCGCAGCCGCCCGGCCATGTCGGTGCGGAAGGCCGAATGGTCCCACACCCCGGCGAGCGCGCCGGGATGGAGCATCTGGAGCATCAGCGCGGCGATGCCGCCCACCATCATTGTCGTCACATCGCCGTGCACGCGCCAGGCCGCCGATTGTGCCCCGAACAGGCCGTCATCGCGGCGGATGACGGGGGCTGGCGGCGGGCCGTGGGGATCGGTGAACAGCGCCGTCACTGCCGCGGCCAGACGCTGCCGCGCGCGCCCGGCAAAGGGCAGGCCAGCCAGCAGCGGCGGGGCAGGGGCGGGATCGGGCGCGCGGCGGGAGGCCATGGCCTGATACTGGGATGCCGCCAGCCATGTTCAACCCCCTTTCGCTGGGAGTGGGCGAGGGAGGGCGGGGGTGTCAGTAGGGCGGCGGCGCGATGCCGTCGACCGCGCGGGCGATGGCGTCGGACCAGCCGCGCGAAAGGGCGCTGAAATAGGGATCGTCCGCCTCGATCCGGTGCTGGACGACCGGGCGGGGCTCGCCATGCCGCAGCGCGATCAGGTCGATCGGCAGGCCGACCGCGATGTTCGCCCGCATCGTTGAATCAAACGAGATCAGCCCCAGCTTCAGCGCCTGATCGAGCGGGGTGTCGAAATCCAGCGCCCGGTCGAGGATTGGCTTGCCATATTTGGCCTCGCCGATCTGCAGATAGGGCGTGTCCGGCCCGCATTCGATGATGTTGCCTTCCGGATAGACGAGGAACAGCCGGTTGGGCTCGCCTCCCACCGATCCGCCAACCAGCAAAGTGGCGTCGAACACCACGCTGCCCTGGTTGAGGCTGTCATTGTCGTTGCGCGACAGGCGCAGCGCCCGGCCGGCGGCAAGCGCTGCCTCATAGATGCCGGGCACGCTGTCCCAGCTGTCGGCTTCGCCGCTTTCCTCATTGGGGGTGCCGCGCCGCATCCGCTGCATCGCCTGCTGGCTGGTCGACAGATTGCCCGCCGAACAGACGATGATCATCCGGTCCGGCCCGCCGGCGGCGATGCGCAGCTTGCGGTAGCAGGAGATGTTGTCGACGCCCGCATTGGTGCGGGTGTCGGCCATCATCACCAGCCCGTCGCGGACAAGCATGCCGATGCAATAGGTCATCGCCGTTCAGCCCTGCTGTTGCTCGCCGGCATGGCCGGCGCGGACATGGACATGCATCGCCTCGGTTCCGCCGCCGCGACGCGCGCCGCGTACCGGGGCGGCGTCGCGATAATCAAGGCCGATGGCGACGCGCAGATAGGCATCGGTCGCGCAGATGCCGTTTGCCGGATCGAACGCCACCCAGCCGAGATCGGGGACCAGCGCCTCCACCCAGGCATGGGCGGCCTCCATCGCCTCATGCCCCGCGCGGGCGAGATGGCCCGAGACATAGCGGGCGGGCACGCCCAGGCTGCGCGCGGCGGCGCAGAAGATGTGCGCGAAGTCCTGGCACACGCCGCGCGTGGCCGCAAAGGCGGTGGCGGCGGGCGTCGCGACATCGGTTTCGGTGACGTCGAAGCTCATATGCCGGTGGAGCGATGCGGTCAGCGCGTGCAGCGTCGCCAGCACATTGCCCGAATCAAGCGTGCGCACCCAGTCGAGGATCGCGGCATCGGGCTGGGTCAGCTCGGTCGTGCGCAGATAGACGGCGGCCGGTAGCCTTTCGGCCGCGCGCACGATCCCGGCGGTGTCGGCAACATCCGCCTCGCCGGTCACGGTCAGCGTCAGCTCGGTCACCTGGCCTTCGACATAGAACATGATCACATGGTTGCCGAACGCATCCACGCCCTCGCGCATCGTGCCGTCGACATCGGCATCGACGCGCCAGTGGCGGATATATTGCGCATCGCTGTTGCGCGGCGTCACGCGCAGTGCCTGCACGATCCCGCTGGCGGGATATTCGTAGCTGTAGCGCGTGTGATGGTCGACCTGGATGCGCATCAGAACTGGTACTGCTCCATCACCATCGCCGCGAGCGCGTTGTTCTCGGCCAGGAAGGCGGTGATATATTCATGCAGGCCGGCGCGGAAGATCGCATCCATGTCGCCGCGCATCAGCCGCCCCGACAGCGCCACCGCCGCGCGGTGCGCCGGCCCGCGCCGCCCGCTGTCCTGCGCCAGCAGGTCGAGATAGCGGACCGCGTCGTTCATGCAGGCGGCAAGCGAGCGCGGCATGCGCCGGTTGAGGATCAGCAGATCGGCGACCAGCCAGGGCTTCAGGCTGTCGCGATAGACATGGCGATAGGCGGTGAGCGCGGAGACGGTCCTGAGGATCGTCGTCCACTGGAAATAATCAAGGCTGCCGCCCACCGGCTCGTCGCGCGGCAGCAGCAGATGATATTTGACGTCGAGCAGCCGCGCGGTGTTGTCGGCACGCTCGAGCGCCGCGCCCAGCCGCAGGAACCAGTAGCTCTTGTCGCGCAGCATCGTGCGGTGGGTCGCCCCGTCAAAGGCAAGTGCCGAGGCCTTCACATTTTCCACCAGCCGCGTCAGCGCCGGGCGGTTTTCAAGCGTCAGGCCGAAACGCTGGATGTCGAGCCAGGCGGTGTTGATCGCCTCCCACACCTCGACGGTCAGTGCGGTGCGCACCGCACGGGCATTGTTGCGCGCCCGCTCGATGCAGCAGCGCATCGACGAGGCGTTCTCGGTGTCGAGCGACAGATATTGCAGCGCCGCCGCCTCGCTCAGCTCCTTGTGCCGCTCGGCATAGCCCTGGGCCACGCCCGCCGCCGCCAGCGCGCCCGACCATGCGCCGACATCGCCGCCATAGGTCGATGACAGGGCGGCAAGCCTGAGCGTCGCATCGATCAGCCGCGAGGTGAAATCGGCGCGTTCCACATAACGCCCGGTCCAGAACAGGTCGCCCGCCGTGCGCGACAGCATCAGCGATGCACCCCGTAAAGGCTGAGGGTCGGGTCAGTCATCGAGCACCCATGTGTCCTTGGTTCCCCCGCCCTGGCTGGAGTTCACGACCAGCGATCCGTCGGCCAGCGCGACGCGGGTCAGCCCGCCGGGTACGATCTGCACGCCGTCGCGCCCGGTGAGCACGAACGGGCGCAGATCGACATGGCGGGGCGCGATGCCGGCATCCACCAGCGTCGGGCAGGTCGACAGCGCCAGCGTCGGCTGGGCGATGAACCGCGCGGGATCGGCGCGCAGCCGCTCGGCATAGGCGGCGCGCTCGGCGCTGCTCGCATGGGGGCCGACCAGCATCCCATAGCCGCCCGATCCGTCGACCTCCTTGACCACCAGCTCGTCCAGATGATCGAGCACATAGGCAAGCGACTCCGGCTCGCGGCAGCGCCAGGTCGGCACATTGCGCAGGATCGGTTCCTCGCCCGTGTAGAAGCGGACGATTTCGGGCATGTAGCTGTAGATCGCCTTGTCGTCGGCAATGCCGGTGCCGATCGCATTGGCGATGGCGAGATTGCCCATTTTATAGGCGCTCATCATCCCCGGCGCGCCGAGCAGCGAATCCGGGCGGAACACCAGCGGGTCGAGAAACGCGTCGTCGACGCGGCGATAGACGACGTCGACGCGGCGCGGCCCTTCGGTCGTGCGCATGTAGAGCACGTCGTCGCGCACGAACAGGTCGCTGCCCTCGACCAGATCGACCCCCAGCTTGTCGGCCAGGAAGCTGTGCTCGTAATAGGCCGAGTTGTGAAAGCCGGGGGTGAGCACCACGACCGTCGGCTCGCCCTCGCAATGCGGCGGTGCGACCGAGCGCAGCGTGCCGAGCAGCATGTCGGCATAGGTTTCGACCGGCGCGACCCGGTGGCGGTCGAACAGCTCGGGCAGCAGCCGCATCATCACTTCGCGGTTTTCAAGCATGTAGGACACGCCCGACGGGGTGCGGGCATTGTCCTCCAGCACATGAAACTCGTCGGCCCCGGTGCGGACGATGTCGATGCCGGCAATATGGGTGTAGATGCCGTGCGGCGGCCTGCGTTCGATCGCGGCCAGGCAGAATTGCGGGTTGCGCAGCACCAGTTCGGGCGGGATCAGCCCGGCCTTCAGGATCTCGCGCGGGCCGTAGATATCGCTCAGAAACGCGTTGAGCGCCGTCACCCGCTGGATCAGCCCGGCTTCCAGCTTCGTCCATTCGGTGCGCGACAGGATGCGCGGGATGATGTCGAACGGGATCAGCCGCTCATCGGCCTGGGAGTCGCCATAGACGGCAAAGGTGATGCCGATGCGGCGGAAGAACAGCTCCGCCTGGGCGTGGCGGGTGTGCAGATAGTCGGGCGGGGTTTCATCCAGCCAGGCGCGGACCGCAGCATAGGGCGACCGGACGGGATCCGCCCCCATTTCGTCAAAAGCCGGTTTTCGCGCCACCCGTGCCCTTTCCCCCTGATGGCCGGAGTTTGTGCGGTGCAGCAGCCGTGCGCAAGACCAAAAATGCCGCCGGTCCGCCCGTCGCCGGCGGTGCCCCCGCCGCGCCGGATTGACCGGCCGGGCAAAGCCCCGCAGATGCACGCCATGCGCTTTTTCTCCGACAATGCCGCGCCCGCCCATCCCGCCGTCATGGCCGCGATCGCCGCCGCCGACCGGCTGGACACCGCCTATGACGGCGATGGCTGGTCGGCACGCCTCGACGATGCGTTTTCGCAGCTGTTCGGCACCGAGGTCGCGGCACTCTGGGTGACGACGGGGACGGCGGCCAACTGCCTCGCGCTCGCTGCGCTCTGCCCGCCTCATGGCGGGGTGCTCTGCCACCGCGAGGCGCACATCCAGGTCGATGAAGCGGGCGCGCCGGAGTTCTTCACCGGCGGCGCGAAGCTGATGCTGATCGATGGCGCGGGCGCCAAGCTTGATCCCGCCACCGTCGCCGGTTTCGCCGACCAGATCCGCCCCGATGTGCATCAGGTGCAGCCCCATGCGCTGTCGATCACCAATGCGACCGAATATGGGCTGGTCTATACCCCCGACGAGGTTGCGGCGCTCGGCGCGCTTGCCCGGGCACGCGGCTGGGGGCTGCACATGGACGGCGCGCGCTTTGCCAATGCGGTCGCGCATCTGGGGTGCAGCCCCGCCGATCTGACCTGGCGGGCCGGGGTCGATGCGCTTAGCTTCGGCTTCGTCAAGAATGGCGGGCTGTGCGCCGAGGCGCTGATCCTGTTCCGGCCCGATCTTGCCGCCGCCACCCGCATCCGCCGCAAACGGTCCGGGCATCTGCTGTCCAAGGGGCGCTATCTGGCCGCGCAGATCCTCGCCATGCTGGAGGGGATGTGTGGCTGGCCAATGCGCGCGCCGCCAATGCCGGGGCCGCGCGCCTCGGCCAGGCGGCGGCGGGCCGGCTGCTCCATCCGGTCGAGGCCAATGAGGTGTTCGTGGCGCTGAGCGCGGACGAGGCGGCTGCCCTGCGCGCCAAGGGCTTTGATTTTTACGACTGGGGCGCGGGCGCGGCGCGGCTGGTGGTCAGCTGGAACCAGGACGAAGCGGCGATCGCGCCGCTCGCCGCCGCGATCGAGGCACTGTGAGCGGGGCGTCGAACGCGGCAGGCGCCGGGCAGGCATCCGGCGGCGGCGCGCTTGGCGTCGTCGTGCCGTTCGTCATCGTCACGCTGATCTGGGGATCGACCTGGCTGGTCATCCGCGACCAGCTGGCCGCCGTGCCGCCCAGCTGGTCGGTCACCTATCGCTTCGCCGCCGGCAGCATCGCCATGGCCGCTTATGCGCTGGCGACGCGCACGTCGCTGGCGCTGCCCCGGCCGGTCTGGGGGATCACGCTGCTGCTCGGGCTGGCGCAGTTCGTCGTCAACTTCAACCTTGTCTACCGGGCGGAAGCGCACATCACCTCGGGGCTGGTCGCGGTCATCTTCGCGCTGCTCGTCATCCCCAATGCGCTGCTTGGCCGCATCTTCCTTGGCCAGCAGCTGTCGCGCGGCTTCATCGCCGGGTCGGCGGTCGCGCTGGCCGGGATCGCGCTGCTGTTCGCGCATGAATGGGGGGCGGGGGTGCCGCCGGCGCGCGCACCGGGCTTGGCATCGCGCTGTCGCTGCTCGCCGTGCTGTCGGCATCGTCGGCGAACATCCTGCAGGCGCTGCCGCGCGTCCAGCAGGCCCCGCTGGTCAGCGTGATGTGCTGGAGCATGATCACGGGCACCGCCGGCAACGCCGTCTGGGCCTGGGCGACCAGCGGCCCGCCGGCCTGGGATCCGCGCCCGGCCTATCTGGCGGGCATCATCTATCTGGGCGTGGCCGCATCGGCGGTGGCGTTCATGCTCTATTACCCGCTCATCCGCCGGATCGGCGCGGCGCGCGCCGCCTATTCGGGGGTGATCATTCCGGTCATCGCGATGGCGCTGTCGACGCTGTTCGAAGGCTATCGCTGGACGCCGACCGCAATGGCCGGCGGGGGGCTGGCGCTGATCGGGCTGGTGCTGGCGCTGAGCGCGCGCAGCCCGGCGCGGTAATCGGGAAAGGCGGGCGTCCAACCGAGCGCGCGCCGCGCCTTGCCGTTCGCGACCCGGCGGTTCTCGGCATAGAATCCGCGCGCCATCGGCGACAGCGCATCCAGCGCCACAAAGGGCGGATCGGGTAGGCCGAGCAGCCGGGCGGCGTGGCGGACGACGTCATTCTGCGGCGCGGGTTCGTCATCGGCCAGATTATAGGCACCCGGCGGCCCGGCGAAGCCTGCCATCACCCCGGTCACGATATCGTCGACATGGACGCGGCTGAAAATCTGGCCGGGCACATCGACCTGATGGGCGCTGCCCGCCGCCACCCGGTCGAGCGCGCTGCGCCCCGGCCCGTAAATCCCCGGCAGGCGGAACACCCGCGCGCCCAGCGCCAGCCATGCGGCATCGGCCCGCGCCCGCGCCGACCGGCGGCCGGTGCCGATGTCCGCCGTCTCGTCCACCCATGCGCCGCCGGCATCGCCATAGACGCCGGTCGACGACAGATAGCCAAGCCACGCCCCGCAACCGGCGAGCAGCGGCCCATGCCGGGCGAGCACCGGATCATCGTCGCCTTCGGGCGGGACGCTCGACAGGATATGGGTGGCGCGCGCGACCATCGCGGCAACCTGATCTGGATCGGCCAGGATCGCGCGCGTGACCGCGTCCACCGCCCAAGCCCGGCCGCGCGCCGCCGCCATCAGCCGCGACGCGGTATAGCCCGGCCCGAAGACGAGCAGCCGGCTCATCGACCGACCGGCCGCAGGACGGGAATGGCAAGACGGTGAAGGGGCGTGACCATCGCCCCTGACTGCCCCGGCCCGCGCCGCTTTGTCAAAACCGGGGGCGATGCGTGCCGGCCGGGCGCGGACGCCCGGCCGGAACACCGGATCAGAGGACTTCGAACAGGCCGGCCGCGCCCATGCCGCCGCCGACGCACATGGTGATCACGACATGGCGCGCGCCGCGGCGCTTGCCCTCGATCAGCGCATGGCCGACCATGCGCGCACCCGACATGCCATAGGGATGGCCGATCGAGATCGCGCCGCCATTGACGTTCAGCAGCTCGTTGGGGATGCCCAGCTTGTCGCGGCAGTAGAGCACCTGTACGGCGAACGCCTCGTTCAGCTCCCACAGGCCGATATCGTCCATCTTCAGGCCGAACCGGTCGAGCAGCTTCGGGATCGCGAACACCGGGCCGATGCCCATTTCATCGGGCTCGGTGCCGGCGACCGCCATGCCGACATAACGGCCAAGCGGGGTCAGGCCGCGCTGCTCGGCAAGCCGCGCTTCCATCAGCACCGATGCCGCAGCACCGTCCGACAGCTGCGAGGCATTGCCGGCGGTGATGTTCATGTCCGGCCCCATCACCGGCTGCAGCGACTTCAGCCCGTCCAGCGTCGTGTCGGCGCGGTTGCCCTCGTCCTTGGCCAGCGTCACCTCCTTGTAGGTGACTTCCTTGGTTTCCTTGTTGGTCACCGCCATGGTCGCGGTCACCGGCACGATCTCGTCATCGAACTTGCCGGCGGCCTGGGCGGCGGCGGTGCGCTGCTGCGACTGGAGCGCATATTCATCCTGCGCGTCGCGGCTGATGCCGTAACGCTTGGCGACGACTTCGGCGGTCTGCAGCATCGGCATGTAGATGGCGTTGTGCATCGCCAGCAGCTCGGGGTCCGGCGCGACGCGCATCTGCGGCGTCTGGACGAGCGAGATGCTCTCGACGCCGCCGCCGATGGCCACGTCCATCTGATCGTCGATGATCTGCTTGGCAGCGGTCGCGATCGCCATCAGGCCCGAGGCGCACTGGCGGTCGACCGACATGCCCGAAACGGTGACCGGCAGCCCGGCGCGCAGCAGCGCGGTGCGCGCGATGTTGCCGGCCTGATGGCCCTGCTGCAGCGCCGCGCCGAACACCACGTCCTGCACCTCGGCGGGATCGATGCCCGCGCGGGCGACGGCGGCGCTGATCGCATGGCCGGCCAGCGTCGGCGAAGGCAGGTTGTTGAACGCACCGCGATAGGCACGGCCAATCGGCGTGCGGGCGGTGGAAACGATGACGGCGTCACGCATTTACTCTCTCCTTGGATGCGCTGTTCGGCAAATCGGTGTTTCGGGTTGCAGGCGCCCGGCCCAGGGCGGGTGCCGGCGGGTCACAGGAAGAACTGGCTGATCCATTCGGCGATCAGCGCTGGCTTGTCCTCACCCTCGATCTCGAGCGTGTATTCCACGGTCTGCTGCCATTGGCCGGGGCGCTTTTCCTCCAGCTCGAGCAGCTTGAAATGGCCGCGCACCCGCTTGCCCGAACGCACCGGGGCGAGGAAGCGGGTTTTGTTGCCGCCATAGTTGACGCCCATCTTGATCCCGGCCGGGCGCGGCATGTCGGTCATCTGGGTCAGCACCGGCATCAGCGACAGCGACAGGAAGCCGTGCGCGATCGTCCCGCCAAAGGGGGTCAGCTTCGCCTTGTCGGGATCGACATGGATGAACTGATGATCGCCCGTGGCATCGGCGAATTTGTCGATCATCGCCTGATCGACGGTCAGCCAGTCCGACGTGCCGAGCGGCTGTCCGACCCGGGCTTTCAGCTCATCCAGACTGACGGTGGGCATCCTCATTCTCTCCCGCTGCTTTATCCGTTGGCGGCACCCGGCGCATGCCCGGCGGCGCTTGCCGTGCATCCCTACGCGCCCCACTTTCCCCCTTGCAAGACCGGGCCAAGCCCTGCGAAGGGGAGCCCATGGATTCCGCAACGTCACTCTCGCTTCCGTCGCTCAAGCCGCTCCACCGCGCACCCGAGCCGGAGGTGCTGAAACCCCTCCTCGAACGTGCCCGACTCGCACCCGAGGAGCGCGAGGGCGCGGTGCGCGTCGCGCTCGGCCTGCTTGCCGATCTGCGCGCCGCGCAGACGACCGGCTGGGTCAACCAGTTCCTGCAGGAATATCGGCTGAACACGTCAGAAGGCGTCGCGTTGCTGTCGCTCGCCGAGGCGTTTCTGCGCGTGCCCGATCCCGCGACCGCCGATCTGCTGATCGCCGACAAGCTGGGCGAGGCCGACTGGCGCGCCCATGCCGGCAAAAGCGCGTCGGCGCTGGTCAACTCGGCCACCTGGGGTCTGGTGATGGGCAAGGCGCTTGTCCATGACGCGGGGCAGGGCGGGGTGCTGCGCCGGCTGATCGCGCGCGCGGGCGAGCCGTTCGTGCGCCAGGCGGTGGGCGCCGCGATGCGCATGATGGGCGAGATCTTCGTCATGGGCCGCACCATCGACGAAGCGATGCGCCGGATGAAGAAGCCTGAAAACAAGGGCTTCACCGCCAGTTTCGACATGCTGGGCGAAGCCGCGCGCACCTATCCCGACGGGCAGCGCTATTTCGACAGCTATATGGCGGCGATCGCGGCGGTCGGCAGCGATCCGGCGGCAGGCCATTCGGTGTCGGTCAAGCTGTCGGCGCTGCACCCGCGCTACGAGGTCGCGCACCGCGCCGATTGCGTGCCCGCGCTGACCGAGATGCTCGGCACGCTGGCGCTGGAGGCGGCGCGGCGGGGCATCGCGCTCACCGTCGATGCCGAGGAATCCGAGCGGCTTGAAATGAGCCTCGACATCATCGCCGGCGTCGCGCGCATGCCGGCGCTCAGGGGCTGGGACGGCTATGGCATGGCGGTCCAGGCTTACGGCAAGCGCGCCCGCGCGGTCATCGGCTGGGCCGATGAACTGGCGCGCGCGACCGGGCGGCGGATGAATGTCCGGCTGGTCAAGGGCGCCTATTGGGACAGCGAGATCAAGCGCACCCAGGAAGCGGGGCTGAGCGATTATCCGCTGTTCACCCGCAAGGCGGCGACCGACGTGTCCTATCTGGCCTGTGCGCGCGACATGCTCGACGCGGACGGCATTGCGCCTGCCTTTGCCAGCCACAATGCGCTGACCGTCGCCACCATCGTCGAATGGGCCGGCGGCCGCCGCGATTTCGAGTTCCAGCGCCTGCACGGCATGGGCGAGGGGCTGTATGAGCGGCTGGTGCGCGAACAGGGCTATCATTGCCGCATCTACGCGCCGGTCGGCGGCCACCGCGACCTGCTGGCCTATCTGGTCCGGCGGCTGCTCGAAAACGGCGCGAACTCCAGTTTCGTGCATCAGCTTGCCGATGAGCGGCTGAGCGACGAGGCGCTGCTCGCCGATCCGGTCGCCCGGATCGACGCGGTGGGCGGCAGCCGTCATCCCGGAATCGCCCTGCCGCGCGACCTGTTCGCGCCGGAGCGGCGCAACAGCGAGGGCATCGACCTGCAGGACAGTGACACTCTGGCGGCGATCGCCGCCGAAATCGGGCGGCACAGCCTGCCGCCCGCCCCGGCAGACCTGGCCGATCCGGCCGCCGCCGTGGCGCGGGCGCGCGCTGCCGCCGATGACTGGTCGGCACGGCCCGTGGAGGCGCGCGCCGCCTGTCTCGACCGGCTGGCCGACCTGCTGGAGGAACACCGCGCCGAGCTGATGGCGATCTGCGTGCACGAAGCGCGCAAGACCATTCCCGACGCGCTCGCCGAAGTGCGCGAGGCGGTCGATTTCTGCCGCTATTATGCCGATCAGGCGCGCGCGCATCTGCAGCCGGTCGAGCTGCCCGGGCCGACCGGGGAGCGCAACATCCTGCGCATGGAAGGCCGCGGCGTCTGGGTGACGATCGCGCCGTGGAATTTCCCGCTGGCGATCTTCCTCGGCCAGACGGTGGCGGCGCTCGTCACCGGCAATGCCGTGGTCGCCAAGCCCGCGCCGCAGACGCCGCGCATCGCCGCGCGCGCCGTGGCACTTGCCCATCAGGCGGGCGTGCCGGCCGATGTGCTGATCCTCGCCGCCGGCGGGCCGGACACGGGTGCTGCGCTGGTCGCCGATGCGCGGGTTGCGGGCGTCGCCTTTACCGGGTCGACCGCCACCGCCCGGCGCATCGCCCGCGCGCTGCTGGCCGATGACAGCCGCCCGCTGGTGCCGCTGATCGCGGAAACCGGCGGCATCAATGCGATGATCGTCGATTCGACCGCACTTGCCGAACAGGTGGTGCAGGATGTCGTCACCTCGGCCTTCCGCTCGGCGGGGCAGCGCTGTTCGGCGCTGCGGCTGCTGCTGCTGCAGGACGACATTGCCGACCACACGATCGAGATGCTGAAGGGCGCGATGAACACGCTGGTGATCGGCGATCCCGCCGATCCGGCGACCGATGTCGGCCCGGTGATCGATGCCGCCGCTTATGACCGGCTGATGGCGCACCGCACGGCGATGGCCGGGCGCATCGTCCACAGCCTGGCGGTGCCCGAGGCCGGGCATTTCGTGCCGCCGACGATCATCCGCCTCGATGATATCGACGATCTTCAGGCCGAATGGTTCGGGCCGCTGCTCCACGTCGCGACGTGGAAGGCGGGCACGCTTGAGGAGGTGGTCGCGCGCGTCAACGCCAAGGGCTTCGGCTTGACCATGGGCCTGCACAGCCGCATCGCCCGCGCGGCGGAGACCGTCGAGGCGCTGGCACGGGTCGGCAATCTTTACGTCAACCGGTCGATGATCGGCGCGATCGTCGGCAGCCAGCCCTTTGGCGGCGAGGGTCATTCGGGCACCGGGCCCAAGGCCGGCGGCCCGCATTACCTGCCGCGCTTCTGCGCCGAGCGGGTGACGAGCACCGACACGACCAGCGCGGGCGGCAATGCGACCCTGCTGTCGCTCGACGATATCGGCATCTGATCCGGGCCGGGCGCGGGCCTTAGGTCTGCGCCCGGACGGAACGCCTTGTCAGCGCTGCCCGGCCACGAACGCGTTCAGGATGCGCGGATAAAGCTGATGCTCGGCGATCAGCACCCGGGCGGCGAGGCTGTCGGGCGTGTCGCCGGGCAGGATCGCCACCCGCGCCTGGCCGAGCACCGGCCCATCATCGAGTTCGGGCGTGACGATATGGACCGAGCAGCCCGCCTCGCGGTCGCCGGCGGCGATTGCCCGCTCATGCGTGTCCAGCCCCTTGTAGAGCGGCAGCAGCGAGGGATGGACGTTGATGATCCGGCCCTGCCATTTCACGACAAAATCGCGCGATAACAGGCGCATATAGCCGGCAAGCGCGACATATTCGACGCCCGCCGCGCGCAGCTGTTCGTCGATCAGCGCGTCGAACGCCGCCCGCCTTATGCCGACATGGCTGTGGGCAAAGGTCGCAATCCCCTCGGCGCGCGCCAGATCCAGCCCCGGCGCTGCCGGATCATTGGCGGCGACCAGCACGATCTCATAGGCCGCACCGGCGAGGCGCGAGGCATAGAGCAAAGCCGCCATGTTCGATCCCCGGCCGGAGATCAGCACGCCGACCCGCGCTTTGGGGACGGGGGCAGCGGGGCCGGGGCCGAGAGCGGGGGCGGGCATCCGGGCCGGATCAGCCAAGATGGACCGCGTCCCAGCGTTCGCGCGCGCTCCACGCCTCGGCCGATCCGGTGACCGTGCAGCCGCGCTGGCCCGGCTCGATCCGGCCGATGGTGAACACCTGCTCGCCCGCTTCGGTCAGCGCGGCGGTCACCTGTTCGGCCATGTCGGGGGCGACAATCACTGCCATGCCGATCCCGCAGTTGAAGGTGCGCGCCATTTCCGCCGGCTCGATCGCGCCCTGCGCCTGCAGAAACGCCATCAGCCGCGGCTGCGGCCAGGCATCGGCATCGATGCGGGCGTGAAGATCGGCGGGCAGGACGCGGGGAATATTCTCCAGCAGGCCGCCGCCGGTGATGTGGGCAAGGGCATGGATGCGCCCGGCGCGCACCTCGGGCAGCAGCGCGCGGACATAGATGCGCGTCGGCGCCATCAGCGCATCGATCAGCAGCACCTCATTGTCGAACAGCGCCGGGCGGTCGAGCTTCCACCCCCGGTCGGCGGCCAGCCGCCGGACCAGCGAATAGCCGTTCGAATGCACGCCCGAAGAGGCGATGCCGAGGATCAGGTCGCCCGCCTGCACCCGGTTGCCGGTCAGCGCGGCATCGCGCTCGACCGCGCCGACGCAGAAACCGGCCAGATCATAATCGCCCGGCGCATACATGCCCGGCATTTCGGCGGTCTCGCCGCCGATCAGCGCGCAGCCCGCCTGGCGGCACCCCTCGGCAATGCCGGCGATCACCCGTTCGGCGACGCCTGATTCCAGCCGGCCGGTCGCATAATAATCGAGGAAGAACAAAGGCTCCGCGCCCTGCACGATCAGGTCGTTGGCGCACATGGCGACAAGGTCGATGCCCACCCCGTCATGCCGGTCATGCTCGATCGCAAGCTTGAGCTTGGTGCCCACCCCGTCATTGGCGGCGACCAGCAGCGGGTCTGTATAGCCCGCCGCCTTCAGGTCGAAAAATCCGCCAAAGCCGCCCAGATCGGCATCGGCACCGGGCCGCCGCGTCGCGCGCGCCAGCGGGGCGATGGCCTTGACCAGCGCATTGCCCGCCGCGATCGAAACGCCGGCCTGGGCATAGGTATAGGGCTTGTTGTCCGTCATGTTCCCGGCCCTAGCGACAACATGCTTGGATTTCCACCGCCGACACGCCAGAAGGGCGGCGTGACCGTGCTTGCCCGTTTCCGTTTGCTGCCGCCGGTGCCGGCCGGTGCCGTGCCGGTGCTGGGTGCTGCGGCCTGTGCGCTCGCGGCGCTTGGCTGGACGCTGGGCGGCGCGGGCCTGCGCGCGCAGATCGAGGGCGAGCGCGGCGTGCCGCCGATCGACAGTTCATCGAGTTTCGAGGTCGGCGGGATCGAGGTCGATGTCGCCGGGCCGAACGCCGATGCGGCGCGGCTGGGCGGCTGGCGCGAGGCGCAGCGGCGCGGCTGGAAGGCGCTGTGGGCGCGCACCCATGGCGGCACGCCCGGCCCCAGCCTGTCCGATTCGGCGCTTGACCAGATGGTCGCGGGCATCGTCGTCGAGGATGAACAGATCGGCCCGCGCCGCTATGTCGCGCGGCTGGGCGTGCTGTTCGACCGCGCCCGCACCGGCCAGATCCTGGGCGCGTCGGGCGGGCTGAGGCGGTCCGCGCCGATGCTGGTGCTGCCGATCGAATGGTCGGGCGGCACCGCCCAGGCGCTTGAGGCGCGCAGCCTGTGGCAACAGGCCTGGGCGCGGTTCCGCACCGGATCCAGCCCGGTCGATTATGTCCGCCCGACCGGCACCGGTGTCGATCCGCTGGTGCTCAATGCCGGGCAGAGCCTGAGGCCCGGGCGCAATTGGTGGCGGCTGCTGCTCGACAGCTATGGCGCGGCCGATGTGCTGATCCCCGAGGTGCGGCTGCTGCGCGAATGGCCGGGCGGACCGGTGATCGGGCGCTTTTCCGCCTATCACGGCCCCGATCGCCAGTATCTGGGCGGTTTCGTGCTGCGCGTCGGATCGAGCGAGGCGCTGCCCCGGCTGATGGACGAGGGCGTGAAGCGGATGGACGCGCTCTATGCCGCAGCCCTTCAGGCCGGGCGGCTCAGCCCCGATCCGGGGCTGGCGATCGACATGGCCGCGCTGCTGCCCGAAACGGTCGATGATCCCGTAGACATGGCGGGCGATGACGGGCAGCTGACCGATGCACCGCCCCCGGCGGCCACGGCGGTCACGATCCAGTTCGACACCCCCGATGCCGCCGCGGTCAGCGCGGCCGAGGCAGCGGTGCGCGCGGTGCCGGGCGTGCGCGGGGCGGCGACGTCCAGCCTTGCGCTCGGCGGCGTGTCGGTGATGCGGGTGACGTTCGAGGGCGATCAGGCCGCGCTGCGCGCCGCGCTCGTCGCGCGCGGCTGGCAGGTGCAGGAAGGTGCCGGCGCGCTGCGCATCCGGCGCGGCGGGGCGCAGCCCCCCAGATGAGCCAGATGGCGCTGCCGCTGGGCTGGCCGGCCGAGGAGCGGCAGGAAGACTTCATCGTGGCCGAGGTGAACGCCCAGGCGGTGCGCCATCTCGATCACTGGGGCACCTGGCCGGTGATGGCGACGATCCTTGTCGGCCCGCGCAAATCGGGGCGCAGCCTGCTTGGCCGGCTGTTCGCGCGGTCGAGCGGCGGGCGGCTGTTCGACGATGCCGAACGCCGGCCGGAGGATGAGCTGTTCCATGCCTGGAACGCCGCTCAGACCGATCGCCGCCCGTTGCTGATCATCGCCGATCAGCCGCCGCCGGCGTGGCGCGTCCGCCTGCCCGATCTGCGTTCGCGGCTGGCGGCGACGCCGGTTGTGCGGATCGACGAGCCGGACGAGGCGATGACCGCCGCGCTGATCGACAAGCTGCTCGCCCAGCGCGGGCTGGCCTGTCCGCCCGACCTTGCCCCCTGGCTCGGCGCGCGGATCGAGCGCAGCTATGTCGGCATCCTGCGTGCGGTCGATCTGCTCGACGAGGCCGCCCTCGCCAAGCGCGTGCGGATTTCGGTAAGGCTGGCGCGCGACCTGTTCGGTCACAAGCAGGAGGATTTGTTCTGATGGCCCGCCCCCGGCCGCTCGACCCCGCAGACGACCGCACGGCCCCTGCCGGCGACCAGCGCTATTTCAACCGCGAAATGTCGTGGCTGGCGTTCAACCGCCGGGTGCTCGAGGAAGCGTGCAACCCCGCGCATCCGCTGCTCGAGCGGCTGCGCTTCCTGTCGATTTCCGGGTCCAACCTTGACGAGTTTTTCATGGTCCGCGTCGCCGGCCTCAAGGGCCAGCAGATGCAGGGCGTCGAGGAACGCGCGTTCGACGGGCTGACCGTGGTGCAGCAACTTGCCGCCGTCACCGAGGGGGCCGAGGCGCTGATGGCAAGCCAGCAGCGCGTCTGGGCGGACCTGCGCGATGCGCTGCAGGGTGCGGGCGTCAGCGTGGTGCGCGGCGATGATCTGAACCCCGCCGACCGGGGCTGGCTGGAGGCGCATTTCCGCAACCAGATCTTCCCGATCATCACGCCCCAGGCGCTCGATCCGGCGCATCCCTTTCCCTTCATCCCCAACAAGGGGCTGACGCTGATCTTCGACCTTGTCCGCCTGTCGGACAAGGAACCGATCCGCGAACTGGTGATGCTGCCGCCGACGCTGCCGCGGTTCGTGCGCATTCCGGGCGAGCCGGCGCGCTATATCGCGATGGAATCGGTGCTGCGCTGCTTCACCGATCTGCTGTTTCCGGGCTACCGGGTGCTGGGTGCGGGCGGGTTCCGCATCATCCGCGACAGCGATATCGAGCTGGAGGAGGAAGCGGAGGATCTGGTCCGCTATTTCCGCAGCGCCATCAAGCGCCGCCGCCGCGGCCGGGTGATCCGGCTGGAGCTGGAGGCGAGCATGCCCGATGCGCTGGAAACGCTGGTGCGCGGCGAACTGGCCGCCGATGCGATCCTGACCGAGGCCGACGGGCTGCTTGGCATCGGCGATCTGGAGGCTTTGGTCGAGGAGGACCGGCCCGACCTGAAATGGGTGCCGTTCAGCCCGCGCTTTCCCGAGCGCATCCGCGAATATGGCGGCGACTGTTTCGCCGCCATCCGCGCCAAGGACATCGTCGTCCATCACCCCTATGAGACGTTCGACGTCGTGCTCGCATTCCTGCAGCAGGCGGCGGCCGATCCTGACGTCGTGGCGATCAAGCAGACGCTCTACCGCGCGGGCAAGCAGTCGGCGGTCATCCAGGCGCTGATCGCGGCGGCCGAGGCGGGCAAGTCGGTGACGGCGGTGGTCGAACTCAAGGCGCGGTTCGACGAGGAGCAGAACCTGCTCTGGGCCTCGGCGCTGGAGCGGGCGGGCGTGCAGGTCGTCTATGGGTTCATCGAGTGGAAGACCCATGCCAAGGTGTCGATGGTCGTCCGCCGCGAGGGTGAGGGCTACCGCACCTACTGCCATTTCGGCACCGGCAATTATCATCCGGTGACGGCGCGCATCTACACCGATCTCAGCTATTTCACCGCCGATCCGCGTGCCGGGCGCGATGCCGCGCAGCTGTTCAACTATATCACCGGCTATGTCGAGCCGACCGAGCTGGAGCTGCTCGCCATGTCGCCGCTCGACCTGAGGGCGCGGATCGCGGCGCTGATCGACGAGGAGATCGCCCATGCCCGTGCCGGCCGCCCGGCGGGCATCTGGGCCAAGATGAACTCGCTCGTCGACCCCGCGATGATCGAGAAGCTCTACGAGGCGAGCGCGGCGGGCGTTGCGATCGAGCTGATCGTGCGCGGCATCTGCTGCCTGCGCCCCGGCGTGCCCGGCCTGTCGGACAATATCCGCGTCAAATCGGTCGTCGGCCGGTTCCTCGAGCATAGCCGCATCTTCGCCTTCGGGGGCGGGCGCGACCTGCCCAATGACCGGGCAAAGCTGTTCATCTCCTCGGCCGACTGGATGCCGCGCAACTTTGACCGCCGCGTCGAATATATGCTGCCGATCACCAACAAGACGGTGCATGATCAGGTGCTCGATCAGGTGCTGGTCGCCAATCTCATCGACAATGAACAGAGCTGGGAGCTGGGCGCGGACGGGGCCTATGTCCGCACCCAGCCGGGCGAGCGGCCGTTCAACCTGCACCGCTATTTCATGACCAATCCGTCGCTGTCGGGGCGCGGCACGGCGCTCGCCAACAGCGATCAGGTGCCCAAGCTGAGCGTCGGGCGCCGGGCATGAGCGCAACCGCAGTGCAGCTGCGCTTGCCGGCGGCCGAACCGCTGGCCGCGCGCGCGGCGATCATCGACATCGGTTCCAACTCGATCCGGCTGGTCGTCTATGGCGGGCCGGCGCGGGTGCCGGCGATCCTGTTCAACGAAAAGGTGACGGCGGGGCTGGGCGAGCATCTGGCCGAAACCGGCCAGATCGCGCCCGATGCGCTGGAGGCGGCGGGGCGGGCGCTGGCGCGCTTCCGCCGGCTCGTCGATGCGATGGGCGTCACCCGGCTGCGCACCGTGGCGACGGCGGCGGTGCGCGATGCGTCGAACGGCACCGCGCTGCTCGCCCGCGCGGCGGCGCTCGGCCTTGAGGTCGAGCTGCTGTCGGGTGTGGAGGAAGCCCGTGCGGCCGCGCTCGGCGTGCTGTCGGCCATTCCGGGGGCGGACGGGCTGGTCGGCGATCTGGGCGGCGGCAGCCTGGAGCTGACCCGGCTGGCGGGCGGCACCGTCGGCGACTGCGCGTCGTTTCCGCTTGGCGTGCTGCGGCTGGCGGCGCTTCGGGGCAAGCCGCGCGCCGCGGTCGAACGGGCAGTGGCCGAACAGCTGGCGCGCGCGCCCTGGCTGGCCGGTGCGCGCGGCCTGCCGCTGCATCTGGTCGGCGGGTCATGGCGGGCGCTGGCGCGGGTCGACATGGCGTTCAGCGACTATCCGCTGCCGATCATCCACCAATATCGGATGCCTGCCGATGCCGCCGAGCGGCTGGTGCAGACGGTCGCCCAGGCGGACCGGGCGCGGCTGCGCGCCATCCCGTCGCTGTCGGGCGGGCGCATCGCGACGCTGGGCGAGGCGGCGCTGCTGCTGGCCGTGCTGGTCGACATGCTCGACGCGCGCGAGCTGGTCGTCTCGGCTTACGGCCTGCGCGAAGGGCTGCTCTACGATCTGCTCGATCCCGATCTGCGCGGCCAGGATCCGCTGATCA
Source organism: Sphingomonas changnyeongensis (assembly GCF_009913435.1). NCBI lineage: Bacteria > Pseudomonadati > Pseudomonadota > Alphaproteobacteria > Sphingomonadales > Sphingomonadaceae > Sphingomonas > Sphingomonas changnyeongensis. Next base: position 2,599,508 of record NZ_CP047895.1, on the reverse strand, counting down.
CCGCCTGCCGCGCCGAGGCCGAGGTGCAGGGCCGGTTTCGCGAACATGGCGATCTGCTCGACCGCTGGATCGCGCCGGTGTTCGAGGGCGATGCCGATGCCCGGCTGCGGCTGGCGTCATGCCTGCTCGGCGATGTCGGCTGGCGCGCCAACCCCGAATTCCGCGCCGAACGCGCGCTTGAAACCGCCGTTCACGGGGCCTGGGTGGGCGTGGATGCGCGCGGCCGGGCGATGATGGGGCAGGCGCTGTTCACCGCCTTTGGCGGCGGCGTTGCCCCGATCCCCGGTTTTGACCGGCTGGCCAGCCCCGCCGATCTGCGCCGCGCCGCCGAATGGGGGCTGGCGATCCGGCTTGGCCAGCGGCTGAGCGGCGGGGTCGCCGGACCCCTGGGCGCGACGTCGCTGGGCGTCGAGGACGGGCGGCTGATGCTGCGCTTTGCCCCCGGCATGGGCGATTATTACGGCGATGCGGTCGAAAAACGGCACCGCCAGCTGGCCCAGGCGATGGGGCTGGAACCGGCCCTGGGTGCAGCCTGACCGCGCGCCCTGACCGTGCGGCCCGACTGGCGGCAGTCGGGCGCCGGATCAGCCGCAGTTGAGCGCGGTGATCCGGTTCTGCGCGTCGAGGGTCAGGTTCAGCCGGTCGGGCCGGTAATCCATCGTCACCATGGCCCCCGGCGGTTTCAGCCGGACGAGCGCCGCCCCGGCGCGCTTGCGCGCTTCGGCGATCGTCGGTTCGGACGCTTCGCGGCCCACCAAATCCTCAAGCGAGGCGGTGCTGCATCCGGTCCAGGGCGGGGTGGCGGCGGGGGTGCGCGGCGGGCGCGGCTTCTTGCCGCAGGCCGACAGGCCCGACAGCAGCAGCGCGCCGAGCATCGCCCCGGCCAGCACGGAACGGTCAAAGGTCGGGCGTCGCTTGCTCATCCGCCATTCTCCCCGGCCGGCTGTTCGGTGCGGGCCATGCTCAGCTTGCCGCCGCGCACCGCAAAGGCAAGCCGCCCTTCGACCAGATCGAGCGCATCCTTGCCGAATTGATCGAAGCGCCAGCCGGTCAGGATCGACAGCCCGTCGCGCCGCCCGGCGGCGAGCAGTTCCAGCTCGTCGGTGCGCGCGAGCAGCCGGGGGGCGACATCGATGTCGCGCGCCCGGATCTTGAGCAGCAGCTTCAGCAGATCGGCGACCAGGCTGCCATCCTTGCCCAGCCCCGGCCGCCGTTCGTCGCGCGGCATTTCGGCGGCGGGCAGCGGCTGCGCCTCGGCCAGCGCCTTCATCAGCCGCCCGCCAATGTCATTGCCGCCCCAGCCGGCCGACAGGCCGCGCACCCGCGTCAGGTCCGCCTGCTGGCGCGGGGGATGGGCAGCGAGATCGGCCAGCGTCTCGTCCTTGACGATGCGGCCGCGCGGCAGATTCTTGCCCTGCGCCTCGCGCTCGCGCCAGGCGGCGAGAGCCTTCAGCCGGCCGAGCACATCGGCCTTGCGGCTGGGCACCTTGACCCTGAGCCAGGCCAGTTCGGGTTCGTTGACATAGTTGGCCGGGTCCGCCAGCCGCTCCATTTCCTCGTCCAGCCAGTCGCCGCGCCCTTTCTTGACCAGCTTGGCAAGGATCATCGGGAAAATCCTGACCAGATGGGTCACGTCGCCGATCGCATAGTCGATCTGGCGCTGGTCGAGCGGGCGGCGCGCCCAGTCGGTAAAGCGCGCGCCCTTGTCGAGCTGAATGCCCAGCCAGCTGTCGACCAGATTGCCATAGCCGATCTGATCCCCCTGGCCGAGCGCCATGGCCGCGATCTGGGTGTCGAAGATCGGATGCGGGGTCCGCCCGGTCAGATTGTGGATGATCTCCACATCCTGGCCGCCGGCGTGAAACACCTTGAGCACATCCTCATTGGCGACCAGCAGGTCGAGCAGCGGCGTCAGGTCCAGCCCCTCGGCCTTGGGATCGATCGCCGCGGCCTCATTCTCGTCGGCGATCTGGATCAGGCACAGGTCCGGCCAGAAGGTGTTTTCGCGCATGAACTCGGTATCGACCGCGACGAAACGGGCCTGCGACAGGCGGGCGCACAGCGCGGCTAGGCTGGCAGTATCGGTAATCAGCGGATGGATGTGCATGGTGCCCGGTAGCATCGCCGGCGGCGATCATCCAGACCCGCCGCCAGACCCCGCCGGGGCAGGGGCCGGACGGGCGCGGGCGGGGGAACGCGGCCCCCGATACGCATGGCGCGCTTGACAAGCGCGGTGCGAGGGCCTGTTAGGCCGCCATGCATATCTACCGTACGCACAGCTGCGGCGCCCTGCGCGCCGCCAATGTCGGCGAAACCGTCCGTCTGTCGGGCTGGATCCACCGCAAGCGCGACCATGGCGGCGTGCTGTTCGTCGATCTGCGCGATCATTACGGCATGACCCAGATCGTCGCCGACGCCGACTCCCCGGCGCTGCCGGTGCTCGACGGGCTGCGCGCGGAATCGGTCGTCACCATCGACGGGGTCGTCAAGGCCCGTGCCGGCGCGACCGTCAACGCGCAGCTGCCGACCGGCGAGATCGAGGTGTTCGCGCGCGGCGTCACCGTCCAGTCGGCGGCGCAGGAACTGCCGATGCCGGTGGCGGGCGAGGCCGACTATCCCGAGGATATCCGCCTGCGCTACCGCTTCCTCGATCTGCGGCGCGAGCGGCTGCACGCCAATATCGTGCTGCGCAGCCAGGTGATCGCGTCGATCCGCCAGCGCATGATCGGTCAGGGCTTTACCGAGTTCCAGACCCCGATCCTGACCGCCTCGTCGCCCGAGGGCGCGCGCGACTATCTGGTGCCCAGCCGCGTCCATCCGGGCAAATTCTACGCGCTCCCCCAGGCGCCGCAGATGTTCAAGCAGCTGATCATGGTCGCGGGCTTTGACCGCTATTTCCAGATCGCGCCCTGCTTCCGCGACGAGGACGCCCGCGCCGACCGTTCGCCGGGCGAGTTCTATCAGCTCGATTTCGAGATGAGCTTCGTCACCCAGGACGATGTGTTCGCCGCGATCGAGCCGGTGCTGCACGGTGTGTTCGAGGAATTCGCCAATGGCCGTCAGGTCAGCGCCGCGCCGTTCCCGCGCATTCCGTATCGCGAATCGATGCTCAAATACGGGTCGGACAAGCCCGATCTGCGCAACCCGATCGTGATTTCGGACGTGTCGGAGCATTTCCGCGGCTCCGGCTTCGGCCTGTTCGCGCGCATCGTCGAGGGCGGCGGCGTCGTCCGCGCCATCCCGGCGCCGAACACCGCCGGGCACAGCCGCAAATTCTTCGACGACATGAACGACTGGGCACGCGCCGAGGGCCATGCCGGCCTTGGCTATATCACCCAGAAGGGCGGCGAGCCGGGCGGTCCCATCGCCAAGAACCATGGCGAGGAAGCGACCCGCAAGCTGATCGCCGAGCTGGGCCTTGGCCCGGATGACGGCATCTTCTTTGCCGCCGGCAAGGAAGGTCAGGCGGCAAAGCTCGCCGGGGCCGCGCGCACCCGGCTGGGCGAGCAGCTGGACCTGATCGACCGCAACCGGTTCGAGTTCTGCTGGATCGTCGACTTCCCGATGTATGAATATGACGAGGATGCGAAGAAGATCGATTTCTCGCACAACCCGTTCTCGATGCCGCAGGGCGAGCTGGAGGCGCTGGAGACCAAGGATCCGCTCGACATCCTTGCCTATCAGTATGACATCGTCTGCAACGGCGTGGAGCTGAGTTCGGGCGCAATCCGGAACCACCGGCCGGAGATCATGTACAAGGCGTTCGAGATCGCCGGCTATTCGAAGCAGGATGTCGACACCAACTTTGCCGGCATGATCAACGCGTTCAAATATGGCGCGCCGCCGCATGGCGGGTCGGCCCCCGGCATCGACCGCATCGTCATGCTGCTGGCCGATGAGCCCAATATCCGCGAGGTCATCCTGTTCCCGATGAACCAGAAGGCGGAAGACCTGATGATGGGCGCGCCGAGCACGGTGACGGCCAAGCAGCTGCGCGAACTGCACATCCGCACGGTCGACGGGCCGGGCACCAAGGACGCTGCGCCGAAGGGCTAACGCGGTCAGGCCGCATCTGCGCGCGGGGCGGGAGTTGTCTGTGCTGCGCCTAACGGCGCAAGGGCGGCACCGGAGTTGTCTGTATTGCGGCTCACGCCGCAAGAACGGCACCGGCCCGCTCCCCCACCCGGCCACCCAACGGCAGTATCATATGGGAGGCCGGGTGGGGGAGCGGGCCGGTGCCGTTCTTCCCAAACAACGACATCCGGTGCCGTTCTTCCCAAACAACGACATCCGGTGCCGTTCTTCCCAAACAAACAGCCCCCCTTGGGCCTCTGTCCCATTTTCGTGCGCCGGGCGGGCATCGGCTTCGCCCGGCTCGACTTGGGCCTCCGGGCGCGCTTAACTCTGCGCCATGCGCATCGACCTTCAGGATCATGAACAGGGCACGCCCTATCCGGGCGACGCCGCCGCCGATCTGGCCGCGCTGCAGGACAGGCTGGCGCGGATCCAGGTGGCGCATATCGTCCACAAAAGACGGGCGATCATCCTGATCGAGGGGTGGGACGCCGCCGGCAAGGGCGGGATCATCCAGCGGCTGACAGCGCGTTGGGACCCGCGCTATTTCAGCGTCTGGCCGATCGCGGCGCCGACGCCGGAGGAAAAGGACCGGCATTTCCTGTGGCGTTTCTGGCCGCGCCTGCCGCTGTCCGGCGATATCGCGGTGTTCGACCGCAGCTGGTATGGCCGGGTGCTGGTCGAGCGGGTCGAGGGCTTTGCGCGCGAGGCCGAATGGAAACGCGCCTATGACGAGATCAACGAGTTCGAGGCGCAGCAGCGCGACTGCAACACCACGCTCGTCAAGCTGTTCGTCCATGTGACGCAGGAGGAACAGGACCGGCGGCTGAGGCGGCGGTTCGAGGATCCGTGGAAAAGGTGGAAGACCGGGGCGGAAGATTATCGCAACCGCGCCCGCCGGGCCGATTATCTGGCGGCGCTGGCCGACATGTTCCGCCTGACCGACACGCGCTGGGCACCGTGGACGGTGATCGACGGCAATGACAAGCCCGCGGCGCGCATCCACGCCCTGACCGCGATCGCCGACCAGCTGGAAGCCGCCGTCCCGATGACGCCGCCACCGCTCGACCCCGAACTGGAACGCATCGTCCGCACCCAGCTGGGCGGGTGAGGGGGGTGTTGTTCGGGAAGAACGGCAGCGGAGGTTATTAGCTGGGAAGAACTGCACCGGGGGGTTGCGACTTGGGAAGAACGGCACCGGCCCGCTCCCCCACCCGGCCCCCCATAGCGTAACCTGCTGTTGGGAGGCCGGGTGGGGGAGCGGGCCGGTGCCGCCCGTGCGGCGTGAGCCGCACCGCAAACAAAACCCCGGTGCCGCCCCCGCGCCGCGAGGCGCGCACCAAACAACCCCCGCCGCACCGCAAACTCCCGCCTCAGCCCGCCGGATAGCTGATCGCCACCACCTCATATTCCACTTCGCCGCCGGGCAGGCTGATCCGCCGCAGATCGCCGACCGCGGCACCGCGCAGCGCGCGGGCGATGGGGCTGTCCCAGCCGACACGGCCGCGCCCGGCATCGGCTTCGTCATTGCCGATGATGGTCAGCGTGCGCTGATTGTCGTCCTCGTCGGCAATCGTCACGGTGGCGCCGAAATAGACGCGCGACCGGTCCGGCTGCTGCGCCGGATTGACGACCTTGGCCGCCTTCATCCGCGCCGCCAGCCGCCCGAGCGTGCGGTCGATCTCGCGCAGCTTCTTGCGGCCATAGATATAGTCGCCATTCTCGGACCGGTCGCCATTGCCCGCCGCCCAGCTGATCGTTTCGACCAGCGCCGGGCGTTCGCTGCCGAGCAGCCGGTCATATTCGGCCTTGAGCGCGGCATAGCCGGCGGGGGTGATGTAGTTGGGGCGCGTCGTCACCGCCGCCGTCTATCCCCGGCGCGCCGCGCAAGTCGAGAGGCCCGGCGCGCCGCGCAAATCTGAAGGGCGATCAGCCCGGAATGGCCTTGCCCAGATAGGCGCTCAGCAGATTGGGGCCGCTTTTGTGCGCCCGGCCCGGGTGAAGCGTGTCGTAGACGACGGCGTTTTCCAGCACGCGCTGGACGTAATTGCGCGTCTCGAACACCGGGATCTCCTCGATCCAGCGGATCATGTCCTGCCCCGGCAGGCGCGGATCGCCATTGGCCTTCAGCCATTTGTTCACATTGCCCGGCCCGGCATTATAGGCCGCGATGGCAAGCGGATAGCTGCCGCCATAATAGCTCAGCATCCGCTGGAAATAGGATGAGCCGAGCTGGATGTTATAGTCGGTATTCTCCGTGAGCGCCGGCGCATCATAGCTCAGCCCGATCTTTTCCGCCTGTTCGCGCGCGGTGCCGGGCATCAGCTGCATCAGCCCGCGCGCGCCGGCATGGCTGACGGCGGCGCGGTCGAACTGGCTTTCCTGCCGGGCGATGGCATGGATGATCGTCGTCCATGCTTCCTGGCCGACCGGCACCTTGACCAGCGGATAGCCGGTGCGGACATAGTCGCTGGCGCCGTTGACCCGCGCCGACCGGCCGACCATCACCGCCAGATCGGGGCGGCCGATGCCCTGCGCCAGCTCGGCTGCCAGCGCATGTTCGGCATCGCTTTCGACCGCCGCCGAAATCGCGCGCACAAACTGGGTCTGTTCCTGCCACCGCCCGGCGGCGCCCAGCAGCCGCGCGACGCGCACGATTTCGCGCCGGTTGAAGGCGACACGGTCTTCAGCGGCGACGCGGGTGGCACCGGGCGTGCCGGGGGCCGGGATCGGGCGGCCCAGCCGTTCGAGCGCCAGCTGGCCGTAAAACTGGTCGGGATGCGCGGCGGACAGCGCGAAATAGCGGCTGGCTTCGGCCGTGCGGCCCGCCGCCTGCGCGGCGCGGCCGGCCCAGTAATGGCCCTTGGCCTGGGTCTGGGGCGATTTGGCGGCGCGGGCATAGCGGTCGAACATCGGCACCGCATCGGCGGGCCGCCCGAGCCGGTTGAGCGCCGCCGTGCCGGCCAGCCAGGCAAGGCTGGTATAATCGTCGCGCTCGCCATTGCTGCGCCCCTGAACGTCGGTGCCGGGGGCAAAGGCCTGATCGAGCTGCCGGGCAATGGCGTGCGCGCCCGCCCAGTCGCCCTCGGCCGCCGCGCCGCGCGCAGCCGCGAGCATGAACTCCAGCCATTTTTCGGCATCGACCGGGCGGGTCTGATAGCTGCGCTGCTCGGCCAGCAGCGCGCGCATGCCGGCCATGTCGCCATTGTGGCGCCGCCAGACCGCCATGTCGGCGACAAAACCGGCATCGGCATTGCCGGTGCCCGCCATCTGCCCGGCCAGCGCCGCGGCGTCAGGGGCATTGGTGCGCAGCGCCAGCCGCGCGGTGAACAGCGCGCGCCGGGCAGGGCTGGTCAGCGCCAGCTGGCGGGTCGCCGCGCTGGTCTTGCCCGCCCAGAGCAGCCGGTCCATCCGCTCGTCCTGATCGGCGGCGGTGAACGACGCGCCGAACTGGCCGAGCACCAGCGCCTCGTCGGCGGGGCTGAGCGTACCCGATGTCCATGCCTTGCGCGCGGCGGCCAGCGCCTCGGCCCGGCGGCCAAGGGCGGCCAGCGCCTCGGCATGACGCGCCTGGCCCTGGTTGGTCAGCGGCGGGAAACGGTCGAAAAAGGCGGCGATCCGCGCCGGCGGCACCTGGCCGGGGAGCAGCGCCTGCTCGGCCCGGCGGCGCAGCGCCGTTTCTCCCGGCCAGCCGGGATGGGCGATCAGGAACCCGGCATAGCTGTCGAACGGCAGATCGGCGGTCTGGCGCAGCGCGTTCCACTGCGCCACCGCGCCCAGCAGCGGATCATTCGCGTTATAGGGCTGGGGGGCGACCCCCTGATCGGCAGGCACCAGCCGCTGGTCGGCGATCGAGGCCGATGCCCCGAACAGCAGCATCAGGGGAAGAATGCGCGAGACCATGCTGGACATGCTAGGCCCCTGATCCTTATCTGGCCGTGAACGCGCCATGTGCACCTCGCCACTGGCGGCAATATGCCCCATTGCCGGGCTCAGGTGAAGGAGACAGCCATGTTTTCAGGGTCGATTCCGGCCTTGGTGACTCTTTTTCGCGACGGATCGATCGACGAGGCCGCCTATCGCGGCTTTGTCGACTGGCAGGTGCGCGAGGGCAGCCATGCGCTGGTCCCCTGCGGGACGACCGGCGAATCGGCGACGCTCGACCATGAAGAGCATTACCGGGTGATCGATCTGTGCATCGCGGCAGCCGCTGGCCGCGTGCCGGTGATCGCGGGCTGCGGCTCCAACGACACTGCCACCGCCAAGCGCCACATGGCCCATGCCAGGGTCGCCGGGGCGGCGGCGGCGCTGGTCGTCGTGCCTTATTACAACCGACCGAACCAGGACGGGCTCTATGCCCATTTCGCCGCGCTGGCCGAGGCGAGCGACCTGCCGATCATCCTCTACAACGTCCCCGGCCGCACGGTTGCCGACATGTCGGTCGAGACGATGGCGCGGCTTGCCGAAATCCCGACCATCATCGGCATCAAGGATGCGACCGGCAATGTCGCGCGGGTGTCGGCGCAGCGGATCGCCTGTGGCAGCGATTTCGTCCAGCTGTCGGGCAATGACGACATGGCGCTCGGCTTCATGGCGATGGGCGGCGTCGGCTGCATCTCGGTCACTGCCAATGTCGCGCCGCGCCTGTGCGCGGATTTCCAGAATGCGTGCCTCGGCGGCGACTGGGCCGAGGCGCTGAGGCTGCAGGACCTGCTCTATCCGCTTCATGCCGCGCTGTTCAGCGATGCCTCGCCGGGGCCGGTCAAATATGCGCTGTCGCGCATCCGCCCGGACTGGTCGGCCGAGCTGCGCCTGCCGATGACGCCGCCGGGCGAGGCGTCGCGCCGCGCGGTTGATCTGGCATTAAGCCGCGCCGGTCTTATCTGACCGTCATGGCCCGTCCGCGTCCTGCCGAGTTCGACAAGAAAAAGATCGTCGCCGAGAACCGGCGCGCGCGCTTCGACTATTTCATCGACGAGGTGTTCGAGGCGGGCATCGTGCTCACCGGCACCGAGGTCAAGTCGCTGCGCTTCGGCGAGGGATCGATCGCGGAAAGCTATGCCGAGGTGAAGGACGGCGAGGTCTGGCTGGTCAACTCCAACGTGCCCGAGTTCAGCCATGGCAACCGCTTCAACCATGAGCCGAAGCGGCCGCGCAAGCTGCTGCTCAAGGAACGGCAGATCAACAAGATGCACGGCGCGGTGGCGCGCGAGGGCATGACGCTGGTGCCGCTGTCGGTCTATTTCAACGGCAAGGGCCGGGCCAAGGTCGAGCTGGCGCTGGCGCGCGGCAAGAAGGCGCATGACAAGCGCGACACCATCCGCGAGCGCGACTGGAAGCGCGAACAGTCGCGGCTGCTGCGCAACCATGGATAGCATCGGGTGGTGAAGCGGCTGGGCGCATGGATGCGCGCCAACACCCCTGACCGGGAGGCGCTGGCGTCGAGCCGCTGGCTGGGGCCGTTTGGCGGCCATGTGCTCAGGTCCGAACTGTGGCGCTTCACCCGCCGCTCGGTGCCGCGCGGCGTCGCGGTGGGGCTGCTGGTCGGGATCTTCCTGATGATCCCGGGGCTGCAGATCGTCGGCGCGGCGCTGATGTGCGTGCCGGTGCGCGGCAACATTCCGCTCGCCGCCGCGATGACCTTTCTGTCGATGCCTGCGACGACGCCGTTCATCCTGATCGGCGCGATCATGATCGGCAACCGGCTGGGCTGGCATGCCGATCTGCCGGCCTTCTGGACGCTTTACGACCGCGGCGCGGGGATCGGCGAATGGCTGGCCTGGCTGGCATCGGATGCCGCCCCGTCGCTGATCGTCGGGCTGCTGGTGATCTCGATCGGCGCAGCGGTGATCGGCTATGTGCTCGCGGTGTGGATCTGGCGGCTGGTGCTCGTCCGCAAATGGCGCAGCCGCGGGCATGGTCGCGGCCGCGCCGGCTGACCCAGCCCGGCACGAAAATGCTCTAGGCGTGGAGCGCCCGTGCCAGCGCCACGAATTCCTCCACTGTCACCGTCTCTGCCCGGCGTGTCGGATCGATGCCGAGAGCGGCAAGCGCATCGAGCGCGCCCGGCACGCCCTTCAGGCTCTGGCGCAGCATCTTGCGCCGCTGGCCGAAGGCGGCGGCGGTCAGCGCCTCGATCCGCCGCACCGACACGCCGGGCGGTGCTTCCGCGGGCACGATATGGACGACCGCCGACATCACCTTGGGCGGCGGGGTGAAGGCCGATCGGTGGACCGGCAGCGCGATCCGCGCCTGCGCCCGCCACTGGGCGAGCACCGCCAGCCGGCCATAGGCGTCGGTGTCCGGCCGGGCGACGATGCGGTCCGCCACCTCTTTCTGGAACATCAGCGTCAGCGACCGCCACCAGGGCGGCCAGTCCGCCAGGGTCAGCCAGCCGACCAGCAGCGCTGTGCCGACATTATAGGGCAGGTTCGCCACCACATGGCCGGGCCGCCCGAGCGCGGCGGCGCCATCGATGCGCAGCGCATCGCCCGCAATCACCCGCAGCCGACCGGGCGCCCAGCCGGCCAGTTCCGCGAGCGCCGGCAGGCAGCGCGGGTCATGTTCGACCGCGACCACCTCCGCCCCGGCGCGCAGCAGCGCGCGGGTCAGCCCGCCCGGGCCGGGGCCGACCTCGAACACCGCCGCGCCGTCGAGCGGCCCCGGCACCCGCGCGATGCGGTCGAGCAATTGTTCGTCGAGCAGGAAATTCTGGCCGAGCGCCTTCAACGCGCTCAGCCCGTGACGCGCGATCACCTCGCGCAGCGGCGGCAGGTCGCTCAAGCGGTCTCCGCTTCAAAGCGGCGGCGGCGCTCGGACGTTTCGCCCGCCATGCGGATCGCCGCGATCATCGCGCCGGGATCGGCCCGGTCCTGCCCGGCAAGGGCAAAGGCGGTGCCATGGTCGGGCGAGGTGCGCACGATCGGCAGCCCCAGCGTCAGATTGACCCCGACATCGAAATAGAGCGTCTTGAGCGGGATCAGCGCCTGATCGTGATACATGCAGAGCGCCGCGTCATATTGGGCGCGGGCGCGCGGATGGAACATGGTGTCGGCGGCCAGCGGGCCGATCGCGTCCACCCCTCGTCGCGCAGCTGGGCGATCGCCGGGCGGATGATGTCGATCTCCTCGCGCCCCAGCGCGCCGTCTTCCCCGGCATGGGGGTTGAACCCGGCAAAGGCGAGGCGCGGTTCGGCGATGCCGAATTTGCGCCGGAGCGCGCGGACCGTGGTGCGCGCCTTGGCGACGATCAGCTCGACCGACAGCTGGGCCGCGACATCGGCAAGCGGCATATGGGTGGTGACCGGCACGACGCGCAGATCGGGCCCGGCCAGCATCATCGCCACATTTTCGCGCGACACGCCGCAGCGTTCGGCGACGAACTCGGTCTGGCCCGGATGGGTGAAGCCGATCGCATAGAGCTGCGCCTTGGACACCGGCCCGGTGACCAGCGCTGCCGCCGCGCCCGAGCGGGTGAGGCCGGTCGCGACCTCGAGCGAATCGAGCGAGCAGCGCGCGCCTTCCAGATTGGGGTCGCCGGGGCGGATGTCGCCCGCGTCATCGACCATGATCAGCGGCAGGGCATGGTCGAACACCCGCACCGCATCGCCGGGTTCGGCGATCCGTTCGACGGGGCCGTCCCAGACCGCGGCGACCGAGCGGATGTCGCCGACCGCGAAAAACGGCGGCAGCGCGCATTCAGCGCGCCGTGCCCAGGCCTTAGCGGTGATTTCCGGGCCGATCCCGGCCGGATCGCCGAGCGCGATGGCGAGCGGAGCCGTCATCCCCGCCTCAGCGATAATCGATGATGGCGTCGCGGCGCAGGTCGCGCAGATAGCGGCGGGCGCGCAGATTGACGCGCTGTTCCTCCAGCTGGGCCATGATCCGGTCGAACGACGGCGCCTGTGCGCTTTCCGCCTCGTCGCGGCCGCACAGCACCAGCACCCGCACCCCGTCGGTGCGCGAGCCGAAGGGCGGGGTCGCCTGGCCGATCTGCAGGTTGATCATCAGATCCTGAAGCTGGAGCGGCAGGTCGCGGACCTTGATCTGGTCATTGTCGACCACCTCGGCCTGGAGCTTCTGGGCAACCTCCTGCGCCGCGCCGCAGCCCTGGATGGCGCGGGTCGCGGCGGCGAACTCGGCGGTGCGGGCCGCCGCCTGGCTTTCGCTCAATCCGGCGGGGAAACGGATCGCCAGCTGCCTCAGGCTCAGCACCGCGTCGCGCGGGTCAGCGGTCAGCACCTGGCGCTTGTCGGTCATGTAGAGGATCGAAAAACCGCCCGGAATCTGGATCGGCCCGGCGAGCGTGCCGATCTGCATCTCGCGCGCGGCATCGGCCAGCGCATCGGGCAGCTGTTCGGGGCGCAGCCAGCCCAGATCGCCGCCGACCGCCGCCGTCGAGGCTTCGGAAAACTGCCGCGCATAGGCGGCGAACGACCCGCCCTGGCGGATCTGTTCGATGATGCGCCGCGCGTTGAGCGCGACGTCCTGCGCGGTTTCGGGCGTCGCCGACAGGAAGATTTCGCCGACGCGCACTTCCTGCGCCCCCTTGGCGGCTTCCAGCCGCGCCATGATCGACTGCACCTCTTCCTGGCCGACATTGACGAACGGCTCGACCCGGCGGCGCAGCAGCCGGCTCCACGCCAGCTCGCCCTCGATCTGGCGCTTGATCGAGGCTTCGGACGACCCGATGCTCGCCAGATATTCGGTCATCTGCCGCGGGTTGCGTTTGAAGTTCGACGCCACCCGCTCATAGCTTTGCTGAATCTCGCTCTGCGCGACCTTGATCTCGTTGCCCGCAGCTTCCTGGATCTGCAGCATCTCGTCGATCAGGTTGCGCAGCACCTGGGCGCGCAGCCGCTCCAGCTCTTCGGGCGGCACATTGGCCGCGCCGTTGGCGGCGACGATCAGCGCCAGCCGCTGTTCGATATCGGTGCGGGTGATGATGTCGCCATTCACGATCGCCGTCGGCTTGCGCAGCGTCGGATCGTTGCGGCCGAACACGATCACATCGGCGGGGATGTCGAGCCCGGCCGCGCCGGTCGCGGGCTGGGCGGCGGCGTTCTGCGCGTCCTGGGCGGAGGCAAGCGGAGCCGCCAGCGCGGCGAGGGCGAGCATCGCCACGCCGCCAAGCATGCGGGCGGGTTTCAGCGGCGAAAATCCAGTCGAGAAGAAAGTCACGTCGGAACCGAATCCCTTGCAGTGCGGCCTCTGGTGCCGGGCATGCGCCGCACCGGTCATGCGCCGGCCCGGCCCATTGACGCAGGCCCGGCGCTTGCCGGTCATCCTGCATCATCCCCGGTCGCGGCTGAATGGAGGCTTAGCGGCCCAGATTGCGGAGCGCCAGCCGCAACAGGAATGTGTTGCCCCGCCGGGCGTCACCGGCATCCTGATAGTCGCGCCGCCAGGTCAGCCCCAGTTCCAGACAGTCATCGGCATAGGCGACGCCGATCCGGTGGCGGATCGGGGTGAAGCCATCGGCCTGCGACAGCGGATCCTCGGCCCGGTCAGTGAGGTCGATGATCGCCGAGCCGAAGGCCGACCAGAAGCGGCTGATCTGCAGCCGCCCGCCGGCGCGCACCTCCTCGCGGTCGCGCAGATCCTCGATGCTGGCATCGATGTCGCGGTTGAGCCGCAGATAGCCGAGCAGGACATAGCTTTGCCGGCTGCCGATCGTGGCATCGATCTCGTTGCGGCGGACCGAGAAATTGTCTTTGTCCAGCCGGTAACGGTGGGTGACCGACACGAATTCGCGCCAGCGCACCCGGGTGCGCCCGACAATGTCGGACAGCTTGCCCGACAGGCCGATGCCGTCTGGAAACAGCACCGGCCGGTTCGACAGCCGCCAGCTCTGGCCGATATTGGCATCGACGGTGAAGCTGCCGACATGCAGCGCATAATCAAGGCCATAGGTGATGCGCGCGCCGTCCTCGAACCGGTCATAGCCGGGGAAACGGTTGAGCGAGAACAGGTTGCTGTCCTCAAGCTCGATCGCGCGGGCATCTTCGTTGGGCAGGGCCAGGTTGCGGATGCGCGGCGTCGCGACCAGCTGGACGCGCGGCGTCACCCGCTGGCTGCCGCCCCAGATCGCCCCGATCAGCGGCCATTTGACGTCGATCGCCGCCGCCGCGATCGCCCGGCTCTGGAACCCGGCCTCGCCGCGATAGGGGACGGTCGCGGTCAGCAGGTTTTCGGCGCTGTGATAGACGTCGCCGCGCCCGAACAGGGTGAAGCTGACATCCTGGCCCCAGGGGGTCAGCCGCCTGAGGCTCCATGCCGCCGAGGCAAAGGCGCGCTGCGTGTCCTGCCCGTCGGGGCGGGTGAGCGCGAACGAGTTGAGCTGGATGTCGAACCGCCCGCCAATCAGCCCGTCGGGCAGGCGGCGGCGATAATCGACCACCGGCAGGGCGATCGGCTGCTGGCCCTGCGGGTCGTTGACGCGCAGCGACTGCACGGCCCAGGCGGCGACCGAGAAATAGCTGTCGGCCGCGATGCGCTGCACCTCGATGGTCGAGCGCAGCCGGTCGTCCCGGTTGATGTTGTAGCGGCGCAGAAAGGTGCGGTCGGTCGTCATCCGGATCGACCCCGAAAGGCTCCACCGCTGGTCGAGCTGGAACCGCCCGGTCGCATCCAGATAGCCGCGCAGGTCGCGCTGCGACGGCGTGGCGGCGGGATTGACCGAGATCGGCTCACGCCGGCTTTCGGTCACCATCGCGCTGATCTGATACGCGCCTTTGGACGACAGCGCCCGGTATTGCGCCTCGATCGACGGCAGCACGTTCGTGTAGACGCGCGGGGTGATCGTCAGATCCTTGTTGGGGGCAAGGCGCAGATAATAGGGCAGGGCGAACTCCGCCCCGTTCACGCGCCCGACGCGGAAATCGGGCACCAGCAGCCCCGATCCGCCGCCGCTGCCGACCGGGTTGGACAGGCCGGGCAGGGGGATGGAACTCAGCCCGAACAGGCTCAGCCGCGCGCCGCGATAGAAAACGCGCTGGCGCTCGGTGTCGTAGATCACCCTGACCGCGCTGATCTTCCAGCTCGGATTTTTGGGGCAGCCGTCCGAATCGACGACTGCGCAGCCGGTATAGGCGGCGTTTTCAAGCGTGTAGATCGTGTCCGCGCGGGTGCCTTTCGCCGCCGCCAGCCGCCCGCCGCCATTGAGCACGACGAGCAGGTTCTGGATGACCGCATCTTTCAGCGTTTCCGTCAGCTGCACCGAATCGCCATAGGCGGTGTCGCCTTGCGGCGTCGCCAGCGCGACCGCGCCCTCGGCCGCGACCGCGCCGGTGCGCCGGTTCCACACCACCCGTTCGGCGCGCAGACGGTTGCCCCCGCTCAGCATCCGCACATCGCCGGTCACGGTCACCACATCGGCGTCATTGTCATATTCAAGCGTGTCGGCGCTGAACGTGACGGTTTCCCCGGCCTGCGGCGCGGCGTCGGCGGGTGCCGGATCGGCGGGCGCGGGCGCGGGCGGGGCTGGCGGCGCACGGTCCTGCAGATCCTGGGCGAGTGCGGGCGCGGCGGCACAGGCCGCCGCGATCAGCATGGCGCGTCCGATCCGGGCCGCCTGTTCCCCTGACACTGGCATCGTCATTTGCCGCGCCTATCTCACCGATGACGCGCGGCTGCAAATCGTTCCGCCGAATCTGCGCTTTTGCGGTGCGGCCGCGCCTTTCGTCGCCCGTAGCCCGATTCTGCCCGGTTTCCCCCGGCGCGGGTTTGGCTTTACAGGAACAGGCAAGACCAATGACTGGCACCACGCCATGGAAAGGACAGAGATGCAGGTTCGTTTCGCCGCAACCCGGCCCGAGGGACATTATGATCTGGCGCTGCCGGTGGCGCAGGGCGGCGAACCGGGGGCGGGGCTGGTGTCGGCAGTCAATGCGCAGCTGCTGCGCGACGCCGCCCGCGCCCAGCGATTCGAGGGTGAGGCCGGCGCGATTGCCGAGCTGTTTGCCGATGAAGGCGGGGTCCGCCGCATCCTGCTGGTCGGCGTCGGGCGCGGCGAGCTTGCTGATTATGACAAGGCGGGCGGCGCGCTCGCCGCGCGGCTGCTGACCTCGGGCACGCGCACCCTGGTTGTCGATCCGGCGGGGATCAGCGCGGGCGCGGAACAGCTGGCGCGGCTGGCCGCCGGGGCAGCGATGCGCGGCTGGCGGATCGACACCTATCGCACCCGCCTGCCGGCCAAGCAGCAGAAGACGCTCGAGGAACTGGTGGTGATCGGCGACGGCACCGCCTGGCCGCGCCATCAGGCGGTGGTCGACGGCATGGCGCTGACCCGCGAATTGGTGAGCGAGCCGCCCAACGTCATCTATCCCGAAAGCTTTGTCGAACGCTGCCGCCACCTCGCCGATCTGGGGGTCGAGATCACGGTGCTCGACGATGATCAGATGCGGGCGCTCGGCATGCATGCGCTGCTCGGCGTCAACCAGGGTTCGGCACGGGCCGCGCGGCTGCTGGCGATGCGCTGGGACGGGACCGGCGGCACGGTGGCCGAGCCGATCGCGCTGGTCGGCAAGGGCGTGACCTTCGATTCGGGCGGCATTTCGCTCAAGCCCGGACCGGGCATGGAAGACATGAAATGGGACATGGGCGGCGCCGGCGCCGTCGCCGGCGCGATGAAGACGCTGGCGCTGCGCCGCGCCCGCGCCCATGTGGTGGGCGTGGTCGGGCTGGTTGAAAACATGCCCGACGGCAATGCCCAGCGCCCCGGCGACATCGTGCGGAGCATGTCGGGCCAGACCATCGAGATCCTCAACACCGATGCCGAAGGGCGGCTGGTGCTCGCCGATGTGCTGACCTGGGTGCAGCGCACCCACAAGCCGCGCACCATCGTCGATCTGGCGACGCTCACCGGCGCGATGATCATCTCGCTCGGCAACGAACATGCCGGGCTGTTCGCCAATCATGACGGCCTGGCCGACGAGCTGCTGGCGGCGGGGCGCGAGGCGGGCGACCCGCTGTGGCGTTTCCCGCTGTCGGAGGCGTATAACAAGCTGATCGACAGCCCGATTGCCGACATGAAGAATGTCGGCCCGCGCGGCGCGGGATCGATCACCGCCGCCCAGTTCCTGCAGCGTTTCATCGACGATGGCGTGCGCTGGGCGCATCTCGACATTGCCGGAATGGTCTGGGCCGACAAGCCCGGCGCGGTGTGGGACAAGGGGGCGACCGGCTTTGGCGTCCGGCTGCTCGACCGGTTCGTCGCCCGGCACGAAGGGTGACGGCAGCGGCGCGGATCGGCACGGGCGGGGCCGCCCGGCGGGACGGCATGTGAAGATCGATTTCTATCATCTCCAGTCCAGCCCGGTCGCGGCGGTGCTGCCCCGCATTGCCGAGCGGGTGCTGGCCGGGGGCGGGCGGCTGCTGGTCGTCAGCGCCGATCCGGCCCAGCGCGCGCTGATCGACCGGGCGCTGTGGACCTATGCCCCCGACAGCTTCCTGCCCCATGCCGAGACAGGGGCTGGCGACGATGCCGCCCAGCCGGTGCTGATCGCCGCCGAGCCTGCGCCCGTGAACCGCGCCGATCATGTCGCGCTGATCGACGGGCAGTGGCGCGATGCGGCGCTTGGCTTTGCCCGTGCCTTTCACCTGTTCGACGACGCCGCGATCGATGCGGCGCGGGCGGCGTGGCGCAGCCTGGCCGCGACGCCCGATGCCGAGCGGCGGTTCTGGCGGCAGGATGGTGACGGACGCTGGGTGCAGGCGGCGTGATTATAGCGCGCCTCACGGCGCGGTCGCGGCACCGGGAGTTGTTTGTGGTGCGGCTTGCGCCGCACGGCGGCACCGGCCCGCTCCCCCACCCGGCCTCCCATAGCATATCCTGTCGATGGGAGGCCGGGTGGGGGAGCGGGCCGGTGCCGTTCTTCCCAATCAACAGACTCCCGGTGCCGCGACAAACAACGCCCCCGGCCGCGCTGAACTTGCGCCTGTCACAATCTGCGATTAGGGGAGCGCCGCATCCCCCAACCAGCTACAGAACGGAGCCAGACGGCCATGGCCGCGACCCGCACCTTTTCGATCATCAAGCCCGATGCCACGCGCCGCAACCTGACTGGCGCGGTCACCAAGATGCTGGAAGACGCCGGCCTGCGCGTCGTCGCGTCGAAGCGCATCCACATGACCCGCGAACAGGCCGAGGGCTTTTATGCCGTCCACAAGGAACGGCCCTTCTTCAACGACTTGGTGTCGTTCATGATTTCCGGCCCGGTCGTGGTGCAGGTGCTTGAGGGCGAGAACGCCGTGCAGCGCAACCGCGACATCATGGGCGCGACCAACCCGGCGAATGCCGAGCCGGGCACGATCCGCAAGGAACTGGCCGAATCGATCGAAGCGAACTCGGTCCATGGGTCGGATTCGGAAGAAAATGCCGCGATCGAAATCGCCTTCTTCTTCAAGCCGGAAGAAATCGTCGGCTGATATCCGGTCGCCGGTGCGTCCCCGGACGCATGTCAGCATGACTGAGCCTGTGCGCGCTCCCGGCCCCATGGCCGGGGGCGCGCAAAAGCATTTGGGGCCGGACGTTCAGCGCTGTATTAGGTGCGTAGAACAGGTGGTGCGGGGCGTGCCGCACGGGATCAGCCGACGGGATGAGGGCCGGAATGCGCGACGAGGATGCTGAGCGCGAGCCGATCATAGTGGACGATGGCTGGCCGGATCATTCCGGCGCGGCCGATGCGTCCGTCCCGCCAGCACGGCGGCGGCTGTTCTGGCCGCTCAGGCTCGTGCTGCGTTTCTGGCGGCAGCTGCTGGCGCTTATCCTGCTGCTGGTCATTGCTGCGGCAATCTGGCTGTCGGTGACCGCACCTTTGTCGCGCTCGCTCGAGCCGATCTCGCCGCCCAGCATCACGCTTGCGGCAAGCGACGGCACGCCGATTGCCGCCAAGGGCGCGATCATCGCCGCCCCGGTCGAACTGGCCAAGCTGCCGCCGCATGTCGCCGGCGCGTTCATGGCGATCGAGGACCGGCGCTTCTACGATCATTGGGGGGTCGATCCCTGGGGCATCGCCCGTGCCGCCTGGCGCAATCTGGTGGCGGGCGGCGTGCGCGAGGGCGGCAGCACCATCACCCAGCAGCTCGCCAAGGTCGCGTTCCTGAACGATGAACGCCGGTTCGGCCGCAAGGCGCAGGAAATGCTGATCGCCTTCTGGCTGGAGGCGTGGCTGACCAAGGACCAGATCCTCGAACGCTATCTGTCGAACGTCTATTTCGGCGACAATGTCTATGGCCTGCGCGCCGCCGCCCGCCATTATTTCAGCCGCGATGTCGAACGGCTGACGGTGGGCGAGGCGGCGATGCTCGCCGGGCTGGTCAAGGCGCCGTCGCGGCTTGCGCCGACGCGCAACCTGGCGGGCGCACGGGCGCGGGCGCGGCTGGTGCTGGCGGCGATGGTCGAAACCGGGGCGATCACCGAGGCTCAGGCGCGGGCCGCGCAGCCGATCCGCCTGCGTGTGACCCGCGACCGGCAGATGCCGGGCGGCACCTATTTTGCCGACTGGGTGCTGCCCGCCGCGCGCGATCAGGCGGGGGCCGTCTATGAGCGCCAGGTGATCCGCACGACGCTTGACCGCCGGCTGCAGAAGATTGCCGAGCGGGTCGTCCGCCAGAATGCGATCGCGGATACGCAGATGGCGCTGGTGGCGATGCGCCCGGACGGGCAGGTGGTGGCGATGGTCGGCGGGCGCAGCTACCGCGAAAGCCCGTTCAACCGCGCCACCCAGGCGCGCCGCCAGCCGGGTTCGACGTTCAAGCTGTTCGTCTATCTGGCCGCGATCCGCGCCGGCATGACGCCGGACACGATCGTCGACGACAGCCCGGTGACGATCGACGGCTGGTCGCCGACCAACAATGACGGGCGCTATCGCGGCCGCATCACGCTGCGCCAGGCCTTTGCGCTGTCGAGCAATGTTGTCGCCGCGCGGCTGGCCGAGCGGGTCGGGCGGCGCGCGGTCATTCAGGCGGCGCGCGATCTGGGCATCACCAGCCCGCTTGGCGACCAGCCCAGCCTTGCGCTCGGCACGTCGGGGGTGACGCTGATCGAACTGACCGCCGCCTATGCCGCGGTTGCGGGCAACGCCCTGCCGGTGACCCCCTATGGCCTGCCCCGTGCCGAGGAAGGCTGGCTGAGCGCGGTGTGGAACCGGCCCGGAAAGCTCGGCCAGCGCGAGCGCGACATGCTGCTCGACCTGCTGTCGGCGGCGGTCGACAGCGGCACGGGGCGGCGCGCGGCCCTGTCGATCGATGCGTTCGGCAAGACCGGCACCACCCAGAATGCCCGCGATGCGATCTTTGTCGGCTTTGCCGGCGATCTGGTGGTGGGCGTGTGGGTCGGGCGTGACGACAACCGGCCGATCCCCGGCATTTCGGGCGGCGGCGCGCCGGCCCGCGCCTGGGCCGATTTCATGGCGGGCGCGATCGACGGTGCGGCGCTCGCCCCGGCGCCGGAGGATGAGCCGGAAAATCTGATCGATCCGGTCGGCGCGCTGGTCGATGCCGACAACATGACCGTCGACATCGATATCGGCCCGATCGACCTTGGCGTCACGATCGACGGGGACGGGGTGACCGTGTCCGACGCGGCGGAGGGCGAAACCGGCCCCGGACCGGCGGGCGAATCACCGCCCGAATCGCGCCGGCCGCCGCCCGTTCCCGCGCCGCCGCGGGGCGAGCCGCGGATACCGTAACGGTCCACTCTTCCCGCTTGCCGTTAACGTAAGCGCGGCGATACAAGGGGCGCCTGGAAGGAGAGAGATATGGACCTGGAGTTCAGCCCCGCCGACATCGCGTTCCGCGAGGAGGCCCGCGCCTTCATCGCCGAAAACTATCCCGCGCATCTGCGCGCAAAGGCCGATGAGGGCGAGGAACTGGCCAAAGAGGATTTTCTGGCCTGGCACCGGATCCTGGCCGAGAAAGGCTGGGTGGCCCCGGCATGGCCGACCCAATATGGCGGCCCCGGCTGGACGACGACGCAGCGTTACATCTGGTCGGAAGAACTGGCGCGCGCCGACACCATCCCGATCATGCCCTTTGGCATCAACATGGTCGGCCCGGTGATCTACACCTTCGGCACGGCCGAGCAGAAGGCGCGCTTCCTGCCGCGCATCCTGTCGGGCGATGACTGGTGGTGCCAGGGCTATTCGGAACCGGGTGCCGGGTCCGACCTCGCGTCGCTGCGCACCCGCGCGGTGCGCGACGGCGATCATTACATCGTCAACGGCCAGAAGACGTGGACGACGCTGGCCCAGCATGCCGACTGGGGCTTTTTCCTCGTCCGCACCGATCCCGACGCCAAGCAGCAGGAAGGCATTTCGTTCCTGCTCATCGACATGAAGACGCCGGGCATCACCGTGCGGCCGATCATCACGCTCGGCGGCGAGCATGAGGTGAACGAGGTGTGGCTCGAGGATGTGCGCGTGCCCGTCGAGAACCGCATCTATGAGGAAAACAAGGGCTGGACCTGCGCCAAGTTCCTGCTTGCCCATGAACGCACCGGCATTGCCGGCGTCGCGCGGTCGAAGCGCGGCGTGGAGCGGATCAAGACCATCGCCCGTGCCGAGATGGACGGCGACCGTCCGCTGATCGCCAATGCGTTTTTCAAGCGCAAGATCGCCGAGCTGGAAATGGACCTGACCGCGCTCGAGTTCACCGAGCTGCGCACGCTTGCCTCCGAGGCGGCGGGCCGCGGGCCGGGGCCGGAATCCTCGCTGCTCAAGATCAAGGGCACCGAGATCCAGCAGCGCCTGACCGAACTCGCGCTCGAGGCGGTCGGCCATTATGGCGCGCCCTATTTCCGGGGCTTCCCGACCGGCGACAATGCGACGCCGATCGGCCCGGATTATGCGCACCGTGCCGCGCCGACCTATTTCAACGGCCGCAAGACCAGCATCTATGGCGGCTCGAACGAGATTCAGCGCAACATCATCGCCAAGATGGTGCTGGGCCTCTGAGCCGAACCCGAACGACAGGATCGTCCCGCCCGGCAACGGCCGGGCGGGGCGTGTGAGAGGATCATCATGGATTTCAGCTTCAACGAGACGCAGCAGATGCTGCGCGACACGCTTGCGCGCTATCTGGCCGATACCTATGATTTCGACACCCGCCGCAAATGGATCGCGGGCGAGGCCGGGCGCGATCCCGGCATCTGGCGGGCGCTGGCGACCGAGCTTGGCATATTGGGCGCGCCCTTTGCCGAAGCACATGGCGGCCTGGGCGGCGGCGCGGTCGAAAACATGATCGTGATGGAACAGCTGGGCGAAGCGATCGCGATCGAGCCTTATCTGCAGACGGTCGTCATCGGCGGCGGCGCGCTCAAGGCCGTGGGCGGGGCGGTTGCCGATTCGGTCATCCCCCAGATCATCGCTGGCGATGCCGTCATCGCCTTTGCCTATGCCGAGCCGCAGGGCCGGTATGAGCTGTCGAACCTGCGCACGACCGCGCGGCGCGACGGCGCAGGCTGGGTGCTCAACGGCCACAAGGCGGTCGTCTATGGCGCGCCCTGGGCGACGCATCTGCTCGTCACCGCCCGCACCGGCGGCGGCCAGCGCGATGCCGACGGCATCGGCCTGTTCCTTGTCGAGGCGAACCGGCCCGGCATCGTCCGCCGCGACTATCCGACCGTCGATGGCTTCCGCGCGTCCGAAGTCTATTTCGAACAGTGCGCGGTCGGGGCCGAGGCGCTGCTGGGTGGGGAGGGCGATGCCCTGCCGCTCATCGAGCAGGTGGTCGACGAAGCGGTCGCTGCGCTGTGCGCCGAAGCCACCGGCGTGATGCGCCGCCTGCACACCGGCACGATGGACTATGCCAAGCAGCGCAAGCAGTTCGGTCGCGCCATCGCCGATTTCCAGGTGCTCCAGCACCGGCTGGTCGATATGTTCATGGAAGTCGAGCAGGCGGTATCGATGACGCTGATGGCGACGCTGCGGCTCGGCCTGCCGGCGGCCGAGCGGAGTGCGGCGGTCAGCCAGGCCAAGGCCCGGATCGGCCGCGGGCTGCGCTTCACCGGGCAGAGCGCGGTCCAGATCCATGGCGGCATCGGCATCACCGACGAGCTGGCGATCGGCCATTATTTCAAGCGTGCAACGATGATCGAGGGGCAGTTCGGCTCGGTCGATCATCATCTGGCTCGCTATGAGGCGCTCGCCCTGGCCGACTGAGCGTTCGGCCCGCTGACCATGGTTGACCCGGGGCCGCCTCTTGGCTAAGGGGCTGGCCTTCGGGTCGCGGCTCGACTGTCGCGCCTTTTTTATTCAAACCGAGTTCGAGGATTTCGATGGCGAATACGCCGCAAGCAAAGAAGCGCATCCGTCGCAACGCCCGTCGCGCGGACATCAATCACGCGCGCATCAGCCGTATCCGCACCTTCGTGAAGAAGGTCGAAGCGGCGATCGCGTCGGGCGACAAGTCGGCGGCGGCGCAGGCGATTGCGGCCGTCCAGCCCGAACTGGCCCGGGGTGTCGCCAAGGGCGTGCTCCACAAGAACACCGCGGCGCGCAAGTTCTCGCGCCTGACCAAGCGGGTTGCCGCGCTCGCCTGAGCGCACATTTCCCCGACTTGACGGAACTGCCGGCCCGCCGGACGCCCTGCGTCCGGCGGGTCTTGCTGTTTGTTTCACAGATATGACGGCTAAGTGACGGGATCGCCTTGATTCGTGTCGTTACGCCCGCGTTTCATGTGTAAAAAGCCGTTGAATATCATGGCCTTGACTGGGGCTGTGGAAAAATGGCGGTTTTGCGAGTCAACGGGGATTATTTCCGAATATTGACGGTGCGAGCCTTGATCGACTCGCGATCCGGCCCCTAAAACTTGGTTTCCGGCGCTCGAATCGGGGCGCGGGTTCAGTCCCTGCGGATGTGCTTGCGGCAAGGCGCTCGCCTTGGCGGCAGGTTCGTGCGCGCCGGGCGGATGCCTGCGGGGCCGCATGCGGCCCGGTGCCGGAGCAGGGAGTAAGAGGGGCCGGACCTGCGGGTGCGGCCCTGCGGTCGGGCCCGGCGTAAGGGCCAGGTGCGTGGGGGAGGCGAGATGGCGCAGATGCGGATGCGGGAACAGGAACAGATGGAACGTGGCGAACAGATCACGACCGCCTGGGGGCGCATCCGGGACGGGCTGAAGCGCGATTGCGGCGCCCGGCTGTTCGATCACTGGCTGAAGCCGATCATGCTCGCCGATGTGAGCGAGGCGGGCGATCTTGTCCGCCTGACCGTGCCGACCGAGTTCATGGCGAACTGGGTGCGCGCCCATTATGCCGACCGGCTGACGCTGGCATGGCGCGCGGCGCTGCCCGGCGTGCGCGAGGTGCGCATCGACGTCGCGCCGACCGATGTCGTCACCCGTCTCTATCCGCGCGACGAGGCCGATCAGCCGGCCGCTGCCGCCGCACCGGCTCAGCCCGCGCCGCATCCGGCGTTCGATCCGCGGCAGAGCTTCGAGCGATTCGTGGTCGGCGATGAAAACCGGATGGCGTTCAACGCCGCCCGCGCGCTGGCCGCCGGCGAGCTGCGCTTCAGCCCGCTTTACATCCATTCGGGCACCGGCCAGGGCAAGACGCATCTGATGAACGCGATCGGCGCGGCATTCCGCGCCCGCATGCCTAGCGCGACGATCCTGTTCATGTCGGCCGAAAAGTTCATGGTCGATTTCGTCTCGGCGATGCGCGACCGCGACACGCTGGCGTTCAAGCAGCGGCTGCGTTCGGCCGATCTGCTGATGATTGACGACATCCAGTTCATCGCCGGCAAGGGATCGACGCAGGAAGAGTTTCTGCACACGCTGAACGAGCTGATGGCCGCCGGGCGTCAGGTGGTGATTTCGGCCGACCGCGCGCCCCAGGCGCTTGACGGGGTTGAAACGCGCATCCTCTCGCGGCTGGGCAGCGGGCTGGTCGTCGACATCAAGCCTGCCGGCTATGCGCTGCGCCTGGCCATCGTCCGCGCCAAGCTGGCCGGGATGGCCGATGTCGCGATGCCCGATCAGGTCGCCGAGCTGCTCGCCGCGCGCATCCAGACCAGCATCCGCGAGCTTGAGGGCGCGCTCAACCGCCTGACCGCCTATGCGCTGCTCAACGAGCGGGTGATCGACCTTGCGTTCGCGCAGGAGGTGCTGGGCGAGATGCTGAACGCCTCGACCCGGCGGATCACCATCGACGAGATTCAGCGCGCCGTGTCCGCCCATTACGGGATGCGCCAGTCGGAAATGGTGTCGGCCCGCCGCGCCCGTGCGGTCGCACGTCCGCGCCAGATCGCCATGTATCTGGCCAAGCGGCTGACCCCGCGCTCGCTGCCCGAAATCGGCCGCCGCTTTGGCGGGCGCGATCACACGACCGTCATCCATGCGGTCAAGCAGATCGAAAAGCTGCGCGGCCAGGATGCTGATCTCGACGCCGATGTGCGCGCGCTGATCCGCCAGCTCGAGGCCTGATCCCCGGCGGCCCGATCCGCGCCGCAGGGCAGGATCGGAGCAAAAGAAAAGGGCCGCTGCCGTCATTCACGACGGCAGTGGCCCTTTTTTCGTCCACCGCACCGCGCCCCGGCGTGCGGCCGGGGCGCGTGCATGGATTTACTTCTTCTTGGGCGGGATCTTGATCGTCACCGTCTCACCCGAATTACCCGGGAAGCCGGTGAACATCGCCTCGACCAGATTGGGGACCAGATAGGGCAGATCGTCGCTGCGCGACACCGCCCGCGCCGTGCCCTCGAACACGCGCTGGCCGCCCGCTTCGCTGATCTCCATGCGCAGCTGGCTGTTATAGATGGTGTAGCTGCGTACATCGGCACCCCAGCCTCCGCCAAAGCCCGGCCCGAAGCCCGGACCCCAGAAGGGATCGACCCAGCGGCCGCCCCAGCCCCAGCCGCCCCAGCCGCCACCCCAGCCGCCGAAACCGCCAAAGCCGCCGAAACCGGGGGTGGTGGTGATACGCTCACGGCCATTGTCGACGCCGTAATCGAGCGTCACGGTCAGATTGGCGGCACCGTCGCCGGTTGCCTCGCGATAGCCGAATCGCTCAAGCTCGCGCGCGACCAGCTTCGCATAGCTGCGAAACTCCAGCCCGCCATCCAGCTTGGGATCGGCGGCCTTGATCACGAAGCTCTGCCCCTGTGCGGGGGGCGCGGGCAGCGCCGCGAAACGGTTGACCTTGGCACTGAAACTCTGCGCGCAGCCGCCGAGCGCCAGAAGCGCCACCGGAGCCGCCGCCAACATCATCTTCCTCGTCGCCGACATCGAAAGGCCCTTTATGCTCTGTTGCCTTCTTATATGCCGATTGTCGCCCGGCACGGCTGAATGTCGGTTGAACGCATGAACGGGTCAAGCTGCCGCAGGACCGCCGGACCCGCCCGACGTCAGCGGAACAGGCCGAGCGCCCGATAGGCGGCATCAAGCGTCGGCGCGGCAAGTGCTGCGGCCCGCTCGGCCCCTGCCATCAGCACCCGGTCGATCGCGTCATGATCGTCCTTGAGCGCGACGAACCGGTCGCGGATCGGGCGCAGCGTCTCGACCAGCAGCTCGGCCAGCGCCGGCTTGAACGCGCCAAAGCCCTGGCCGGCGAACCGGGCGAGCACCTGATCGACGCTCTGGTCGGCAAGGGCGGCATAGATGCCGACCAGATTGCGCGCCTCGGGCCGCGCCTCCAGCCCCGCCGCCTCGCCGGGCAGCGGTTCGGGATCGGTCTTGGCCTTTTTGATCTTCTGGGCGATCAGATCATCATCGTCCGCCAGGTTGATCCGCGCCATGTCCGACGGGTCGGATTTGGACATTTTGGCGCTGCCGTCGCGCAGCGACATGATCCGCGCGGCGGCCGGCGGGATGATCGGATCGGGCAGGGGAAACAGCTCGACCCCGAAATCGGTGTTGAACTTGGTCGCGATGTCGCGCGCCAGCTCCAGATGCTGTTTCTGGTCCTCGCCCACCGGCACATGGGTCGCCTGATAGACGAGCACATCGGCCGCCTGCAGCACCGGATAGTCGAACAGCGCCACCGACGCGCCCTCGCGGTTCTTGCCGGCCTTGTCCTTCCACTGGGTCATGCGGTTGAGCCAGCCCATGCGCGCGGTGCCGTTGAGCAGCCAGCACAGCTCGGCATGGGCGGGCACCCGCGCCTGGTTGAACAGGATCGCGCGCGCCGGATCGACGCCGGCGGCGATCAGCGCGGCGGCCATTTCGCGCACGCCCTCGCGCCGCGTTTCGGCGGGGATGTGGTCGGACAGCGAATGCAGATCGGCAAGAAAGAACAGCGTCTCGCCGCCGGCAGCGGCATTTTCGTCCTGCATCCGCACCCAGTTGCGGATCGCGCCCAGATAATTGCCGAGATGGAGCTTGCCGGTGGGCTGGATGCCCGAGACGATCCGCATCATGCTTTCCTCTTGCGGCGCAGGATCAGCGCCAGTCCCTGTCTGTCCATGCCGCCGATCAGCAGCGCGGTGCCGAAATAGACGATGCCGCCGGTGCCGCACAGCGCCACCACCGCGATCAGCCGCCGCCCGGTCGAGCCGGCGAAAAAGTCGGCGAGCAGCAGCTTCATGCCGATGAGCGCTGCAACCATCAGCGCGCCGGCGGCAAGCTGGCGGGCGATGCGCCCCCATAGCCATGGCTCGATGCGGAAATGGCCGCGCGCGCGCAGCACGATGTAGAGCATCGCGCAGTTGAGCCACGAACACAGCGCAATCGCGGCAGCAAGGCCGTAAATGCCAAAGGGCGGGATCAGCGCGAAGTTGAGGACGATGTTCGCGATCAGCACGATGACCGCGGTCTTGACCGGGGTGGCCGTATCCTGCCGCGCGTAAAAGCCGGGGGTGATCACCTTGACCAGCACATAAGCGGGCAGGCCGGCGGCGATGATCGCCAGCGTCATGCCGGTGACGCGCGCATCCTCGGCGGTGAACTTGCCCCCCTGGAACAGGGCAGCGACCAAAGGCTCCGCAACAGCGGCCAGCGCCAGGAACGCCGGCACGCACAGCAGCATCGCCAGCTCAACCGCGCGCGACTGCACGCCCGCCGCCTCGTCGGGCCGGTCCTCGGCGATCATCCGGCTGATCTGCGGCAGGATCGCGGTGCCAAGCGCGGTGCCGATCACCGACAGCGGCAGCTGGTTGAGCCGGTCGGCATAGTTCAGATAGCTGATCGACCCTTCGGGCAGGCGGGTGGCAAAGAAGGTGTCGATCAGCTGGCTGACCTGATAGACGCCCGCGCCCAAGGTCGCTGGAATGACGACGACGAAGAACTGCCTGACCCCCGGCGTCAGCCGCGGACGCCTGAGGCGCAGCGAAATCCCCGCCCGGCGCGCGCTGTTCCACATCAGCGCCATCTGCAGCACGCCGCCCGCCACCACGCCCCAGGCAAGCGCATGGGCGGTCGCGATCCCGCCGTCGGGCACGATCAGCAGCGCCCCGACCATCGCCACGTTGAGCAGCGCCGGCGCGAACGCGGCGGCCGCAAAGCGGGTCAGCGAGTTGAGCACGCCCGAAAACAGCGAGACGAGGCTGATCAGCAGCAGATAGGGGAAGGTGATGCGGGTGAGGGTGACCGTCAGGTCGAACTTCGCGCCGACATAGCCCGAGGCGATGGCCGCGACGAACAGCGGCATCGCCAGCTCGAACACCAGGGTGAACAGCATCAGGCTGGGCAGGAAGACCGCCAGCACCTCTTCTGAAAAAGCGCGGGCATCCTCGATCCCGCCTTCGCCGTGCAGCCGCTTGGAAAACAGCGGCACGAACCCGGCCGAAAACGCCCCTTCGCCGAACAGGCGGCGAAAGGTGTTGGGCAGGCGGAACGCGACCAGGAACGCATCGGCGGCCCCCGATGCGCCCATGATCCGCGCCATCAGCATTTCACGCGCGAAACCGGCGATGCGGCTGACCATCGTCATGCCGCCGATCGTGCCGATCGCCCTGACCAGATTCATGGTCGCGGCCCCGCCGGGCGCTGCCGGATCAGGCCTCGCCGGCCGGCTGGCTCTGGGCGAGCTGGGCCTGGGCTTGCTGCACATACAGGCCGGCAAAGTCGATCGGCTCGAGCATCAGCGGCGGGAAGCCGCCGTCGCGCACCGCATCGGCCAGGATCCGGCGGGCGAACGGGAAGATCAGGCGCGGGGCTTCGGCATAGCAGAAGGGCTGGATCTGCTCTTCCGGCACGTTGCGGATGCCGAACAGCCCGGCATAGGCCAGTTCGACCTGGAACGCCGTGCGGTCGGCCGACACCGCCTTCACGTCGATCTTGATCACGACTTCATAGACGTCGTCGGCGACCTTGTTCGACCCGATGTTGAACTGGACGTCGATCTGCGGCTGGCCCTGCCACTGATAGACATTGGGGGCGTTCGGATTCTCGAACGAGAAATCCTTCACATATTGCGAGATGATGCCGACCTGGGGCTGGGTGTCCGCGCCGTTGGCGAAATCCTGTTCGGGCGTGGCGCTGGTTTCTTCGGTCATCGTCTCTGAGGCCTTTGTCTGTCGGCGTGCCTTGCGGCATCGGATCCGGTCGGTGAAATGGATTTGGCGCTGGCGCCAAACGTCGCGGGCGCGTAGCAGGCACTGCCCGCGAGTTCAAGCAAGCGGCCCTGCGGCTGTCCGGCGTGCGCCGATGCTGCCATTTGAAACGGCGGGCCGACATGCCTATGTTCGGGCATAGTGATTTGGGAGGTTTGGTGGTCGGGATCGTCCTTCTTGCCATGGTGGCGGCATTTCTGGCGCTCAGGCTCTACATGGTGCTGGGCAAACGCAGCGGCCATGAACAGGCGCTGCCGCCGAAACCGACCGATGAGCGCGTGGTCGCCCACCCGGCTGCGCGGGCGCTGCCCGATGCCCCGGCCGAACCGGCGCTGTCCACCGATTCCATGATCGCACCCGGTGCCGCCGCCGGCGTGCGCCAGATCGTGCAGACCGATTCCGCATTCGATGTCGCGCGCTTCCTCGACGGGGCCAAGGGTGCCTATCGGATGATCCTCGAGGCATTCTGGCGCGGCGATACCGACGAGCTGGGCTGGCTGACCGGGGACGAGGTGCGTGAGGCCTTTGAACAGGCGATTGCCGCCCGTGCCGAGGCGGGCGAGGTGCTCGACAACCGGCTGGTGTCGATCGAGCGCGCGGTGATCACCGCCGCGCGGCTGGAAGGGCGGCAGGCGTTCGTCACCGTGGCGTTCAGCGCCGATATTGCGGCGGTGACGCGCGACACCAAGGGCGAGGTGATCGCGGGATCGCTGACCGACGCGGTGTCGACCGAGGATGTGTGGACGTTCAGCCGCACGCTGCGCAGCAACGATCCCAACTGGCTGCTCGTCGAAACCGACGAGGCGGCATGATGCCCCGCACCGGGGCGGCGGCAATCGCCGCGCCGGTCGCCGCCCGTCTGGACGTCGCCGCGCGTCTTAACGTCGCTCCGCTGCTGGCGGCGGCTCTGGCGCTGTCCGCCTGCGTCGCCGGACCGCGCGCGCCGGTGCCGCCGCCCGCGCGCCCGGCCCTGCGGTGCCGCCCGCCGCCGCGCCGGCCCCGACCGTCATTCCGTCCCCATCACCGCCCAAGGCTCCCCCGGCAAGCGCCTGGGCGGCGGGGCTGAGCGCCGGGCCGCCGGTTGCAGAAATCGGGCTGGATGCGGCGGGCGCCGAGCGGGCGCTTGCCGCATTTCGCCTGTCCTGCCCGTCGCTGGTCAGGCGTCAGGCGATGGCGGGCATTCCGGGCCTCGACTGGAGCGGCGTGTGTGCCGAGGCCGCACGCGCCACCTCCGCAACCGGCTTTTTCGCTGACAATTTCGAAACCGTGATCGTCGGCGATGGCCGGGCGTTCGTCACCGGCTATTACGAGCCGGAAATCGCCGCCGCGCGCGCGCCCGGCCCGGATTATCGCACACCCATTTATCGCCGCCCGCCCGACCTGATCGAGGCCGATCTGGGCGCATTCGCCAAAAGCCTGGCCGGGCGCACGATCCGCGGCCGGGTCGAAAATGGCCGGCTGGTGCCCTATTTCGACCGCGCGGCGATCGAGGCCGGGGCGCTGGCGGGCAAGGGGCTGGAGATTGGCTGGGCGGCAGATCCGGTCGCCCTGTTCTTCCTGCAGGTGCAGGGTTCGGGGCGGCTGCGCCTGCCCGATGGCAGCATCGTCCGCATCGGCTATGCCGGGCAGAACGGCCATGATTATGTCGGCATCGGCGCGCTGCTGCGCCAGCGCGGGCTGCTGGGGCCGGGCCAGGCGACGATGCAGGGCATTTCGGCCTGGATCGCCGCCAATGGCGATGCCGGCATCGCGCTGATGCGCGAAAATCCGTCCTATGTGTTCTTTCGCGAGCTGACCGGGCCGGGGCCGCTCGGCGCGCTCGGCCTGCCGGTCACGCCCGAGGCGACGCTGGCCGCCGATCCCCGCTTCGTGCCTTTGGGTGCGCCCGTGCATCTGGCGGTCGACCGGGCGGAGGCGAACGGCCTGTGGATCGCGCAGGACACCGGCGGGGCGATCAAGGGCGCGAACCGGTTTGACAGCTTCTGGGGCGCGGGGCCGCGCGCGGCGGAGATTGCCGGCGGCATGTCGGCGCGGGGCCGGGCGCTGCTGCTGCTGCCCCGGGGCAGCCTGGCGCGCGCGCAGGCGCTGGATGCGGCGACGGGATCAGTGCCGGGCCGGGCGGACGATGCGGCCGCTCAGCGCTGAGGAACAGGCGCTCTGGACCCGGCTGGTCGCGACCGTCAGGCCGTTGACGCCGGGGGGCGGGCAGGCGGTCGCGCCGCCCGCCGTGCCTGCACCCGCACCGCCGGCCCCGATGCGCGCCGCGCCGCGCGGCGCTGCCGCCCGGCCTGCCGCCGCGCCGCCCCGGACGGTCAGCCCTGCGCCGCCCCCGCCGCCCAACACGCTCGACGGCAGCTGGGACCGCAAGCTGGCGCGCGGGCTGGTGGTGCCCGATCTGGCCGTCGATCTGCACGGCCACAGCCTTGACGGGGCTTACCGCGTGCTCGACGCCGGGCTGGCGGAGGCGATTGCGCGCGGGGCGCGGGTGCTGCTGCTGGTGACGGGGCGGCCGCGCGCGCCGGGATCGGGGCGCGGGGCGATCCGGGCTGCGGTCGGCGACTGGCTGGCGGCATCGCGCCATGCCGGTGCGATTGCCGCGGTGCGCACCGCCCATCCGCGCCACGGCGGTGCCGGTGCGCTCTATATCGTGCTGCGGCGGCCGCGCGGATCGAGAATATCTTAACCCGGCTTTGTCATGACCGGCCCGGGACCATGGGGAGGGCTGGCAGCGCGATGATGGGGCAGGAACAGTGGAGGGGATGACGCTCAAAAGCCGTGCCGTCGCCTTCGCCTTCTGTGTCGGTGCGGTCGCGTTCATCCTCGCCCTGTTCGCGGGCGCGGGGATGGGCGCGTCGGGCGCCGACCTTGCCCAGGCGATCATCATCGCGATCATCTGCGGCGCGATGAGCTGGGCCTCGGCCGAGCGTGCGGTGTCGGGCCATGCCGATGCCGTGGATGCGGCGATCGAGCGGCTGTCGCTGGCGGCCGAGGGCGATCTGGTGTCGCCGACGCCGCCGCGCGTCACCGCGGTGCTGCCCGATCTTGGCGGCGCGATGGACGGGCTGATGGCGCAGGTGCGCGCCAATCTGGACACTGTCCATCATCTGGCGATGTTCGATCCGGTCACGCGGCTGGCCAATCGCGTGCATTTCCGGCGCGAGGCGGGGCGGATGCTGCGCGAGGCGGGCGAGACGCCCTGCGCGCTGTTCTTCATCGATCTCGACAAGTTCAAGGCGGTCAACGACTCCTTCGGCCATGCGCAGGGCGACCTGCTGCTCGGCAAGGTCGCCAACCGGCTGCGCGCCGTGGTGGCGCCTGAGGAGGGGCAGCCGCCGCGCTTTGCCACGCCGCCGTTGATCGGGCGGCTGGCGGGGGACGAGTTCACCCTGTTCGCGCCGGGCGTCGGCGAACGCGACGAGGCGGAGAAGATCGGCCGCGCGCTGCTGTTCGCGCTGACCGAGCCGTTCGATCTGGCCGGCCAGCCGGTCGAGATCGGGGCCTCGATCGGCGTGGCGATCAGCCCGGCGCAGGGGCGCACCCTGTCCGAACTGATGCGCGCCGCCGATGCCGCCATGTATCACGCCAAGGAGCGCGGGCGCGGGCAGGTGCAGAGCTTCACCCCGATGCTTGCCGAACGGCTGGCCGACAACAGCCGGCTGGAGCGCGAACTGCGCGACGCGCTCGGCCGGGGCGAGTTCACCTTCGTGTTCCAGCCCCAGCTTGCCCTGGCGAGCGGCCGCATCGCCGCGGTCGAGGCGCTGATGCGCTGGCACCATCCGGTCGACGGGCTGCGCGCGCCGGGCAGCTTCATTCCCCGTGCCGAGGAAAGCGGCATCATCCACGAACTGGGCGACTGGGCGCTGGAGGAGTTTGCCCGCCGGCTCGCGCACTGGCAGCGGATCGGCCAGCAGCTGGGGCCGCAGCATGGCGGGATCGGGCGGCTGGCGGTCAATGTCAGCCCGCGCCAGATCGTGCGCCCGGATTTCTTCACCCGGCTGCGCGATGCGCTGGTGCGCCACGATGCGCCGCCCGCGCTGCTTGAGCTTGAGATCACCGAAAGCATGGCGATGCAGTGCGGCGACGAGACGCTGGCCGAGCTCGCACGGCTGCGCGCCGAGGGCGTGACCATCGCCATCGACGATTTCGGCACCGGCTATTCCAACTTCGCGCGGCTGAAGGACTTGCCGATCGACCGGGTGAAGATCGACCGCTCGCTGACCGCCGATATCGACCGCTGTGCGGCCGCCCGCACCATCGCCCAGGCGGTCACCGGGCTGGTCCATGGCCTGGGGCATGAGGTGGTGGCCGAAGGGGTGGAAACCGCCGAGCAGCTGGCGATCCTGCGCGTGATCGGCTGCGATCTCGTCCAGGGCTATGCGATTGCCCGGCCGATGCCCGAACAGGATTTTCTCGACTGGATGCGCGGCCATGCGCTCAGCCACCAGCCGGTTTCGGGGGCGCTGCCGGGCTGATTGCGGCGCCGGGCGCGCGCGCCGCCCGAGCCGCCGGTTCGCCCATAAAAAACAGTGTTCGCATCCGCGCCGCCGTGCCAATCAGGCGCGATGATCCGCGACCGTCATTCCGCCTCTCGTTCGTCTCGCCCGCATTCCTCAGCCCGGGCGTGCCGCCGATGACCGCCAGTCACGAAAGCGGTGCGCCGCGCGCCGCGCGGCTGACCGATCTGGTCGCGCCCTATTTCGAACGTGCGCCCATCGCCTCGTTTCTGCTCGGCGTCTCCTCGGGCTTTCCGTTTGCGATGATCGGCGCGACGCTGACGACGCGGCTTGCCCAGGCGGGGATCGACAAGAAGGAAGTCACCGCCTTCACGCTTGCCTTTCTGGTCTACAATCTGAAACCGCTCTGGGCGTGGATCGTCGACGGGGTGCGCCTGCCGCTGATCGGGCGGCTGGGCCAGCGCGTGTCCTGGCTGTTGCTGGCGGGCGCGCTGGTGATGGCCGCCGTGGTCAATCTCGGCCTTGCCGATCCCGGTGCCGGGCTGATGGCGATGGCGGTCGCCGCGATCCTTGTCGGGTTCGCCGGCGCAACGTTCGACATCGTCATCGACGCCTACCGGATCGAGCTGCTCGAGCCGCGCCAGCTCGGCACCGGGTCCGGCATGTCGCAATATGGCTGGCGGATCGGATCGGCCGGGGCAGGGGCGCTCGCGCTCTACATCGCCGCCCGCCATGGCTGGACGCCGGCCTATATCGCCTGCGCGGCCTTTGCGCTGCCGGCGATGCTGGCCGGGCTGGCCTTTGGCGAGCCGCAGCGCCACCGGCCCCGGCCGAACAGCGCGGCCTTACTCAGATCATCGCGGCGATTATCGGACCGCTGACGGAATTCTTCCGTCGTTCCGGTGCTTTACTCGTGCTGCTGTTCATTCTGGTGCACAAGATCGGCGACACCGTCGCCAACCTGACCTTCCGGCTGCTGTTCAACGATCTCGGCTTCACCAATGACGAGATCGCGACCTATGATGTCGGCATCGGCTTCATCGCCTATCTGGTCGGCATTTTTCTGGGCGGGGTGCTGTTCGCGCGGCTGGGGCTGAAACGGTCGGTGATGATCAGCCTGGTGCTGATGGCGGTGTCGAACTTCGGCTTTGCGCTGCTGGCGCTCGCCGGTCATTCCAACTGGGGGATGGCCGCCGCGATCGGGTTTGAAAATCTGGCGAGCGGCATTGGCGGCGTGACCGTCGTCGCCTATTTCGCCGCGCTCACCGATCTGCGCTTCACCGCCAGCCAATATGCGCTGATTTCCGCCGCCGCCAGCATCGTCGGCAGGCTGGTGACCGGCACCACGGCGGGGGCGATGATCAAGGCGCTCGGCTATGTCGATTTCTATCTGCTGACGACGCTGCTCGCGCTGCCCGGCATCCTGCTGTTCTGGGCGATGATGCGCGCCGGGCTGATCGACGCGGCGATGGGCAGCGCCGGGCAGGCCGCCCGTCCGGAGGGCTGAGCCGGGGGAGGGCGCGTCTGCCCCGCGCCTCAGCGCGGCGGTTCGCCGTTCAGGTCGAGCGCGACCCCGGCCAGATAGAGCGATCCGGTGATCAGCACCGGTCCGGCAAGACCGGCGGTCGCGGCGGGAAGATCGGGCGCGGTCGCGCCGTCCAGCCCCATCGCCCGCGCCATCGCCGCCAGATCGGCCGGGGCATGATGGTCATGCCCCTCGACCGGCACCGCGATCACCCGCCGCGCGACCGGCCGGATCAGGCCGAGGAAGGTTTCGGCATCCTTGTTGGCGAGCATGCCGATCACCACGTCGAGCGGCGGATGCCCGGCAAAATGCGCGGCGATGGCGGAGGCGGCGGACGGATTGTGCCCGCCATCGAGCCAGGTTTCGACCCGGGCGACCGGACCATGGCCAAGCCGCTGCAGCCGCGCCGGCCAGCGCACCGCCTCCAGCCCGCGCGCCAGCGCATCGTCCGGCACGGCAACCGCGCGCTGATGGCGCAGCATGGCGACCGCAAGCCCGGCATTTTCGGCCTGATGCGGCCCGGCAAGCGCCGACAGCGGGAGATCGAGCGTGCCCGCCGCGTCGCGATAGGCGAGGCGGTCGCCGCTGATCGTCACATCCCAGTCGCGGCCCCGGCGGATGCGCCGCGCGCCGCGCGCCGCGACCATCGCGTCGATGCTCGCCTCCGCTTCGTCCGGATAGGCGAGGGTGACGATGCCGGTGCCGGCGCGGGCGATGCCGGCCTTTTCCCCGGCAATCGCGCCGAGCGTCGTGCCCAGAAACGCCTGATGGTCGAGGCCCAATGCGGCGATGCCGCAGATCGCCGCCCCTGGAATCGCATTGGTGGCATCGAGCCGCCCGCCCATGCCGACTTCGATGATCGCGAGGTCAGCGGGGGTGCGCGCAAAGGCGAGGAACGCCGCCGCGGTCGTCACCTCGAAGAAGCTGGGGCCGATATCGCCGGCGGCATCGAGCGCCTCGGCGAGCAGCGCCGCGAGCAGCGGATCGTCGATCAGCGTGCCGGCCAGGCGGATGCGTTCGTTGAAGCGCACCAGATGCGGGCTGGTATAGACATGGGCGACAAGACCCGCCGCCTCGGCCGCCGCGCGCAGCACCGCGCAGGTCGATCCCTTGCCATTGGTGCCCGCGACATGGAACACCGGCGGCAGCCGGCGTTCGGGATGGCCGAGCCGGGCGAGCAGGGCGGAGATGCGCTCCAGCCCCAATATGTCGCGGCCCGGCGACAACGCCGCCAGCCGGTCGAGCTGGCGCTGGACCGCCGGATCGGCGGAGCGGGCAAAATCCATCGCCGGGACCGGTCAGGCCGCGACGGGCGGCGCCAGATAGGCGAGCAGCCGGCCGATCGTGTCGCGCAGCTGGGCACGCGGCACCACCATGTCGAGCATGCCATGGTCGAGCAGATATTCGGCGCGCTGAAAGCCCTCGGGCAGTTTTTCGCGGATCGTCTGTTCGATCACCCGCTGTCCGGCAAAGCCGATCAGCGCCCCCGGCTCGGCGATCTGGACATCGCCCAGCATTGCATAGGATGCGGTGACGCCGCCCGTCGTCGGGTCGGTGAGCACGACGATATAGGGCAGGCCCGCTTCCTTCAGCTCGGCGATCGCGGCGGTGGTGCGCGGCATCTGCATCAGCGACAAAATGCCTTCCTGCATGCGCGCGCCGCCGGCGGCGGTGAAGATGATATAGGGCCGCCGCTCGGTCACCGCCGCGCGGATGCCGGCGATGATCGCCTCGCCCACGCCCAGGCCCATCGATCCGCCCATGAACGCGAAATCCTGCACGCCGACGATTGCCGGGCGGCCGCCGATGGTGCCGCGGGCGTTGAGCAGCGCATCGGCCTCGCCGGTTGCGGCGCGCGCGCCCTTGATCCGGTCCGCATAGCGTTTGGAATCGCGGAAGCGCAGCGGGTCTTCGGCCACGCGCGGCTGGGGCAGCAGGGTGAAGCTGCCATCGTCGAAAATCTGCCGGAACCGCGCCCGCCCGCCGATGCGGCCATGATGGTCGCATTTCGGGCAGACCGACAGATTTTCCTCATATTCGGCGGTGAAGATCATCTGCCCGCAGCTCGGGCATTTGTGCCAGAGATTGTCGGGCGTATCGCGCTTGGCGACGAAAGGCAGCGCGTTGCGGACGCGGCTCAGCCAGCTCATGCATTTTCCTCCTGACGCGCGCCGGCCAGCGCATGCGCCAGGGCCGACACGAAAGACCGGATCGCGGCCGGGGCGGCGGCGCCATGCGCCTCGACCAGCTCGACGATCGCGGACCCGATGACGACGCCGTCCGCCGTGCGGCCGATGGCGGCTGCCTGTTCGGGCGTGCGGACGCCAAAGCCGACGGCGATCGGCAGATCGGTCGCCGCCTTCAGCCGCGCGACCGCCGATGCGACGGCATCGGGGGCTGCCTGTTGCAGCCCGGTGATGCCGGCGACCGAGACATAATAGACAAAGCCCGACGCGCCGCCGAGCACGGCGGGCAGGCGCGCGGCATCGGTGGTCGGCGTTGCCAGCCTGACCGGATGGATGCCGCGCGTGCGCAGCGCCGGGCCGATCGCGTCATCTTCTTCCGGCGGGGTATCGACGCAGATCACGCCATCGACCCCGGCCGAGGCGGCGGCATCGGCAAACCAGTCCGCCCCGCGCGCCAGCATCGGATTGGCATAGCCCATCAGCACCAGCGGCACCTGCGGATGGCGGGCGCGGAACCCTTTTGCGATCGCCAGCAGATCGGCGGTGCGCGTGCCGGCCCCCAGCGAGCGCAGATTGGCCTTCTGGATCGCCGGGCCGTCGGCCATCGGATCGGTGAACGGCATGCCCAGTTCGATCACGTCCGCGCCGCCTTCGACCAGCGCGTCGAGGATCGCCGGGGTCGTCGCCGGATCGGGATCGCCGCCGGTCACGAAGGTGACGAGCGCCGCGCGCCCTTCCGCGCGCGCACGGGCAAAGGCAGTGGCCAGCCGGTCGGTCACAGCCGCGCCCCCAGCGCTTCGGCGACGGTGAAAATATCCTTGTCGCCGCGCCCGCACATATTGGCGATGATGATCTGGTCCCGCCGCATCGTCGGCGCGACCCGCGCGACGGCGGCGATCGCATGGCTCGGCTCGAGCGCGGGGATGATGCCTTCGGTGCGGCAGACGAGCTGGAACGCGTCCAGGGCCTCGTCGTCGGTCGCGCTGTCATAGGTCACGCGGCCGATCTCGTGCAGCCAGCTATGCTCCGGCCCGATGCCCGGATAGTCGAGCCCGGCCGAAATCGAATGCGCCTCGGCGATCTGGCCGTCCTCGTCCTGCAGCAGGAAGGTCTTGTTGCCGTGCAGCACCCCCGGCCGCCCGCCAGCCAGGCTTGCGGCATGGGCGTCGGTCCCAAGGCCCTTGCCGGCGGCTTCCACGCCCAGCATCTTCACATCGGGATCGTCGAGAAACGGGTGGAACAGGCCGATGGCGTTCGATCCGCCGCCGATCGCGGCAACCAGCAGGTCGGGCAGCCGCCCCTCGCGCTCCAGCATCTGGGCGCGCGCCTCGCGGCCGATCACCGACTGGAAATCGCGCACCAGCTCCGGATAGGGATGCGGGCCCGCGGCGGTGCCGATGATGTAGAACGTGTCCTCGACATTGGCGACCCAGTCGCGCAGCGCCTCGTTCATCGCATCTTTCAGCGTCCGCGCGCCGCTTTCGACCGGGCGGACTTCGGCCCCCAGCAGCTTCATGCGGAACACGTTGGGCGACTGCCGCTCGACATCGCGGGCGCCCATATAGATGGTGCAGGGCAGGCCGAAGCGCGCGGCGACCGTCGCGGTCGCCACGCCGTGCTGGCCGGCCCCGGTTTCGGCGATGATCCGCGTCTTGCCCATCCGCCGGGCGAGCAGGATCTGGCCGATGCAGTTGTTGATCTTGTGCGCGCCGGTGTGATTGAGCTCGTCGCGCTTGAAGAAGATCCGCGCGCCCATGCCCTCCGGCGCATCGGCGCGCAGCGCCTCGGTCAGCCGTTCGGCATAATAAAGCGGGCTCGGGCGGCCGACATAGTTGGCCAGCAGATCGTCAAACTCCGCGGCAAAGGCGGGATCGTCCTTGGCCGCGCGATAGGCGCGTTCAAGGTCGAGGATCAGCGGCATCAGCGTCTCGGCGACATAGCGTCCGCCGAACTGGCCGAAATGGCCGCGCGCATCGGGCTGGCTTTGGAGCGAGTTTGTCCGTGTCATAGCTGGGCGACCGCTTGGAGGAAGCGGGCGATCTTGTCCACATCCTTGATCCCCGGCGCGCTTTCCACGCCCGAGGAAATATCGACCATGCGCGCGCCGGTGCGCCCGGCGGCGTCGGCGACATTGTCGGCATCAAGCCCCCGGACAGCGCCCAGGGGCAGGGATGGGCAAAGCCGTCGAGCAGCGCCCAGTCGAACCGCATCCCCATGCCGCCGGGCAGCGTGCCTTCGGGCGTCTTGGCATCATAGACCAGCCGTTCGGCGAGCCCCTGCCAGTCGCGCGCCCCGGCCAGATCGGCGCGGGTGCGGATCGCGATCGCTGCCCAGACCGGGCGACCGAACCGGGCGACGAGCGCGGCGGCGCGGGCGGGCGTCGTCTTGTGCAGTTGCACGATGTCGAGCTGCGCGGCGTCGATGGCGGCGGCGACCAGCGCATCGTCGGGATCGACGAACACGCCGACACGGCCTGCGCGCCCGGCGCTGCGGGCCGACAGTGCTGCGGCCGCGCCGAACGCCAGATGACGCGGGCTTGGCGGGTAAAAGACGAAGCCGACATGGCTCGCCCCGCCGCCGATTGCGGCATCAAGGGTTTCGGGCGTCGACAGCCCGCAGATCTTGGCGGTGACGCGCATGGCGGCCCTAGAGCGTGGCGGCGATGGCGCGGGCGGCGAGATCGGGGTCTTCCGCCCCGGTGATCGGCCGGCCGACGACCAGGATCGACGCGCCATTGTCGAGCGCCTGACGCGGCGTGACGACGCGTTTCTGGTCGCCTTTCGCCTCGGTCCCGGCCGGGCGCACGCCCGGCACGACGAAAAAGCCGCCGGGCCACAGCGCGCGCGCCGCGCGCACCTCGGCCCCGAACAGACGACCCCGTCCAGCCCCGCCTCACGCGCCAGCGCGGTCAGCCGTTCGACCTGGCCATGCGGATCGCCGGCGATGCCGGTATCGGCCAGATCGGTGGCGTCGAGGCTGGTGAGCACGCTCACCGCCACCACCTTGGTGCCGGTGGGAGCGGCGGCCTTGGCATCTTCCATCATCGCCCGCCCGCCGGCGGCATGAACGGTCAGCACATGCGGCGCGAGCGGGCTGAGCGACTGCACCGCCTTGGCGACGGTGTTGGGAATGTCGTGCAGCTTCAGATCAAGGAACACCGGTAGGCCGAGATCGCCCATGTCGCGCACCCCGGCGGGGCCGTTGGCGCAGAAAAACTCCAGCCCCAGCTTGATCCCGCCGACATGGTGGCGCACCGCCTGGGCAAGCGCATGGGCATGGGTGAGATCGGGCGTGTCGAGCGCCACATAGACGGGGCTGGTCATGCGCCCCCGGCGGCACGGGCGCGATCGCGACCGGGGCGACCCCGACGGACGCGCCCACCGACGCGCCGGCCGATACCGGGCTGGCATCCCCAACCGGCGCGGGCGCCGGGGCCGCCTGTGCGGCGGCGACCGCCGCCTGACCGGCATGGATCATCGTCTGACGGCGCAGCCGCCAGCGCGTCGCCTGCCACAGGATGAGCGGCGGCAGCAGCCCGAGCAGGAAGGAAAAGCCGAGCAGCACGGGCAGCTTGATGTCCATCACCAGCCCGTCCCACAGCCGCACGGGCACGATGGTCCAGTTGGCAAAGCTGAACAGCGCGACCGTGACGGCCAGCACGATCCAGAACAGGGTCTTGAGGAACGACATGCCCCCGACCCTAGAGCGCGCGCCGCCAAAGCGCCACCCCCGGCGTGGAGGTCAGCCGGGGTC
Source organism: Sphingomonas changnyeongensis (assembly GCF_009913435.1). Lineage (NCBI taxonomy): Bacteria > Pseudomonadati > Pseudomonadota > Alphaproteobacteria > Sphingomonadales > Sphingomonadaceae > Sphingomonas > Sphingomonas changnyeongensis. The sequence continues at coordinate 2,558,033 of NZ_CP047895.1, read as the reverse complement.
AGGGTCGGTCGGGGTAAGGGTCAGCCGATCTCGGCGCGCAATGCGGCGATCAGATCGGGCACCGCCGTCAGGCGCGGCGCTTCCTCGTCCAGAATCGCGTGGAAGATCTGCCGCTTGAGCGTCGCCGCCATCCCCGGCGGCAGCGCGCGCTGCGCCGGCAGGGTCGACAGCAGGATGTCGATCAGCCGGTCCGCGCCGTGCAGCCGCCCCACAGATAGTCATTCTCGCGGTAGCTCCGGCTGAAGAACGCGCCGAAGCTGTTGAACCGCACGCCTTTCAGCGTCGCCTGCGCGCCGCCGGCGCGGATCGCCACCGCATCGTCGGGCGAAATGCGGTCGACCTTGATCGGGTCGAACTCGCCCCCCCAGTCGCCGTCATTGAGCGCCAGCGTCGCGATGTCGTAAAAGGCAAAGCCCAGATAGGCGAACAGCAGATGCCGCCGCTCGGCGCGCGGAAAGGCGGCGAGCGCGTCCGACATCGCCGCATCGGCGTCGTCATCGACCCGTTTCAGGTCGCGCGCCGCCTCGATCGCGGTCAGGAACGCGTCCGGCTCCGCCATCACCGCCGCCGCGCGCGCGGCATGGCTCGGCCCGTAAAAGCCGGTCATTTCGCGGTCGAGATAGGGGGCGAGCGTCGCATAGAGCGCGGCCTCCATCGCCTCGGCCTCGCGCGGGGCGCAGCGATCCTCGTCCTGCATCACCGCCAGCCGGCGCAGCACGAAGCGCAGCCGGCGGATGCGGAACCCCAGATCATGGGCGCGGAACAGCGCGATCGCCGCCGGCGTCGCCCCGCCGCCGCGCGCGCCGATCCGGTCCAGCCCCCGGCCATGGGCGGCGCGCCACAGCGCGTCATGCGCCTGTTCGGCGGTGACCGCATCGGGCGCGAGCGTGTGGGCGAGCCGGGCCAGTTCGTCGATGATCGCCGCCAGCTTGGCATGGCCGTAGGCGGCATAGGCATGGCCGGCCTGGCGCGCCGCGGCTTCCTGCGCGCGGGCGCGCCAGGCGGCGATGCGCGCCGGTGTCGGGCTGTCGAGGAAGAAGGTGCGCCCGAACAGCGTCTCGATCGCCTCCTCCACCTCGGATTCGAGCGATTCGATCACCCGGCGCGTCCGCTGGATGCGCTGCGACCGGCGGTCGAGCGCCTGCAGATTGTCGCGGATCGGCTGTTCGCGCGGGATTTCCGCCAGCGCGCCGAGGATGGTCGAGAAAAAGCCCGGCTGTTCGGCCGCCGTCGTCCCCAGCCGGACGCTGCGGATGCCGGGCTTGGGGTCAATATAGACGAAGCGCCGGTCGATCTCACGCCGCGCGGGCCGGTTCTTGAGCGCCTGGATCGCCGGCTGGAACGGGGCGTTGGACAGCACCGATCCGTCGATCATCACCGCCGTCTCGGCCATGCCGGCCTGGTGATGGCGCGGCAGCATCCGGTGCAGAAACGCGTCGCGCGCCGGCCATTGCCGCCCGCGCGCGGCGAGCACCCGGTCCATCTCGCCGACGGTGAACGGGGGAAAGGCACCCGGAAAACTGGCCGTGGCGCGCGCGGCAAAGGCCAGTTCGGCGCTTGCGCCCAGCCCTGTGTCGGCGCGGTCGGAAAAGGCGAAGGTCAGCCGGTGTTCGGTCTCCACCACCTCGGCCGGGCTGTTGACCCGCAGCCGCTGGGGATGGCCGCGAAAATCGGTGACGGTGACGAACAGGTCGAGCGGCTGGCCGTCGGGCATCAGCGGCGGGCCGGCGGGCGCCGCCTCCATCGCGTCGAACGCGTCGAGCAGCAGGCCGGTGAACACCTCGCCGCCAAAGGGCGGTTCGAACCAGCGCGCGCGCACGAACGAGCCGAGCTTGCGCCTGACCTCGGCCCGGGTCGCGGGATCGACGCTTGCCATGGCCGCGCCGCTGCGGTCGGCCATCATCGCCAGCGGCAGCGCCCAGAGCTTGGAGAAGCGCCCGGCCCGCGCATCGGGATCGATCAGCCGTTCGACATCGGCGGCTTCCAGCCACAGATCGGTCAAGGGATCAAGCGACTGGCCGGAACACAGCGCCCGCGCCAGGAACACGCCGTTAATGCCCCCCGCGCTCGCCCCGGCGATGATGTCGGCAAAGACGGTCAGCCTGATCCCGGCATGGGTTTCGATCCGGTCGAGCAGCTGGCGGTAGATTTCGGGCGCGCCGGTTAAATAGCGGCTGTCGCAATAGGCGCGGCTGGCGCGGGCGAGGTGCCAGATTTCCTTGGTGATGCCGTGCATGTAGACGGCAAGGCTGACGCCACCATAGCAGACCAGCGCGAGGCGAAGCTCCTTTTCGCGCATCCTCAGCCCTCCTTTGCGCCGCCGGGGGTGGCGGGCGTCAGTTCGGCCCAGATCGGCAGATGATCCGACGCGCGGCGCGCATGCGGGGTGCTGTGGACGCCGCAATCGACCAGATCGAGCTCCGGCCCGTACATGATCCGGTCGAGTGCTGCGACCGGGCGGCTGGCGTGGAAGCTGCGCCCGCACGGCGCAAAGGCGAAGGACTGGCCGAAATCGCGCAGGCAGCCCCGGTCGCGCGTCCATTCGTTGAGATCGCCCATCGCCACCGTCGGCATTGGCGGCGCATCGGCCAGCCGGGCGAGGATCGCATGCGCCTGCCGCCGCCGCCACAGGCCCGACAGGTCGAGATGCATGCCGACGACGCGCAGTTCGACCGCCCCGATCCGCAGTTCGGCGATCACCGCGCCGCGCGGTTCGAGCGAGGGGATGTGGAGCACATCGCTGTCGATCACCTCGACCGCGTCGCTGACGAGCAGCGCATTGCCGTGCCAGCCCATGCCGCCATTGCGCAGCGGAAAGCCGACCGCGCGGTAGCGGCTGTGATCGGCAAGCAGCGGTGCGGGCAGCGCGCTTTCGCGGCGGCCGAAGCGGCGATCCGCCTCCTGCAGCGCCACGATGTCCGCCCCGATTTCATTGAGCACGTCGATCACCCGTTCCGGCCGGCGCCGGCGGTCGGTGCCGATGGCCTTGCGCATATTATAGCTGGCGACGCGGATGGTTACGGGCGGGGTCGGGGCGGGCAGAACCATTGCGCGCCGACCCTGCCGGTGCGGGCGGTGAAAGGCAAATGGCTTTGCCCCGGCCGCGCGGCGGCTTAGACCGGGGCCATGCCGAAGCCCCAGAAACGCTATGTCTGCCAGGCCTGTGGCGCGGTCTCGCCCAAATGGGCGGGGCAGTGCGCGGACTGTGGTGAATGGAACACATTGGTCGAGGATCAGGGGGCCGTGCCCGCCAGCCCGTTTCAGGCGCGCCACAACCTCCAGTCGGGCGGGCGGCGGATCGAGCTGGTCGGGCTCGACGCCGATATTCCGCTGCCGCCGCGCATGGCGACCGGGATTGCCGAGCTGGACCGGGCGCTGGGCGGCGGCTTCGTCGCCGGATCGGCGACGCTGATCGGCGGCGATCCGGGGATCGGCAAATCGACCCTGCTGCTGCAGGCGACGGCGCTGCTGGCCGGGGCCGGACGGTCGGTCGCCTATGTCTCGGGCGAGGAAGCGGCCGATCAGGTGCGGCTGCGCGCCCGCCGGCTCGGGCTGGGTGCGGCCCCGGTCAGGCTCGCCGCCGCCACCTCGGTGCGCGACATTCTGACGACGCTGGGCGGCGACACCCCGCCCGACCTGCTGGTCATCGATTCGATCCAGACCATGCATTCCGACCTGATCGAGGGCGCGCCCGGCACGGTCAGCCAGGTGCGCGCGGCGGCGGGCGAGCTGATCCGTTTCGCCAAGGAACGCGGCACCGCGCTCGTCATGGTCGGCCATGTCACCAAGGACGGATCGATCGCCGGGCCGCGCGTGCTTGAACATATGGTCGACACGGTGCTGAGCTTCGAGGGGGAGCGCAGCCACCAGTATCGCATCCTGCGCGCGATCAAGAACCGGTTCGGCGGCACCGACGAGATCGGCGTGTTCGCCATGGGGCAGGAGGGGCTGGAACAGGTCGCCAACCCATCGTCGCTGTTCCTCACCCACCGCGACCGCAGCGTGAGCGGTGCGGTCGTCTTTCCGGCGCTTGAAGGCACGCGGCCGGTGCTGGTCGAGATCCAGGCGCTGACCGTGCGGCTGCAGAGCGGGGCGACGCCGCGCCGCGCGGTCGTCGGCTGGGACGGCGGGCGGCTGGCGATGATCCTGGCCGTGCTCGAGGCGCGCTGCGGCCTCAGCTTTTCGACCGCCGAGGTCTATCTGAACATCGCCGGCGGCTACCGCATCACCGATCCGGCGGCCGATCTGGCGGTCGCGGCGGCTTTGGTGTCGGCACTCACCGACCGGCCATTGCCCGCCGAGGCGGTGGCCTTTGGCGAGATCGCGCTGTCGGGCGAGGTCCGGCCGGTCGCCCACGCGGCGCTGCGCCTGCGCGAGGCGGCGAAGCTCGGCTTTGAACAGGCGCTGGTTCCCGGCGGCGTTGCCGGGGCGGACGGCATCGGCCTGACCCGGTTCGGGCGGCTGGGCGGCCTCGTTGACCATCTGCTCGGCCGGGGTTAGCCGCAGGCCATGGCCGCGTTCGACGTCATCGTCCTGTTCATGTTCGGCACCGGCGCGGTGATGGGCGGCCTGCGCGGCTTTGTGCAGGAAAGCCTGTCGCTGATCGCCTGGGTGATGGCGGTGATCGCCGTCCGCGTCGGGCACGGCGCGACCGCCGATCTGCTCACGCCGATGATCGGCACGCGCACCGGTGCGGCGGCGGGGGCGTTCCTGCTGCTGTTTGCCGGCACCTTCATGCTTGGCCGGCTGCTCGCCCGGTCGCTCGGCGCGCGCACCCGCCAGTCGCTGCTCGGCCCGTTCGACCGCGCGCTCGGCTTCGGCTTTGGATTTTTAAAGGCGCTGCTCGCCGCCAGCCTGATGTTCCTCGTCCTCGCCTTTGCGGTCGATCTGTTCGAAGGCGGTCCGCGCCAGCGCCCGGCCTGGCTGCGTGACGCGCGCACCTATCCGCTGCTCAACGCCACCAGCCGGGCGATGGTCGATTATCTGCACCGCCAGCGCGACGGCGCGGGTGCCGGTGGGGGCGGAACCGATGATGCCGCAGCCGACGGCCCCGATGGCCGGGCCGGGACTTTGCGTCGCTGACAATCGCCGCCGCCCGGCGATCGGGGGGTGAAACACCCGCCGCTATCGCCTAAGTCTGGGGCGATGACCGCGCCGCTCTACACGACCGAGATATTGAGGCTGGCGGCGTCCATTCCCCATCTGGGCCGGCTGGCCGCGCCGATGGCCACCGTCGCGCGCCGTGCGGTGCCGTGCGGCAGCGCCATCGCCCTTGACCTTGATCTGGACGCCGATGGCCGGGTGGCGGCGCTGGGCATCGACCTGTCCGCCTGTGCGCTCGGCCAGGCATCGGCCTGTCTGATGGCGCGGGCGGCGATCGGGCGGACGCCGGGCGAACTGGCGGCGGCGCGCGATGCGCTGGCCGCATGGCTGGCGGGCACGGCCGATGAACCCGGCGACTGGCCCGATCTCATGCTGCTCGCCCGCGCGCGGCCGCATGCCGGCCGGCACGGCGCGATCCGGCTGCCGTTCGAGGCGGCGGCGGCGGCGGCTGATGCAGCTCTCACCGAAAGGCAGCGTTGATGGAAGGCCATGGACCCGCAGGGCTGCTGCGCGACGGTGTCGTCATGCTGGGCGCGGCGCTGGTGCTGGTGCTCGTCTTCCGGCGGCTCGGGCTGGGGGCGGTGCTCGGCTATCTGGTCGCGGGCGCGCTGATCGGGCCGCAGGGGCTGGGGCTGGTCGGCGACGCGCAGGAAAAGCTCGGCATCGCCGAACTGGGCATCGCGCTGCTGCTGTTCCTTGTCGGGCTGGAACTGTCGCCCGAGCGGTTGTGGCGGCTGCGGCGCGACATTTTCGGCTTTGGTCTGGCGCAGGTGGTGCTGTGCGGGATCGCGCTGGCGCTGTTCGTCTATCTGGCGACCGGGCTGAGCGCCGCCGCTGCCATCGCCATCGGCCTGCCGCTGGCCCTGTCCTCGACCGCCCAGGTGCTGCCGATGCTCGAATCGGCCGGGCGGCTGCGCACGCCCTTTGGCGAACGCGCCTTTTCGGTGCTGCTGTTCCAGGATCTGTCGATCGTCCCGCTGATCACCATCGTCGCCGCATTGTCGCGCGCGCCGGTCCCCGCCGATGCGCCGCCGGGCTGGCTGCTCGGCCTGTCGACGCTGGGCGCGATCGCCGCGCTGGTGCTCGCCGGGCGCTATGTCCTCAACCCGCTGTTCCGGCTGATCGGCGGGCTGGGGGAACGCGAGCTGTTCGTCGCCGCCGGGCTGTTCGCCGTGCTCGGCAGCGCGGCGGCGATGCAGGCGCTCGGCCTGTCGGCGGCGCTGGGCGCGTTCATCGCCGGGGTGATGCTCGCCGATTCGCCCTATCGCCACGAGCTGGAGGCCGATGTCGATCCGTTCCGCTCGATCCTGCTCGGCCTGTTCTTCATCGCGGTGGGGATGCTGCTTGATCTGGGGGCGATCATGGCGCGGCCGCTTCTGGTGCTGACGATCGCGACCGGGCTGATCGCCATCAAGACGGCGGTGATCGGCCTGCTCGCGCGCGGGTTCGGCATGGCGTGGCGGCAGGCGCTCGGCATGGGCCTGCTGTTGAGCCAGGGGGGCGAGTTCGGGTTCGTGCTGTTTGCCCAGGCGCAGGCGGCGCTGCTGATCGCGCCCGAGGCCGCCAGCCTGTTCAGCGCCGTCGTCACCCTGTCCATGGCCTCGACACCGTTTCTGATGATGCTCGGCCGGCGGTTCCGCGAGGCGCCCGCCGACCGCACCGATCTGGCCGGGCCGCAGGCGGACGGCGCGCGCGCCATCGTTGTCGGTTGGGGCCGGTTCGGCCAGACGGTCGGGCAGATGCTCGCCGCCCAGGGCCTGTCGGTGACGATGATCGACCGCAAGGCCAGCCAGATCGACACCAGCATCGCCTTTGGCGTGAAGGTCTATTTCGGCGACGGCACCCGGCTGGATCTGCTGCGCCTGGCAGGGGCGGCCGATGCGCAGCTGATCCTGTTCTGCGTCGATGGCGGCCAGCTCGACGCCGCGCAGATGCAGGTCATCGCCCATGCTTTTCCGCGCGCGCAGATCTTTGTCCGCGCGTTCGACCGGCGGCAGATGATGCGGCTGCACGATGCGCCGATCGCCGGCGCGGTGCGCGAGGTTTATGAATCGGCGATCGCCATGGCGCGCGGGGCGATGGCGGCGCTTGAAATCGATGCCGACGAGATCGACCGGGCCGAGCGGCATTACCGCGATGTCGATGGCCGGCGGCTGGCCGAACAGGCGCGCACCGGCGACATTCACGCCGCCGACGACATGATGATCCGCATGGACGGATCGGATGCGGTCGCCACCGCCGCCGCGCCGATCCCGGCGGAAAGCGGGTGAGAGGCTGAATGGCAGGGCGCGGTGCGACGGGATCCGGGGGGCTGGCGGTGCGGCTGGCTGCGCTGTCGGCGGCGGTTGCCATCGCCGCCGGGGCGTTCGGCGCGCATGGCGCGGCGGGCAAGGCCGCCGAATGGCTGCGCACCGGATCGGCCTATCAGCTGGCCCATGCGCTGGCCGTCATCCTGCTTGCCCGCACGGCGGGTGCGCGCGGGGTGCCGGTGTGGGCGCTGTTCATCGGCGCGACGGTGTTTGCCGGCACGCTCTATGCCATGGCGCTGGGCGCGCCGCGCTGGCTGGGGGCAGTGACGCCGATTGGCGGCGGGATGATGATCCTCGGCTGGATCCTGGTCGCCTGGCGGGTGCGCTGAAGCTGTGCGGCGGGATCAGCCGCGCCCGGCGTCCAGAAATGCCGCGATGTCGGCCAGCGTCACATCGCTGTCGACATAGGCCGCGCCCACCCCGCGCGCGAGGATGAAGGGCACGCGCCCGCCGGCCTTTTTCTTGTCATGCGCCATATGCGCGGCGAGCGTCGCCCCCGCCGCGTCGATCCCGGCCGAGGCAAGGTCGAACGGCAGGCCGCAGGCGCGCAGATGCGCGGCGACGCGGGCCGCGTCTGCGCCCGGGCAGCGGCCGGTCGATGCCGAAAAGGCGAAGGCAAGCGCCATGCCCGCCGCCACCGCCTCGCCGTGCAGCAGCCGGTCGGAAAAGCCGGTTTCGGCCTCCAGCGCATGGCCGAATGTGTGCCCCAGATTGAGGAGCGCGCGCCGGCCGCTCGTCTCGCGCTCGTCTTCGGCGACGATCCGCGCCTTGGCGCTGACGCTGGTTGCAATCGCATGGATGCGCGCGTCCGCGTCGCCGGCCATCAGCGCCGCGCCATGCGCCTCGCACCAGCCGAAAAACGCCGGATCGTCGATCAGCCCATATTTGACGACCTCGGCATAGCCTGCCGCCAGCTGGCGCGCCGGCAATGTGTCGAGCGCCAGCGGATCGATGAGCACAAAGGCCGGCTGGTGAAACGCGCCGACCAGATTCTTGCCGGCACCCGTGTTGATCGCCGTCTTGCCGCCGACCGAGCTGTCGACCTGGGCGAGCAGCGTGGTCGGGATCTGCACAAAGCCCATGCCGCGCTTGACGATCGCGGCGGCAAAGCCGGCCAGATCGCCGATCACGCCGCCGCCCAGGGCGACGATATGTTCGCCCCGTTCGACCTCCAGCGCCAGCAGCCGGTCGCACAGCGCGGCGAGCTGCGCCCAGCTTTTGGTCGCTTCGCCGGCGGGCAGGATGATCGGCTCGATATTCGGGCAGGCCAGCCGTGGCAGCTGGGTGGCGGCGACGTCGCTGTCGGTGACGACGATGGTCCGTCCGCGCAGATAGGGGGCGAGCAGTTCACCGGCGCGCGCCAGCCCGCCCGCCGCGATCGCGACGTCATAGCTGCGGTCGCCAAGTGCGACGGGGATGCGGATCATGCGTTCAGGGCCTTCAGGATCGCCCGCACCGTCTGCTGGTGCGGCGATGCGTTGCTGCGGATGCGGATCGGGGCGAGCGCATAGACCGGGTTGCGTTCGGCGGCCAGCGCGGTCAGCACCGCGCGCGGATCGCGGCCCTTGAGCAGTGGCCGCGTCTCGCGCCGCTTCACCCGTGCGACCAGCGTGTCGACATCGGCGTCGAGCCAGATGGCAATCGCCTTGTCGAGGATCAGCGCGCGGGTGGCCGCATTCATGAACGCGCCGCCGCCGGTGGCGATCACCTTGGGCGTGCCGTCGATCAGCCGGGCGATCACCCGGCGTTCGCCGTCGCGGAAATAAGGCTCGCCATAGCGTTCGAAGATTTCGGTGATCGGCATGCCGGCGGCGGCGACAATCTCGTCATCGGCATCGACGAACGGCAGGCCCAGCCGCTGCGCCAGCCGCCGCCCGACCGTCGATTTGCCGACGCCCATCAGCCCGACAAGCACGATCGGCCGGTCGATGCGTGCGCCGCCAGGCGCGGATTGACCACGGGCGGGGCGGGCAGGGGCAGGCGGGGCAGGATCGGCGGCCACAGACAGTCGCTAACCCCCGGCCGCCCGCTGCCAAGCGGTCAGCTGGTCTTCATGCACTGGCCGGGGTCGCTGCGCGCGAACTCGCGGCAGTTCCACAGCATTTTTTCAAAGCCGCTCGATCGGTTGCGCAGATAGGAAAAGGACAGCGCCTGTTGCGCCGCGCCTTCGACCGGAAAGGCGCGCGGGGCCTTGCTGGCATCGGTCCACGCCATGAATTTGCAGAAATCGCGCTGGCCGCAGGCCGACAGGGCAAGTGCCGGCAGGCTGGCCGGGGACACGCCCCGGTCGAGGATGACGACAAAGGCATCGCCGCCCGGCGACACGATGTCGAGCGTGCGCGCCCCGCGCCGGTTCAGCTCGAGCGGCGGGCCGGCGGCTTCGGCCAGCGCGGCATCGCTCATGCCCTGATGGGCGGGCGAAATGGCGGCGATCAGCGGGATGACCGGCTCGCCCCCGGCATGGCCGCCGCGAAACGCGCCCGGCGTGCCCCACCAGCCGCTCCAGCGGAAGAACAGATGTGTGCCGACCGCCGTCACCTTGTCGAGCGAGGCGCTCCAATAGGGGACCACCCAGTTGGTGTGGTAATGGGTCGCATGGCCGACCGGCCGGTGGACGCGGCCATCAAGTGCCGCCGCCGCGATCTCGCGCGCCCGCGCCCAGATTGCAGGCGCAGGACGGCGGGCGAGCGCGCCGTCGCAGGTGAAGGTGAACTGGCAGCCGGTCGTGCGTTCGGAACCCTGGAACACGACGCCGCACACCGTCTTGGGAAAGGCCGGATGGCGCAGCCGGTTGATCACCACCTGCGCGACGGCGCGCATGGCGTCATCGCCCTCGGCCGAGGCCTCGTAATAGGCCGCCGCCGCCAGACAGTCGATCGACCGTGCCAGCATGTCCGGCTCGGCCTTCAGCCGGAAGGGGCGCGCCGCCGGGTTGGGCGCGGTTGAAAAGGGCACGCGCGCATTGGCGGCCACCGCGTCGGCGCGGCTGAGTTCGCGATAGGCGAGCGGTTCGACGGGCGGCGCGGGCGGCATGGCCGGCATCCGGGCCGCGGCCTGCGCGACAGGGGCGCGGACGTGCGCCGGCGACCCACCGGCCTGCTGGCTTGCCAGCGTCGCGGCGCCCAGCGCCAGCAACACGGTCGCCGCAGCCAGCAGATCATGCCGGCCCGGCAGATGATGCGCGATCTTCATGCCACCCTCACACCCAGGGGAGCGCGCCCATAGCATGGCCGGGCCTGTCTGTCAGGACCGGGGTGTTCGCTGGTTGGGAAGCACGGCACCGGGTGTCGTTGGCCGGGAAGAACGGCACCGGGAGTCGTGAGCTGGGAAGAACGGCACCGGCCCGCTCCCCACCCGGCCTCCCAACGGCAGTATCATATGGGAGGCCGGGTGGGGGAGCGGGCCGGTGCCGCCCCTGCGCCGTCAGGCGCAGCACAGAAAACTCCGAGCGGGCCGGTGCCGCCCGTGCGCCGTGAGGCGCACCACAAATAACCGGAACCCCGAACCCCTCGCTTACGCCTCGGGCAGGAAATCGGGCACGGACAGATAGCGCTCGCCGGTGTCATAGTTGAAACCCAGAACGCGCGCGCCCGGCGCGAGTTCGGGCAGTTTCTGGGCGATGGCCGCCAGCGTCGCGCCTGAGCTGATGCCGACCAGCATCCCTTCCTCGCGCGCCGCGCGCCGCGCCATCTCCTTGGCGTCGGCGGGATCGACCTGGATCACGCCGTCAATCGCCTGGGTGTGGAGATTGGCGGGGATGAAGCCCGCGCCGATGCCCTGGATCGGGTGCGGGGCCGGCTGGCCGCCCGAAATCACTGGCGACAGCGTCGGTTCGACCGCATAGACCTTGAGCGCCGGCCAATGGCGCTTCAGCTCCTCCGCGCAGCCGGTGATGTGCCCGCCCGTGCCGACGCCGGTGATCAGCACATCGACCGGCTGGTCGGCGAAATCGGCAAGGATTTCGGCCGAGGTCGTGCGCACATGCACGTCGATATTGGCTGGATTTTCGAACTGCTGCGGCATCCACGCGCCGGGCGTGCGCTCGACCAGCTCGATCGCGCGCTCGATCGCGCCCTTCATGCCCTTTTCGCGCGGCGTCAGGTCGAAGGTCGCGCCATAGGCAAGCATCAGCCGCCGCCGTTCAAGCGACATGCTTTCGGGCATCACCAGCACCAGCTTATAGCCCTTGACCGCCGCCACCATGGCAAGGCCGATGCCGGTATTGCCCGATGTCGGCTCGACGATGGTGCCGCCGGGCTTGAGCGCGCCCGAGCGTTCGGCATCCTCGATCATCGCCAGCGCGATCCGGTCCTTGATCGACCCGCCCGGATTGGTGCGTTCCGACTTGATCCACACCTCCGCCCCGGCAAACAGCCGCTGCATGCGGATATGCGGGGTGTTGCCGACGGTCTCGAGGATCGACTGGGCCTTCATGCGGGCATCTCCTGGCTGGGCGCGTCGTCGCGCCGGGGTTCGGGCGGTGCGAAGCTCCGCGCGCCCTTGATCTCGGGGAACAGATAATACCAGATCGCAGCGACCGCCACCGCGCCGACGCCGCCGAACACCACCGCGCCGACCGCGCCGAGCAGGGCGGCGGCAAAGCCCGATTGCAGCTCGCCCAGCTCGTTCGACGCCGAAATCGCCAGCCCCGATACCGCCGACACGCGCCCGCGCATCGCATCGGGGGTGTGCAGCTGGACAAGCGAGGAGCGGACATAGACCGACAGCATGTCGAACCCGCCAAGCGCGACCAGCGCGGCGAGCGACAGGGGCATGGATTGCGACAGGCCAAAGACGATGGTCGCCCCGCCAAAGCCGGCAACGGCGAGCAGCATCTTGATCCCGACATTGGCGTGGAGCGGTTTGACCGCGAACCACAGGGCGACCGTCGCCGCGCCCAGCGCCGGGGCGGCGCGCAGCTGGCCCAGCCCTTCGGGGCCGACATGCAGGATGTCGCGCGCATAGACGGGCAGCAAGGCTGTCGCCCCGCCGAGCAGCACGGCGAACAGATCAAGCGTGATCGCGCCGAGCAGGAACCGGTGCCCGCGCACATAGGACAGGCCGTCGACCATCTGGCGCAGCGGATGGGCGCTCCCGGCAATCGGCGGCGGCACCACCCGCCGGATCGGCGTCAGCGCCAGCATCGCGATCCCCATACAGGCCGCGCACAGCCAATAGGGCAGCGCCGGATCGGCGGCATAGAGAAACCCGCCCAGCGCCGGGCCGCCGACCGAGGCGCTCTGCCAGGCGATCGAGCTCATCGCGATCGCGCGCGGCAGCAGCGCGGGGGGCACGATGTTGGGCGCAATCGCCGCCATTGACGGGCCGACAAACACCCGCGCCACGCCGTGCAGCGCGGCCAGCGCGAACAGCAGCGGCAGGCTGAGCCAGTCCGCCGAGGTCGCGATGCCCAGCATCAGCGCGATCGACAGGTCGATGCCGTTGGCGATCCGGGCGACCAGCCGGCGCTCATACCGGTCGGCGACCCAGCCCGCGACCGGGGTCAGCAGCGCCAGCGGCACGAACTGGACAAGGCCGAGCAGGCCGAGCTGGAACGCGGCCTCGCGCGGGGTCATCCCGTAATCGGTGCGCGCGACGTCATAGACCTGCCAGCCGATGACGACGACCATCGCCATGGTCGCGAGCACGGCGGAAAAGCGGGCGATCCAGAACAGCCGGAAATCGCGGATGGCAAGCGGCGAGCGGGGGCGGCGGGATCGGACACGGCCGTCTCTCTAGGCGGGCGGGGCGCCGGGCCGCAAGCGGTGCCGGCTTTGCCCCGCCCAATCCAGGCTATGCGCCGGGGACGGCGGGCACGCGGTTCGCCGCGCTCAGCACTGCACGGACGCTGGCGGTGGCGATATCGGCGTCGATGCCGATGCCGAACCAGCTCGTCCCGTCCGCCGCCCGGCATTCGACATAGGCGGCGGCCTGCGCGTCGGCACCATGGCCGATCGCATGTTCGACATAATCGGCGACGTCGAAATCGACCCCGCACGCCCCGCGCAGCGCGTCGAGCACCGAGGAGATCAGGCCATTGCCCCGGCCGCTCACCGTCCGTTCCGCGCCGTCCACGGCCAGCCGGCCGGCGAAGATGCGCTGCCCCCGGTCACCGCCGCTGCGCTCGGGGCTTTCCTGATAATCGACCAGCGCGAACCGCCCGCCGCCGTCCAGCAGATAGGTCTGGCGGAACAGCTGCCAGATATCCTCGGCATCAAGCTCGCGGCTGGTCGCGTCGGCCATCGCCTGGACATGGCGGCTGAACTCGGCCTGCATCCTTTTGGGCAGTTTCAGCCCCTTGTCCTGTTCGAGCACCCAGGCGACGCCGCCCTTGCCCGACTGGGAGTTGACGCGGATCACCGCTTCATAGGAGCGGCCGAGATCGGCCGGGTCGATCGGCAGATAGGGCACGTTCCACAGCTGGTCGTTGCGCGCCGCCTGGGCCGCGAACCCCTTTTTGATCGCATCCTGATGGCTGCCCGAAAAGGCGGTGAACACCAGATCGCCGGCATAGGGATGGCGCGGATGCACGGGCAGGCGGTTGCAATATTCAACCGTGCGGATCACCTCGTCGATGTTCGAAAAATCCAGCCCCGGATCAATGCCCTGGGTGTACAGGTTGAGCGCCAGCGTGACCAGATCGACATTGCCCGTGCGCTCGCCATTGCCGAACAGGCAGCCCTCGACCCGGTCGGCCCCCGCCATCAGCGCCAGTTCGGCGGCGGCAACGCCGGTGCCCCGGTCATTGTGCGGATGGACGCTGATGACGACGCTGTCGCGCCGGCTGACATGGCGGCAGAACCATTCGACCTGATCGGCATAGACATTGGGGCCTGCCGCCTCGACCGTTGCCGGCAGGTTGAGGATCAGCGGCGCCTCGGGCGTCGGACGGAGAATGTCGATCACCGCCTCGCACACCTCGAGCGAGAAATCGAGTTCGGCGGTCGAGAAGGTTTCCGGGCTGTATTCGAACCGCCAGTCGGTGCCGGGGCGCCTGCCGGCTTCGTCGCGCAGGATCGACGCGCCTTCGACGGCGATCGCCTTCACCCCCGCCCGGTCGAGCCCGAACACGATCTGCCGCCAGGCCGGCGACACGGCGTTGTAGAGATGGACGATGGCGCGATGAGCGCCCTCCAGCGCATCGAAGCTGCGCGTGATCAGGTCGCGCCGCGACTGGGTGAGCACCTGCACGGTCACATCCTCGGGCACCCGGCCCGAGCGGACGAGATCGGCGATGAAATCAAACTCGGTCGCCCCGGCCGAGGGGAAGCCGACCTCGATCTCCTTCAGCCCGATCCGCACCAGCAGGTCGAAAAAGCGGGTTTTCTTCTCCGCGTCCATCGGGTCGGCAAGCGCCTGATTGCCGTCGCGCATGTCGGTCGACAGCCAGCGGGGGCCTGTGTGATGGTGCGGCCCGGCCATGTCCGGTCGGGCAGGTCGATGGCGGGGAAGGGACGGTATTTGACGGACGGGTCGCGCAGCATGGTCGGTCTCGCTCTCGGGCGGGGAGGGGCGGGGAACTGTCCCTTAGGCGCGAGGGCGGCGGATGCCGCGACGAAGGGCGCGCCTAAGGGCGCGTAAGTCGCAGCAGAAGGCCGGCGCGGATCATTCCTATGCTATAGAAGGGAAAGTGCGGCCGCGCAAACCCCCGGCACGGCCCCCGTCCGGCCTGTCTTGTTCCATCCTCTCCGACCGGTAACACCAGCGATGATCCAGCTCAGCTATATCAGCACCGCCCGCCAGCCGGTCGAACCCGATCTGGTCGAGCGGATCCTGGCGGCATCGCGCCGCAACAATCCGCGCGCCGGGCTGACCGGGCTGCTGCTGTTCAACGGCCGCCGGTTTCTGCAGGTGATCGAGGGCGAGGCGGAAGCGGTGCGTGCCACCTATCAGCGCATCGCCGCCGATCCCCGCCATTTCGCGATGGTCCGGCTGGGCGAGCGCGAGATCGAGAGCCGCGATTTCGGCGACTGGGACATGGCCTATCGCGAAATCGCCGAGGGCGGCGACCTGGCGGCGCTGGCCGAGAAGATGACCGGCAGCGCGTCGGCCACCGTGCGCGCGCTGTTCACCAGCTACGCGGCGATCTGATGGTTTTTTTGCCGGGAAGAACGCGGAGTT
>NZ_CP047895.1:300000-435000 GCF_009913435.1 Sphingomonas changnyeongensis | reverse complement strand
CCGCGCGACGCGCTGGCGCACCGGCTTCTACCAGATCGCGCTGGGCGCGGGCGTGCCGATCGTGTGCGGCTATATGGACTATGCGACGCGTCGCTCGGGGATCGGTCCGGTCATCATCCCCACGGGCGATTATGAGGCCGACATGGCCCCGGCCTTCGCCTTCTATCGCGGCATCACGGGCAAAAACGCGGGGCAGACGACGCTGGACGAACGCTGAGGGTCAGCAAAGGCCCATCGCAAGCGCACGCCAAGGCCCACGCCAACGACCGTGCGGGCTCACCGGATGGATCGGCAAAATCGACGAGGCCCGAGGCAATACCTGACCCGGCGGTCGGCACTGGCGCTTCACATCGCCCCGTCTTCGCCCCATGCTCACGATCGACTCTCGACCATGACCGCCAACCCGGCCTTCGTTGCTAGACAAGCAACGAAAACGCGTTGCCGAAGTTGTGCAGCGCAATCGGGAGGAGCAGGCTTCCCGTCCGCAGGCGCAGCCAGATCGCGATCAGCGACGGAATGCCGGTCAGCGCCATGGTGACGGGATCGAGGGAAAAGCCGCCGCTCGAATAGCCGAAGGCATGCGCCATGCCGAACAGCACGCATGACAGCACCGCGCCCCAGCCCCAGTCGACGCCGAACACCCGCTTCCGGCCCCTGAACGCCTGATCGAGGGCGAGAAGCAGGATGCCGCGGTAGAACGGCTCCTCTTCCAACCCGGGCATGGTCAGCTGGAACGCGATATGCTCCGCATTGGGCCGGTCTGCCGGGAACGCCATGGCGATCACCATGAAGAACGCGCAGTAGATGGCGGCGACCGGCAGCGCGGCGGTCATGCTGCCCGGTTCGTGGGACAAGGTGAAACCGGCCCGGCGAAAGCCCAGCGCCGGCAGGCCCGCAATCGCGATGGTCGCCAGCAGCGCGGCAAGCTTGCCCTGCCAGTTCCATTCGCCACCGATCAGGTCGGGCACCAGGCCGTAGCACCGGGTCAGAAGCGCGTCATTGAACGCCACCATCAGCGCAGCGATGATCAGCCACCGTGGCGCGAAATTGCGGCGATCCGCACAACCCAGCATTGTTCCCAGCAGCAGCAGAACCGCCAGGGTTCCCGCCAGTCCGATCAATCCGTTCACACGCCTGCCTTTCCCGCCTTGTGTGCGCCCGAACTAAACGGTGCGGGCCGATCCGGCTCCTCAGAAGGCGGGTTTTCGTTCCTCAGAACCCGGCTGTTCCCGATAGTGGGCGGTCGGGCCATGTTGGCGAACAGCGGTCCGGTATGCGCTTGGCGTGCATCCCTGGATTGCCCGGAAGGCGCGGTTGAAACTGGCGAGCGAGGCAAAGCCGCTGTCCAGCGCAATGGCGATGAGCTTCTCTTCGCCATCCCGCTCCTCAAGCAGGCGACGCGCCTCCCTGACCCTGTGGGTGTTCAGGAAGGTGCGGAAATGATCATATCCCAGCTGCTGATTGACCAGCATCCTGACGGACCGTTCCGGCGCGCCCATCAGGTCGACGAAGCGGGCGAAGGTCAGTTCGGGGTCGCGATAGACATGGTCGGTGTCGATCAGGACCGACAATCGGCGGCGCAGTTCCTGATCAGCGCCCTGCGCGTCATGCGGCGGCGACATGCCGGGCACCGCCGCCGGTTCGGCCACGCCGAAGCTCAGCACCCCGGCCCGCACGGTGAGCAGGCGCACTGACAGCCACAGGCCGAACATCAGGATCATGACATTCTGGGCCAGCGAGAAAGCGAGCGGCCGCCAGGCGGTGCCGAACAGCGCGTCTGCCGCGAGATCGATGAAGAGCATCCCGCCCAGCACGATGGCGACCAGGATCCGCGCGTCATGGCGCTGCTGGATCAGATCGCCCTGGCGCTCGCCAAGAAGTCGCCAGACGAGATGGCCGACAATGGCAAAGCCGAGCGGCACCAGCCACCGCGACAGCTCCACATCCGCGATCGCCTTGCCAAACAGGCCGCGATCGCAAATGGCAAGGGCCGCCCAGATCAATCCCATGATCAGGACGCCGCCCTTCAGCCTGAAGCGGCTGTCGAAGCAGGACAACGAAAACCACCACAGAAAAATGACCGTGAAGCCGCTTGCGGCATGGGCCAGGTCCTTTGCCAGCCCGACCGGCTGGAGCGCCGAAATCGGCGTGTTGCCGAGGACGAAGCCGGTGACGCACACCGCCAGCGGCGCAAACAAAAGCGGTGGCAGCCCCAGCTGCCGCCGATGGCCCAGCAGCAGCAATGCGAGCAGGAGAAAGATGCTCGCGGCGCCGAGGCGGACTGCGAGGTCGAGCTGGCCGATGATCATCCTGTCGGGATAGCGGCCAATCCGTTGCCGCACATTCTCAAAACCGGGCTGGCCCCAAGCCGTGCTGGCCCAGAAACACGCTGGCGGATCCGCGCCGGAAACGCGTGGCCACGATGCGGGGGCGCCAGCCCCGGCCTCACCGCGTCAGGCGACGACGGCGCCGTGGGCACAGGCCGGGACGGCGCGTGCCGCCCCCGACATGATCCACCCGGTCAGAAACGAAAATGCGCCCATTCGTCCAGCGGTGCACGGTCGGCGCGCAGCGCATTGGCCGGCTCGTCCGCGGCCTCATAGCCGATCGCCATCCCGCAAAACAGCATCCGCTCGGGCGGCGTGCCCAGGAACCGCGTCACGCTGTCGGGATAAACCGCCCAGCATTCCTGCGGGCAGCTTGCCAGGCCGGCTTCGACCAGCAGCAGCATCAGGCTTTGCAGATACATGCCCAGGTCGCTCCACTGCGGCGGGCCCATCTGCCGGTCGACCGTGCAGAACAGCGCCACCGGCGCGCCGAAAAAGGCGAAATTGCGCGCAAACCACATGCGCCGCGCCGCCTTGTCCTCGCGCGGGATGCCGAGGCGCTGGTAAAGCGCCTCGCCGACCGCGAAGCGCCGCGACCGGTAAGGCTCCTTCAGCTCGGGGGGATAGATGTCATAGGCCGGGGTCTCGCTGTGCCCGGCCATGATCTGCGCGGCCATTTCGCGCTTGAACCCTTCCAGCGCCGCGCCGCCGACCACGTCGATATGCCAGGGCTGCAGGTTGCCGCCCGAGGGCGCCCGCGCCGCGCGCCCGACCAGATCGCGGATCAGCTCCGGATCGACCGGCCGGTCGAGAAATCCCCGCACCGAGCGGCGCGCGGCAAGTGCCGCGCTGACTGTCATGGTCATGTCACCTTTTCCCCTCACGTAAACGTCACTTTATTCTTGCCGGGCGCGAGCGGATCGGCAAGAGTTGATGACGAAACCGAAAACGGGAGAGGAAGCGATGGCAGAAGCCTATATCGTTCAGGCGGTCCGCACCGCCGGCGGCAAACGTGGTGGCAAGCTTGCGGGCTGGCATCCGGCCGACATGGCGGGTGAAGTGCTCAACAGCCTGGTCGACCGCACGGGGATCGACCCCAGGGCGATCGACGATGTGATCATGGGCTGTGTCAGTCAGGGGGGCGAGCAGAGCTTCCAGGTCGGGCGCGGCGCGGTGCTGGCGTCGAAGCTGCCCGAAAGCATCCCGGCCGTCACCATCGACCGCCAGTGCGGTTCGTCGCAGCAGTCGATCCAGTTCGCCGCCCAGGCCGTGCTGTCGGGCACCCAGGATGTGGTGATCGCGGCCGGCGTCGAATCGATGACCCGCGTGCCGATGGGCTCGACGGGCGCGCTGTTCGCGCAGGCGGGCCTTGGCAAGGCGAAGAGCCCGCGCCAGGAGGCCCGTTATCCGGGCATCCAGTTCAGCCAGTTCATGGGCGCCGAGATGCTTGCCCGCAAGCATGGCTTCACCCGCGACCAGCTCGACCAGTTCGCGCTCGAAAGCCATCGCCGGGCAGCGGCGGCGACCGCGGCCGGCGCCTTTGCCGACGAGATCGTGGCACTCGAAATCGAAACGCCCGAGGGCACCGAGCTGCACCGCACCGATGAAGGCATCCGCCATGACGCCACGTTCGAGGGCATCCAGTCGGTCAAGCTGCTGGCCGAAGGCGGCATGATTTCCGCCGCCAACGCGTCGCAGATCTGCGACGGCGCGTCGGGGGTGATGATCGTGTCGGAACAGGCGCTCAAGGACCATGGCCTGACGCCGCTCGCGCGCATCCACAATGTCACCGTCACCGGCGGCGATCCGGTCATCATGCTCGAAGAGCCGCTGTTTGCGACCGACAGGGCGCTGAAGCGCGCGGGGCTGAAGATCGACGACATCGATCTTTACGAGGTGAACGAGGCGTTCGCGCCGGTGCCGCTCGCCTGGCTCAAGCATGTCGGCG
Organism: Sphingomonas changnyeongensis; assembly: GCF_009913435.1. Taxonomy (NCBI): domain Bacteria; kingdom Pseudomonadati; phylum Pseudomonadota; class Alphaproteobacteria; order Sphingomonadales; family Sphingomonadaceae; genus Sphingomonas; species Sphingomonas changnyeongensis. The sequence goes on along the minus strand of NZ_CP047895.1, from coordinate 430,725 downwards.
GCGATCCGGCCAAGCTCAACGTCCATGGCGGCGCGATCTCGCTCGGTCATCCGCTCGGCGCGTCGGGGGCGAAGCTGATGGCGACGCTCGTGCATGCGCTGCGCCGCCACAAGGGCCGCTACGGCCTGCAGACGATGTGCGAAGGCGGCGGCCTCGCCAACGTCACCATCATCGAGCGGCTCTGACCGCATCCGGCCCCGGCGCGGCATGACGCAGCCGGGGCCGCTTTCCATCCCCGAACCCCGGAGTGGCTCCGGGCGCTGAACAAAAGAGAGAGGAGCAGCATGAAACTCGGTTCCGATATCGCCGCGGTGATCACCGGCGGTGCGTCCGGCCTTGGCGCCGCGACGGCGCGCGCGCTGGCGGCCAAGGGCGTCAAGGTCGCGATCTTCGACCTGCAGGCCGAAAAGGGCGAAGCGGTCGCGCGCGAGATTGGCGGCGTGTTCTGCGAAGTGAATGTGACGTCGGACGAATCGGTCGATGCCGGCTTTGCCAAGGCGCGCGCCGCCCATGGCCAGGAGCGGATCCTGGTCAACTGCGCCGGCACCGGCAATGCGATCAAGACCGCCAGCCGCTCCAAGGAAGACGGCTCGATCAAGCATTTCCCGCTCGATGCGTTCAACTGGATCGTCCAGATCAACCTGGTCGGCACCTTCCGCTGCATCGCCAAGTCGGCGGCGGGCATGCTGACGCTCGATCCGATGGAAGACGGCGAACGCGGCGCGATCGTCAACACCGCCTCGGTCGCGGCCGAGGATGGCCAGATCGGCCAGGCCGCCTATTCGGCGTCGAAGGGCGGCGTTGTCGGCATGACGCTGCCGATCGCCCGCGACCTGATGGGCGAGGGCATCCGGATCAACACCATCCTGCCCGGCATCTTCGACACGCCGCTGCTTCAGGCCGCGCCGCAGAACGTCAAGGATGCGCTGGCGGCTTCGGTGCCCTTCCCCAAGCGGCTGGGCAAGCCCGATGAATATGCCCAGCTCGCGCTGACGATGATCGAATGCGGCTATTTCAACGGCGAGGATGTGCGCCTCGACGGCGCGATCCGCATGTCGCCGCGCTGACCGGCACGATCCGGCACAGGAAAAGGGCCTCTCCCGCCGGGGAGAGGCCCTTTTTTCGTGTCAGCGGGCGGAGGCCCGGCCGGTCAGGCCGCGCCGGCCTTGGCCGCCTGTGCGCGTTCGATCGCCTCGACCACGATCTTGCGCGCATATTCGGCATTTTCCCAATGGCCGACGCGCACCCATTTCTCGGACTCCAAGTCCTTGTAATGGGTGAAGAAATGCTCGATCTGCTTCATCACGATCTCGGGCAGGTCGTGATGTTCCTCGACGTTTGAATAATAAGGGAAGGTCTGGTCGACCGGCACGGTCAGCAGCTTTTCATCGCCGCCGGCTTCGTCTTCCAGCATCAGCACCGCGATCGGCCGCACCCGCACCACGCAGCCCGGAATGAAGGGCGAGCGCGCGACGACCAGCGCGTCGAGCGGGTCGCCATCGGGCGACAGCGTGCCGGGCACAAAGCCGTAATTGGCCGGATAGCGCATCGGCGTGTGCAGGATGCGGTCGACGAACAATGCGCCCGACTTCTTGTCGAACTCATATTTCACCGGCTCGCCGCCCACCGGCACTTCGATCACGACGTTGAGGTTGTGGGGCGGATCCTTGCCCACCGGAATCAGTTCGATGTTCATCCCAGTCTCCATGGCCGCCGCCCGCCGCGCGGGTCGGCGCGGCGGGCGGCGAAGCTATGCTGTCAATCGGCTCACCTGGGGGCGAGCAGCCTGTCGAGCGGCCCCTCTGCGGGGCCAGTCTTCGCGAGGCGCGGGTAGCGCAGCCCGCCCGTCCAGTCGAGGCTTAGCTGTTCGAACCGGCCGAAGCGGCGGATGGTGAGCGGAATGGGCAGCTTCGCGCGCGCCGCGGCGGCGATGGCGTCCTTGAGCAGTTCGGGCGCATAGGGCCGGTCGCCCACCGCGACGATCTCGGTGCCGACGGTCAGCCCGGCCTTGAAGGCGGGGCTGTCCCAGACGATTCCGGCGATCTTCTTGTCCTTGTCGACGCTCAGCCCGCCGGAAAAGCTCAGATCGATGGTGCCGCTGCGCTTTTCAACGTCGCGCCAATAGGCGGTCGGCTCGTCGGTATAGACCAGCTGATAGCCGCTCTCGGTCAGCCCGGCGAGCGGCGCGCCCTTGGCATGTTCGAACTGGCGCGCTTTCAGGAAGCCCGCCCAGTCATAGGGGGCGAGCTGGCCAAGCGTCTGGACGATGTCGTCCAGATCATAGGTGACGACGCCCCAGTCGCGGTCGCGGCCGCCAAAGAACGCCCGGGCGAAATCGTCCATCCCGCGCGCGTCGCCGGTCAGCCGGCGCAGCAGCGCATCGGCCTCCAGCCAGATCAGCATCCCCTCGCTGTAATAATCCTCGGACCGCTGCCAGCTGGTCCAGCCCTTGGGCCGCCGCGCGGAGATCACCGGATCATAGGTGGTGTCTTCCAGATGCCGCCAGCTGCGCGCCGGGCGCTGGTCCAGCCCGGCGGCGATGGCGGCGAAGGCATCGAGCGTCTCCTGCTTCGTGAACAGCCCCGACCGCGCACCCAGCACATAGCCCCAGAACTGGGTCTGGCCTTCATAGACCCAGAGCAGGCTGTTGCGGGTCGGGGTGTTGTGATCGGGCACCCACAGCCCCTTGGGGCGGCGATATTTGCCGTTCCAGCTGTGCGCGAACTCGTGCGGCAGCAGGTTGCGCCGGCCCGGCCCGTCATTCCATTTGCGGAAATAATCGGGATCGACGCCATTTTCCGAGCTGCGATGATGTTCAAGGCCGATCCCGCCCATCTGGTCGGTCAGCGCGAGCAGAAACTCGTACCGGTCGTAATGGCGCGCGCCGAACAGCTTGATCGCCTGATCGACCAGCCGGCGATGCGCGTCGATCTGTTCGGGCGTCGCGGCGGCCAGGTCGCTGGCGGAATCGGCGACCATGTTCAGCCGCACGTCCGGGGCCAGCTGTTCGGCGCGGAAATGCCGCCCGGCAAACACCGGCGAATCGAGCAGCGTCTCGTAATCGGTGCGCTGATAGCGATAGACCTGCCCGTCGACCGTCGCCGGCAGGCCCGATGCCGCCGTCCACCCGGCCGGATAGGTCACCCGCGCCTCCACGGGGATGCGGCGCGCATAATAGCCCGCCGGATAGAGCGAGACGGAGTTGAACTGCAGGTTCAGCATGTCGGGCGTGACGACGATCCGCCCCTGGCCCGGCGCGGTTGCGGACAGGAACTCAAAGCTCAGCTCCAGCGCCTCGACCCCCGTTGGCACATCGACATGAAAGGCATAGGCGTCGAACGGATCGCGCCGCCATGCGAGCTCGCGGCCGCGCGCCCGGATGGTCAGGCCGGCCAGCTTTTCGATCTCGCCGCGCGGGGCGTGATTGCCCTGCAGCCATTTGGGGAACAGCAGCGTCATCGGGCCGGGGGCGGCGACCGGAATCCGCTCGCGCACGCGGAAGATGCCGCGCGCCGTGTCGGTCGCGTCCACGTCCAGCCGGATCGTGCCCGGATAGGCGATGTCGCGCGGCTGGGGCAGGCGCTGGTCCATGGCAAAGGCCGCAGGCTGGCTGTTGCCCGGCGCGCCCGCGCCGTCGGCGTGAGGGGCGGCCAGCGGGGTGTGGAGCGCTGTGGCGGCGGAAAGCGGCGCGGTGCCGAGGAGGAGGGCAGTCAGCATCTTGGTCATGCGCCATCGCTAACCCCTTCGTCCCACGCCGCAAAGCCCCGATCCGCATGGGCCGCCCCGAGCGCAGCGGAGCGAGGCTGATCGACGCGCCCCGCGACCGCGCATAGCGCTTCCACCTCAACCGATCAGGCTCTAGAGAGCGGGCCATGGCGAAAATCGAAACGCCCCGGCCGATCCGGGGCACGCAGGACATGCTGGGCGAAACCCAGGCCCGGTTCCAGAAAGTGGTCGACACGTTCGAGGCGGTGCGCCGGCTGTTCGCGTTCCAGCGCGTCGAGGTGCCGGTGTTCGAGGCGACCGCCGTGTTCGCCCGCTCGCTGGGCGAGACCACCGATGTCGTGTCCAAGGAAATGTACAGCTTTCTCGACCGGGGCGGCGATTCGCTGACGCTCCGGCCCGAGTTCACCGCGGGCATCGCGCGCGCCTATCTGACCGAGGGGTGGCAGCAATATGCGCCGCTCAAGCTCGTCACCCATGGCCCGCTGTTCCGCTATGAACGCCCGCAAAAGGGCCGGTTCCGCCAGTTTCACCAGATCGACGCCGAGGTGATCGGCGCCGCTGAGCCGGCCGCCGATGTCGAGATCCTGACGATGGCCGACCAGCTGCTCCATGCGCTGGGCGTGGCCGAAGGGGTGACGCTGCAGCTCAACACGCTGGGCGATGCCGCCAGCCGCGATGCGTGGCGTGCGGCGCTGATCGCCCATTTCGATGCCCACCGCGATGCGCTGTCGGAGGACAGCCGCGACCGGCTCGACCGCAATCCGCTGCGCATCCTTGATTCCAAGGACCCGCGCGACCGCGCGCTCGCCGATGCCGCGCCGGTGATCGACGATTATCTGTCGGTCGAGGCCGGGCAGTTTTTCGAGGCGGTGACGCGTGGGCTGGACGCCGCCGGCGTCGCCTGGACGCGCAATGCCAGGCTGGTGCGCGGGCTCGATTATTACCGCCACACGGCGTTCGAGTTCGTGACCGACCGGCTGGGCGCGCAGGGCACGGTGCTGGGCGGCGGCCGTTATGACGGGCTGATCGAGGCGCTGGGCGGTCCCGCGACCCCGGCTGTCGGCTGGGCGGCGGGGATCGAACGGCTGGCGATGCTGATCGACGCGCCGGTGGTCGATCGATCCCGTTTTCTTGCGGTGATTCCAGACGATCCGAACGTCGAGGGCGAAGCGATCTCCATTGCCGCCCATCTGCGGCGCGCAGGATGGGAGATCGAAATGGCGTATCGCGGGAATGCCAAGAAGCGGCTGGAAGCTGCCAAGAAAAAGGGTGTGCAAGCGGTCCTGTACGTTCGCCCGACGACGGCATCTGACCGGCTGCACCTCACCGCCGTCCATGGCGACCGAACCGACGGCAGCATCCTCTATAAGAACGTTCTAGCAGATCTGCCTGCGCCATATAACGCCTTGACCACTGGGCCTGCTGCCGAGGCTCCGAAGGCCGAATGACCCGCATTTCCGCCGAGCGGATCGCTGCGATCGAGGCGCGGCGGGATGAGTTGCAGGCGCTGATGGCGACCGGCGACCTGCCGCCCGAGCGGTTCGTCCAGACGTCCAAGGAATATGCCGAGCTGGAGCCGGTTGCTGAGGCGGCGGGCATGGTGCGCCAGCTGCGTGACGAGCTGGCGACGCTTGCCGCGCTGATCGACGATCCGGCGGCCGAGGTCGAGATGCGCGAACTGGCCGGTGACGAGCTGGCGCTGCTGCGCGCGCGCCTGCCCGATGCCGAGCGCGAGCTGGCGATCCGGCTGCTGCCGCGCGACGCCGCCGACGAGCGCGCGGCGATGCTCGAAATCCGCGCCGGCACCGGCGGCGACGAGGCGGCGCTGTTCGCCGGCGATCTGCTGCGCATGTATCAGCGCTATGCCGACCAGCGCGGCTGGCGGGTCGAGATCATCTCCGCCAGCGCGTCCGATATCGGCGGCTACAAGGAAGTGATCGCCAGCGTGGCGGGGCAGGGCGTGTTCGCGCGGCTGAAATATGAAAGCGGCGTCCACCGCGTGCAGCGCGTGCCCGCGACCGAGAGCGGCGGGCGCATCCACACCTCTGCCGCGACGGTCGCCGTGCTGCCCGAGGCCGAGGATGTCGATGTGCAGATCGACGACAAGGATCTGCGGATCGACATCTATCGCTCGTCAGGCGCGGGGGACAGCACGTCAACACCACCGATTCGGCGGTGCGCATCACCCATTTGCCGACCGGGCTGGTCGTCATCCAGCAGGACGAACGCTCGCAGCACAAGAACCGCGCCAAGGCGATGAAGGTGCTGCGCACCCGGCTCTATGAGCTGGAGCGCGAGCGGCTGGCCAATGAACGCGCCGGCGCGCGCCGGTCGATGGTCGGCTCGGGCGACCGGTCGGAGCGGATCCGCACCTACAACTTCCCGCAGGGCCGGGTGACCGACCATCGGATCAACCTGACGCTGCACCGGCTCCCCGAGATTCTGGAGGGGCAGCTTGACGAGCTGGTCGACGCGCTGATCGCCGAGGATCAGGCGGCGCGGCTCGCCAATCTCGACGGCTGAGCCGGTGGCGGCCATGCCCCCTGACTCCGCGTCTGCCCCCGATGCTGCCGGCGCGCTGCGTGAGGCGGCCGGCCGGCTGGCGGCGGTGTCGCCGACCCCCCGGCTCGATGCCGAGCTGCTGCTTGCCCATGCGCTTGGGATCACGCGCGAGGCGCTGCTGCTGGGCGGCGCGGCGGCGGTGCCGCCCGCGTTCGACCGGCTGGTCGCGCAGCGGCTGGCGCACACGCCCGTCGCCTATCTGACCGGTACGCGCGCCTTCTGGACGCTCGATCTGGCGGTCGGCCCCGGCGTGCTCATTCCCCGGCCCGACAGCGAGACGCTGATCGAGGCGGCGATCGACCATTTCGGTGCGCGCGCGCCCGAGCGGATCCTCGATCTCGGCACCGGATCGGGGGCGCTGCTGCTCGCCGCGCTCGATCACTGGCCCGGCGCATGGGGGGTGGGGGTGGACCGGTCGGACGCCGCGCTTGGCTATGCGCGCGCCAATGCGCGGGGCTTTGGCGGCCGCGCCGCGCTGGTGCAGGGCGACTGGGCATCGGCGCTCACCGGCCGGTTCGATCTCATCCTGTGCAACCCGCCCTATGTCGAGGCGGATGCCGACCTGCCGGACGAGGTGGCGCGGCACGAACCCGCCTCGGCGCTGTTCGCGGGCGCCGACGGGCTGGACGATTATCGCCGGCTCGCCCCCATCATTGCCGCGCTGCTTGCGCCCGCAGGGGTGGCGGCGGTCGAGATCGGGGCGGACCAGCGCGCCGGGGCGGGGGCGCTGTTCGCCGGGGCCGGGCTGGCGGTTGCCTGCCGCCGCGATCTTGGCGGGCGTGACCGGTGCCTGATTCTCACCCGTCCGCCCGCCCCGGATGCGGTGTGATTTGGCTGTCCGCGGCGATCTTTGCGCTTGGTTTTTAACCCTTGAGCCTCTACATGCGGAGCCAGAACAGGGCCCCCTTCGTTCGAACCAGCGCTCCATCAGGCATCGGTTCCAGAGCAGTGGGCGTCCCGTTCATCCCCAAAGCTGTGACGCGGTATCACCCGGCCGCGCTGGCAGATGGCGGACGCGCACGACGCCCGGTGCCATGACGCCCGGTCCGTCGCCGGGCGTGCCGCATGGGGCCGCAAGGCGAACAGGCGGAGCCGAACGTAACGTAACTGGGCTTAAGACGAGGAAATCCGTTGATCAACAATCGTCAGGGCGGCCGCCGTCGCGGTCGTGGCGGCCAGCGGCCGCAGGGCAATCCGGGGCGTCCCGAGCAGGGCAACCGGATCGACAATCGCGCCCGCGGCAATGCACAGCAGCTGCACGAGAAATATAAAAATCTCGCGCGCGACGCCCAGATGGCGGGGGATCGGGTCACCACCGAATATTATCTCCAGTTCGCCGATCATTATTTCCGCGTGCTGAGCGAATCCCGCGCCCGTTTCGAGGATCAGCGCCGCCCGCGCGACGAAGCCGCCGAGGATGATTTCGACGAGGGCGAAGAGTTTGACGCCGCGCCCGAGGCCCGGCCCCAGCGTCGCCCCGAACAGCGCGAACGCGCCCCCCGGCGCAGCGCCGATGACGGGCAGGGCAGCGCGCCCGCCGCGCCGTCGCCGGCCGAGGCCGATGCCGATGGGGATGGCGAAACGCGCCGCACCCGCCGCCCGCGCCGCCGCCGCGAGGAAGACGAGAATGGCGACGCGCCCGCGATCGAGGCCGATCGCCTGCCGCCCGCCATCGCCATCGAACCTGCCGCTGGCGGGGGCGATGCCGGGAATGACGATGGTGGCGCCGAGGCCCCGCGCCGTCGCACCCGTCGTCCGCGCGCCGCTGCTGCTGATCCGGCACCGGAAGCAAGTCCGGGCAACTGATCCCGGCCGGGGGCGGCCCCCCCAGGGCCGTCCCTGCCGAACCCCGGCCGAACCCCTGTCGTCATCCGCGACTGGGGATCGTGTCGGTGGAGACGCTCAGCCGCGTGCGGTTGCGGCCTGGGTGTCCGTGGGCATGGTCAGCCTGGCCGCCGGTCCCTCCAGGTCGAAGCTGATGCCATGCGGCTCGAACGCCAGCCTGGTGGTCATGCCCAGATCGCGCGGCAAGGTGCGCAGCAGCAGATCGAGCCCGAACCCTTCGCTGGGGGCAGGCGGGGCGACGCTGCCATATTCGCGCCAGCGCAGGTGGAAATGGCCATCGCCGTCGATATCCCAGCCCAGATCAAGCCGGCCATCATCCTTGCCCAGCGCGCCATGGGCGACGGCATTGGCCGTCAGTTCATGGACCGCGAGGCTCATCATCTCGGCAACCGGGACGGCCAGCAGCAGATCCGGCCCGCGCACCGTCATCACCGGGCCGTCGCGCAGCGCATGGGCAAGCAGCTCGTCACGGATCAGGCCGGCCAGATCGACCCCGGCTGACGGGTCGCGCGTCACCGCGCTCTGGATGCGCGACACCGCCTCGACCCGGCCGATCAGCCGCGCGGTCAGATCCTCGACCGATCCCGCTGCGCCTGCGGTGCTGCGCACGATCGCACGGATGCGGGCCAGCGTGTTGCGCACCCGGTCGCGCAGCTCGGCCACCAGCGCGCGCAGCCGGCGTTCGCGGTCGGCCAGCGCTTCCTGCGCCAGCCGCGCCTCGGTCACGTCCTCCATCACCCCGATCATGCGCAGCGGCTTGCCGTCGGCGGCGTAGAAGAACCGCCCGCGCGCCGAGGCCCAGCGCACCACATCGCCGGGCAGCAGGTTGCGGAAGGTGCGCCGATAGTCGGTGCGGCTGTCGCGCGCCGCCTCGATCGCCGCCACCACCGCGTCCAGATCATCGGGATGCACGCGCGCCGCCCAGGCGGCGAAGCTGGGCGCGACTTCACCCACCGCATAGCCCTGCATCCGGTAATGCTCGTCGTTCCAGACGACATGGCCGCTGTCGAGTTCCCAGTCCCATGTCGCCAGCCGCCCGACCTCGAGCGCCAGCCTCAGCCGCTCGCGCTCGGGGTCTTCGGCGGCCTCAGTCATTGGCGTCGAGATGGCGGCCGTCCCGCCCCAGATGCAGGTAATTGGCGCTGAACAGCGCGGCTGCCTGCAGCGCCTTCAGATCGGGGATGGTGAGGGTGCGGCCCTGCAGCACGATCAGCCCCGCCCGGCGCAGCTCCTGCAGCGTGCGGTTGACATGCACCGGGGTCAGGCCGGTGGCGTCCGCAATGTCGTTCTGCGTCATCGGGAAATCGCAGGAATCGGCGCGCACCAGATCGACCAGCTGCAGCCGCATGAACAGCTCGCACAGCAGATGGGCGATCCGCTCATAGGCCGAACGCTGGCCCAGATTGAGCGTCCATTCGCGCTGGATCGCGGCGGTCACCAGCTCATGCCACCACAGCGCCTGGGTGATGCGCGGATGCGCCTCGGTCAGCCCGGCCATGTCCTCGCGGCAGATATCGGCGACGCGCAGCCGCGTGATCGCACCGACGCTGTGATCCATTTCGCGCAGCACATAGACATTGAGGTCGCACAGATCGCCGGGCAGGAAGATCGCGACGATCTGTCGCCGCCCATCGGGCAGCGTCTTGTAGCGGCAGGCCCAGCCATCGACGATCAGATGGACGAAGCGCGGCTGATCGCCCTCGCGGATCAGGTCGCGGCGCGGCGCGATGTCGCGCTGGTTGCGGGCCAGCCTGTCAAGCGCCGCCCGATCGTCTTGCGACAGCCGGGCAAAGGCCGCGAGTTTCAGGACAAGGGGGCCAAATGTCATCCATGCTCCGTTAACGACCGAATGACCCGACAACCCTCATCTATGTTATGCGGGTCAGGCGGCCGCGCACGCGGCCCGCGCTCAGGCGAACAGGCCATGATCGTCATGCGCGGCAATGGTGTCGGGCATCGGCAGCTGGGCATGATGGGCCGGATGGGACGCCAGACCGAACAGCGCCTGCGCGGCCCCCGCGATCGCCGGTGCGAGCAGCCAGGGCCAGAACCAGATCGCGATTGCGACGTCCGCGAACCCAGCCGCCCGGGGCGACCCGTCCGAACCGGGGGCGTGCGACATTCTGTCCGCGCCCGACCGCCCGGCCGCATTTGCCGCATCTTCGCGCATCACCCCGCCCTCCCGTCCGGTTGCCGGTGGCCGGATGATGGGCCTGCACGCGGGGCGATGCGACCCGGAAAGCTACCTAGAGCGTTTTCAAGCCGGGTGGGATCGCCCGGCGGCTCTAGAACGCGGTGTCGCCGCCGGGTTCGGTGTCCCCGCCGCCTTCGCGTTCCTCGCCCAGTTCGGCGGCAAAGGCGATGCGCAGCGCCTCCGACAGGCTTTTGACGGCAAGCTTCTGCATCACATTGGCGCGGTGGATTTCCACGGTGCGCGGGCTGATGCCCAGATCATAGGCGATCGACTTGTTGGGCAGCCCCTCGACCAGCCCGCGCAGCACGTCGCGCTCGCGCGGGGTCAGCGCCTCGATCCGGGTGCGGGCCTCGTCGGCGCGCAGCCGCCTCAGGTCCGACCGGTCGATGCGGGCAAAGCCCTGGTCGAGCGCGGCCAGCACCACCGCCTTTTCAAACGGCTTTTCAAGGAAATCGACCGCGCCCGCCTTCATCGCCCGGACGGCAAGGGCAATGTCGCCATGCCCGGTCATCACGATCACCGGCAGGCCGATGCCGCGTTCGGCCATCGCCGCCTGCACCTGCAGCCCGTCCATCCCGTCCATGCGGATGTCGAGCAGCACGCAGCCGGGCGCGAGCTTCGGCCCCGCCTTCAGGAAATCCTCGCCACAGGTGAACAGGTCCGCCTTGTGGCCCGAGGTGCGCAGCATGAAGCTCAGCGACCGGCGGATCGCCTCGTCATCGTCGACCACATAGACTTGCCGTTCAGCCATGCGCCTCTCCATTGGCCGCGATCAGGGTGAAATGAAACGCCGTCCCGCCCAGCGCCGACGGCTCGGCCCAGATCCGTCCCCCTGGGCCTCGATCAGCGTGCGGCAGATCGACAGCCCCAGCCCCATGCCGCTTTCCTTCGTGCTTTGAAAGGGTTCGAACAGATTGGCGGCAATGGCGGGGGCGAGGCCGGGGCCGCTGTCGGCAATGCTGATATGGACCATGCCGTCCGGCGCGGGCTCGGCGCGAATCTCGAGCTTGCGGACCTCGGCCCCCTCCATCGCCTCGATGGCGTTGCGCACCAGATTGAGGAACACCTGCTGCACCTGGATGCGGTCGACCAGCACCAGATCGGCCGCCGGGGCCAGATCCACCAGCACGTCGACGCCGTGATCGCCGCCGCCGGCAAGCGCCAGCGCATTGGCTTCGTTGAGCAGCACCCTCAGGCTTTCGATCCGCCGTTCGGCCTCGCCGCGGGCGATGAAGTCGCGCAGGCGGCGGACGATCTGCCCGGCGCGGATCGCCTGCGCCGCGCTTTCGGTGAATGCCTCGCGGATCATCGCCAGCGTCTCGGGCGTCGGATCGTCGAGCAGGTCGCGCGCCGCCTCCATATAGGTGGAGATCGCCGACAGCGGCTGGTTCAGTTCGTGCGCCAGCGCCGCGGCCAGCGTGCCGATCGCGCTCACCCGGCCGACATGGCCCAGTTCGGCCTGCAGGTCCTGCAACCGGCGCTGCGTCTGCTGGCGTTCGGTCAGGTCGCGGATGAAGCCGGTGAACAGCCGTTCCGCGCCGGCGCGCGCCTCGCCGATCGCCAGTTCGATCGGAAAGGTCGTGCCGTCGCGCCGCCGCGCGGTCGTCAGCCGGCCGATGCCGATGATCCGGCGTTCGCCGGTCGTCATGTAATGGTGCATGTAGCTGTCGTGCCGCTCGCGGTCGGGCGAGGGCATCAGCATGCTGACATTCTCGCCCAGCACCTCGGCCTCGCCATAGCCGAACATGCGCTCGGCGGCGGTGCTGAACGACTGGATGGTCCCGCTCGAGTCGATCACCACCATCGCATCGGGCACGGTCGACAGGATCGAGCGCAGATGCGCGTCCGACAGCCGGGCCATTGACGACTTGGAAAAGGCCATGGGCATTCCTTGCCAGATTGGCGCTCCGTATCAATGCGTATATCGGCCCGGCGGCCCGCTCGGGCAGCTTTCGTGCCATGAGCTGGAAAACCGTCCGCCTCGAACTTGCCCGCGCCCCCGGTTTTCCCAACGGGTCGGCGAGCCGGGCCTATCTGCTGCATCTGCCGCTCGACGGTGAGGGGCTGCTGGACGAGGCGGCGCTCAGCCGCCAGCCGGCGCTGGCGACCGTGCGCCGCCACTGGCCGAACGAGCGCGACCGGTCCGGCTATCTGGTCCGCAAGGGGCGGGGCTGGGCGTTCAGCTATGCGCTGGGCGATGCCGATGACGAGGATCTGTTCCACCTCGAAACCCACCGGCTGAAGCCCGGCGAATATGTGACGATCACCGAGCCGGACGGAGAGAGGCTGCCCTACCGGGTCGTGGTGTGCGAGGGCCAGATGGCGCAATGAGCGCCGCCGAGGATTACCGGTCGCGGCTGGTCAGCGCGGAGGCGGCGGTCGCCGGCATCGCCGCCGGCGCCAATGTGGTGATGGGCATGGCGATTGCCGAGCCGCCGGCGCTGCTCGCGGCGCTGGCCGCGCGGGTGGAAGGCGGCGGGCTCGCCGGGTTCAACCTCTGGTATTTCCATTCGCTGGTTCATGCCGCGCAGACCGTGCTGCGTTACGAGCTGCTCGACCGCATCCGCCCCCACTGCATGTTCCTGACCGCAATCGAGCGCGCGCTGATCCGCAAGGGCGATGCCGAGGGCCGCCGCCCGGTCGAGTTCGTGCCGACCGCGTTCAGCGCCGCGCCCCGGCTGCTTGCCGCGTGCGTGCAGCCCGATGCGTTCATCGTCACCGTGTCGCCGATGGACCGGCATGGCTGGTTCACCTTCGGCACGTCCAACGACTATGCGACCCGTGTCGCCCGCGCCGCCCGCCGGCTGATCGTCGAGGTCAATCCCAACATGCCGCGCGTGCTGGGCGATTCGCTGCTGCATGTGTCCGAAGTCGATGCGATCGTCGAAAGCGCAACACCGCTGCCCGATCTCGCTTTCCCGCCGCCTTCGGCTGAGGAACAGGCCATCGCCCATATCGTCGCCGGCATGATCGGCGACGGGGCGTGCCTGCAGATGGGCATTGGCGGCCTGCCCAATGCGGTGTGCGCGCTGCTCGGCGACCGGCGCGATCTGGGCATCCATACCGAGCTAATGACCCCGGCGATGGCGGCGCTGATCGCCTCGGGCGCGGTCAGCAACCGGCGCAAGACGACCTTTCAGGGGCGCAGCGTGTTCACCTTCGCGATGGGGGATCGCGCCTTTTATGATTTCCTCGACGACAATCCGTCGATCCATTCGGCACCCGTCGATATCGTCAACGATCCCCGCCACATCGCCAAGAATGACGGCGTCGTGTCGGTCAATGCGACGCTGGAGGTCGATCTGTCGGGGGCGTGCAACTCCGAACATCTGCTCGGCCGCCAGTATAGCGGCGCGGGCGGACAGCTTGATTTCGTGCGCGGCGCGCGCGCCTCGCGCGGAGGACGGTCGATCATCGCCTGTCCGTCGACCGCGCGCGACGGCACTGTGTCGCGCATCGTGCCCGCGCTCGCCGGACCGGTGACGACGCCGCGCAACGACGCGCAGACCATCGTCACCGAATATGGCGCGGTCGATCTCGATGGCAAAAGCCTGCGCCAGCGCGCCGAGGCGCTGGCCGCGATCGCCCATCCCCGGTTCCGCGACGAACTGGCCCGCGCAATCCCCTGACGGGAGAGTGCGGGTGTGTGTCGCGGCACCGGGTGTGTTCGTTTAGGAAGAACGGCACCGGCCCGCTCCCCCACCCGGCCACCCAACGGCAGTATCATGTGGGAGGCCGGGTGGGGGAGCGGGCCGGTGCCGCCGTGCGGCGCAAGCCGCACCACAAAAAACCCGGTGCCGCCCCTGCGCCGGAAGGCGCACCACAAACACGCCGCACCCCACACCTGCGGGCGCGCAATACCCTCGGCTCAGGGGATCAGCGCGATCCGCCCGTCGATGGTACCGGCGCGCATGCGGTCGAACACCATGTTCACCTGATCGAGCGGCGCGGTCTCGACCTGCGGCACCACCTTGCCGGCGGCGGCAAAGGCGATCGCTTCTTCCAGATCCTTGCGCGTGCCGACGATCGAGCCGCGGATCGTCAGCCGTTTCAGCACCACGTCGAAGATCGGCGTCGGAAAATCGCCCGGCGGCAGGCCGACCAGCGCCACCGTCCCGCGCGGCCGCGTGAGGGCAATCGCCTGGCCGAATGCGGCGTTGGACACCGCCGTGACCAGCACGCCGTGCGCGCCGCCGCCGGTGATGCGCCGGGCCGTCGCCACCGCGTCGGGCGTGCTGCCGTCCACCACCGCATCCGCACCCAGCCGGGTCGCGAGCGCCAGCTTGGCCGGGGAAATGTCGATGGCGAGCACCAGCAAGCCCATCGCCTTGGCATATTGGACGGCGACATGGCCCAGCCCGCCAATCCCCGAAATCGCCACCCACTGGCCGGGCCGGGCCTCAGTTTCCTTCAGCCCCTTATAGGTCGTCACCCCGGCGCACAGGATCGGGGCCATCAGCGCCATGTCCGCCCCGTCGGGCAGGCGGCCGAGAAACGCCGCCGGCGCGGTCACATATTCGGCAAAGCCGCCATCGACGCCATAGCCGGTGTTGCGCTGCTGCGCGCACAGCGTCTCCCACCCGGTCAGGCAATATTCGCAGCGTCCGCACGCATCGTGCAGCCAGGGCGCGCCAACGGCGTCGCCCTCTTTCAGATCGGCAACGCCGGGGCCGAGCGCGACCACCCGGCCGACGCCTTCATGTCCCGGGATCAGCGGCAGACGCGGCTTGACCGGCCAGTCGCCGCTGACCGCGTGCAGATCGGTGTGGCAGACGCCCGACGCGAGGACGCGGATCAGCGCCTCGCCGGGGCCGGGCGCGCGCACCGGCACCTCCTCGATCGTGAGCGGCGCACCAAAGGCGCGGGCCACCGCCGCGCGCATCGTCCGGGGCATGTCGGTCCTCTCCAATCGGTCCCTTGCGGGCGGTTCTGCCCGCGCGGGCCGGCGGGCAGACAATCGCGGCGCCCGGCGTCTGGAAATACGCAATGTCCGCGCCGGGCGGGGACGCGCGCGCCGATCCGTAGCTTTGCGGATAGGACGCGCCGGGGACCCTCCTTAGCCTTGCCCCGTTCCCGGCCGTCTGGCGTGACATCAGTTGGACAGGGGCCGGCGCAAAGGAGGATGGGCGATGAAGAACATTCTGCTGCTGGTGCATGACGATGCCGGCCAGGAGGCGCGGCTGCAGGCGGCGCTTGATCTGGCGCGCGCGGTGGGCGGCCATCTGACCTGTCTGGGCGTCGTCGAGATGCCCGCGATGGTCGACGGCGTTTATGGCGGCTTTGGCGAGGTGTCGCTGCTCCACGAAGCCCGCGCCCGTGAGGGGGAGAATCGCGCGCGGCTGGAGGTCCGGCTGGCGCAGGAGGATGTCAGCTGGTCATGGCGCGAATCGATCGGTGACCTTGGCGCATCGCTGGTCGATGCCGCCGGCACGGCGGACGTGATTGTGCTCAACCGGCGGATGGAGGCGTTTCCGGCCCCCGACATGCGCGCCGTCGCCACCCAGGTGCTGACCGATTGCGACGCGCTCGTGCTGGCGGTGCCCGATGACCTGCGCGGCTTCCGCCCGCTCGGGCGCGCGCTGATCGGCTGGGACGGCTCCAATCAGGCGATGAACGCCGTGCAGCGCGCGCTGCCGCTGCTGCTCGCCGCCGCCGAAGTCCGCATCGTCCAGATCGGCGAGCGCGACGCGGGCATCCCGATCGAGGACGGGGCCGCCTATCTGTCCCGCCATGGCCGCGCGGTCGAGGCGGCGATCCTGGCCGCGCCCGGCACCATCGCCGCCGCGCTGGCGGCGGAGGCCGAACGCTGGGGTGCCGATTATCTGGTCATGGGGGCCTATAAGCACCGCCCGATTGCCGAGGCGCTGTTCGGCGGCGTCACCCGCACGATGCTCGGCGCAAGCCGCCTGCCGCTGCTGCTGGCGCATTAAGCCAGTTTGCGCCGGCCGGTTCAGCCCAGCCCGGCGACGAACGCCTCCAGCGCGGCGTTGGTCGCCGCCGGTGCCTCCTGCTGCACCCAGTGGCCGGCACCGTCGATGATCGTCGTGCCGCGATAATCGGCGCAGTGCGCGCCGGCGAGCGCGTAAAGGTCGAGGCCGGGCACGAACAGCCGCACCGGATCGAGCGCGCCGCCGATGAAGCAGGCCGGCTGGGGGATCGACCGGCCCCGGACCGGCGCGCGCTCGTCGAAATCGAGATCCTGGGCGCGGTAGCGGTTGAGCGGCCCGCGCCAGCCGCCGGCAGCAAAGGCGGCCTTGGCGGCTTCCAGCTCGTCGCGCCCCAGCCAGTCGGGAAGGCGTTCGGGCAGCGGCATGCCTTCGAGGAAGGTCGCGCCCTCGGGCTTGGGCTTCATCGCCCCGGCCGACATGCCTGGGCCCGAAATGCCGTAATAGATTTTGAGGAGCGCGTCGGGATCGCCGCCAAGCTCGGCCTCGGCCACGCCCTCGTCCTGGAAATAGAGCTGGTAGAAAAACCGCCCGGCATGCAGCGCGCGCATCTGCGCCAGATAGGGGGTGTCGCCCATCGGCGCATAAGGCACGCTCAGCCCCGCAACCGCGATCACCCGTTCGGGGTGGCGCAGCGCCGTGTGCCAGACGATCGGTGCCCCCCAGTCATGGCCGAACAGGATCGCCCGCCCGCCCAGCCGGTCGATCGCCGCCGCGACGTCGCCGGCGATGACGCTCAGCCGATAGGCGGCGATGTCATGCGGTTTGTCGCTCTCGCCATAGCCGCGCACGTCGATGGCGGCGATCCGGTGGCCGCGCGCCGCGAAATGGGCGATCTGATGGTGCCAGCTCTGCGCCAGTTCGGGCCAGCCATGGACGCACAGGATCGGCGGCCGCGCGCCGCCTTCCGGGCCCGCCGCGATCATGTGCAGGCGCACACCGTGATTGTCGATTGTCAGCCTGTCCATCACCCGCGTGCCCTTGCCTCGCTTTTGGCCGAGCATGGCCGGGCGGAACGTGGGACGTCAATCGGCGGGCGGCATCCGGCCCCTGAGCGCGGCGAGTGCTGCAAAGGCCCCGCCACCCGTGCTGCCGTTTGGCGTCGCAGCCGCCAGCGCGGCATCGGCGTTGGGCGCGCGCGGATAGGGATCGAGCGCAAGCGCGAAGCTTTCGGCGACCAGCTCGCCCAGATCGATCCGCCCGTCCTCGACCGGCAGCGTGTCGAGATCCTCGGCGCTGAGCTCGATCTCCTCCTCCGGGCCGGCGGCGGGGGCATCGGCAACGAAGCGAACCGCGATCGGCACGTCGAGCGCGACCGGCACCGGATCGCCGGTGACGACGCAGTGCTGCACCGCCTCGCCCGATGCGGTGCCGTCGGCATGGATCGCCTCGCCCCGGCGGACGAGGCGCAGCTCCGCCTCCAGCCGCCCGATCGCGGCCAGCCGGAACCGGCCCGCCAGCCGGCGGCGTTCCTCGTCGGTCGCGGTCACCGTGATGGCGCGCGGTTCAGCGCCGATGGTCGATGCCTCGACGGGCCGGGAAAACTCGGGCCCGGAACAGGCCGTGCCTGAAACCTTGGCCGCACTCACGGCATTTCCCCCGCCGCCAGCCGGTCCGCCCCCATGCCGTCCAGCGCCAGCCGCAGCGTGCGCAGCCGGTCTGCGGTGTGGGTGAGGGCGGCGGCCGGCGGTTCCTGCCCGCGATAAAGGTTGCGGACCAGCGCCGCGTCCAGTTCGCCGGTCGCCATGCCGTCGCGATAGGCCCCGATCCGCCCGCCCAGCGCCGCCATCAGCCGGCCCATATGCTTGCCGACCACCATGTCGCCGATGCCGATCTCGCGCAGCTGGCCCTCCATGTCGTCGACGAACAGCTCGGTCAGCCAGACGATGTTCTGCGCCTGGCCCGGCTCGTCTTCCAGCCGGGCATAGACGAGCGCAAGCACCGCGCTGATCATTTCGAACCGGCCGTCGATCGTGTCGGCGACGCCGCCCAGCCGGTACCAGTGCGGTTCGCGGCCGGCCGCGACCACGGCGTTGTAGAGCGGACGCATCGCCTCGCGGGCGTCATTGGACCCGAACAGGCGGGAAAGGAAGGACATGGCGGCTCCATCGGCCCCGCTGCCTTGTGCCGGGGCGTTGCCCCGCATATTGAGGCGCAGGGCGGCAAGCGCAATGCTTGGCCGCACCGGCCATGTCCGGGAGACAGGAATGAGTGTGTTTGGGCGGCGCCTGCGCATCGGTGTCGCGATCCTCGCCATCGCGGTCGGCGCCTCGGGCTGCACCCGCATCAAGGGGCATCAGGGCTATCTGATCGACACCCAGCTGATCGCGACCGTCGAACCGGGCGTCGACAATCGCGATTCGGTGCAGCGCGTGCTCGGCCGCCCGAGCTTTGTCGGCCAGTTCGCCAATCGCGACTGGTATTATCTGGGCATCGAGACGCGCCAGCTTGCCTTCAGTCGCCCGAGCGCGACCGACCAGACGCTGTTCCATGTGCATTTCGATGCCAATGGCAATGTCGCCTCGGTCGGGCGCAGCGGGGTCGAACGGATCGCCCGCATCGATCCGATCAAGGACAAGACCCCGACGCTCGGCCGCGAACGCGGCTTCTTTGCCGAACTGTTCGGCAATATCGGCCGGGTCGGCGCGCCGGGCGCGCAGGGCCAGATGCCCAACGACAATACCGGCGGGCCGTAAGCCGGGGTTTTTTTGGGGGGTGTTTCTTAGTTGGTCGCGGCACCGGCCCGCACCCCCACCCGGCCACCCATATGATACTGCCGTTGGGTGGCCGGGTGGGGGTGCGGGCCGGTGCCGCCCGTGCGGCATAAGCCGCACAACAACACCCCCCCCCCCCGCGCAAACACCTCCCCCCTGATCCTCAGCGCGCGATGCCGCTGGCCGCCAGCACGGCGAGCGTGACCAGTTCCGACGCGGTCGAGCCCATGGTCGCGATCTGCACCTGCTTTTCCATGCCGACCAGCATCGGGCCGATGATCGAATCGCCGCCCAGTTCGCGCAGCAGTTTCGCCGACAGATTGGCCGATTGCAGGCCCGGCATCACCAGCACATTGGCCGGGCCCGACAGGCGGCTGAACGGATAATTGGCCATGACGCGCGGGTTGAGCGCGACGTCGGGGGCCATTTCGCCTTCATATTCGAACCCGACCCCGCGCTGGTCGAGCAGCGCCACCGCGCCGCGGATATTGTCCAGATAGGTGCCCGGCGGGTTGCCGAAGGTCGAATAGCTGAGAAAGGCGACGCGCGGTTCATGGCCCATGCGCCGGGCGACCGCGGCCGTGCGTTCGGCGATGTCGGCCAGTTCATGCGCCTCGGGCCGTTCGTTGACCGTCGTGTCGGCCATGAACACCGTGTGCGACTGGCCGACCAGCACATGGATGCCGAAGGCGATCGACTGGTCGACCGGGTCGAGCACGCGGCGCACCTCACGCATCGTCTGCGCAAAGGTGCGGGTGACGCCGGTGATCATCGCATCCGCCTCGCCCATGTCGAGCAGCAGCGAGGCAAAGATGTTGCGGTCCTGATTGACCATCCGCTCGCATTCGCGGCGCAGATAGCCGCGCCGCTGCAGCCGCGCATAAAGCCGGTCGACCATCTGCGGGACGAGCGGCGAGGTGCGGCTGTTGTGCAGCTCGATGCGGTCGGCGTCGGCATAGCCGAGCGCGGCCAGCCGGTCGCGCACATCGTCGCGCCCGACCAGCACCGGGACGCCATAGCCGCCTTCGAGCACCTGGATCGCCGCGCGCAGCACGACTTCCTCCTCGCCCTCGGCGAACAGCACCCGCTTGGGCTGGGCGCGCGCCGCTTCATAGGCAAGGGTGAGCACCGAGGTGGTCGGGTTGAGCCGCGCTTTCAGCGTGTCGCGATAGGCCGCAAGGTCGAGGATCGGGCGCGTCGCGACGCCCGAATCCATCGCCGCGCGGGCGACGGCGGCTGGCACGACCTCCATCAGCCGGGGATCGAACGGGGCGGGGATGATATAGTCCGGCCCGAAGCTGTGCGTGCGCCCGCCATAGGCGGCGGCGACCTCTTCCGGCACCTGCTGGCGCGCCAGTTCGGCGAGCGCATGGGCGGCGGCGATCTTCATCTCGTCGTTGATCGTCGTCGCGCGCACGTCGAGCGCGCCGCGGAAGATGAACGGGAAGCCGAGGACGTTGTTGACCTGATTGGGATAATCCGACCGGCCGGTGGCGACGATGGCATCGGGGCGCGCGGCCTTGGCCTCGGGCGGGGTGATTTCCGGGTCCGGATTGGCCATGGCGAAGATGATCGGCCGGGGGGCCATTTTCATCACCATTTCGGGCGCGAGCGCGCGTGCCGCCGACAGGCCGAGGAAAATGTCCGCGCCCTCCAGCGCTTCGGCCAGGGTGCGGCGGTCGGTGCGCGCGGCATGGGCCGATTTCCACTGGTCCATCCCGTCGGTGCGGCCCTGATAGATCACGCCCTGCCGGTCGCACATGATGACATTGTCGGGTGCCACGCCCATCGCCTTGATCAGTTCGGTGCAGGCGATGGCGGCGGCCCCGGCACCGTTCACCACCACCTTCACATCGCGCAGCTCGCGGCCGGTGAGCATGCAGGCGTTGATCAGCCCGGCGGCGGTGATGATCGCCGTGCCGTGCTGGTCGTCATGGAACACCGGAATGTTCATCCGCTCGCGCAGCGCCTGTTCGATCACGAAACAGGCCGGGGCGGCGATGTCTTCCAGGTTGATGCCGCCAAAGCTCGGCTCGAGCAGGGCGACCGCGTTGATGAACTGGTCGACATCCTCGGTCGCCACCTCAAGGTCGATGGCGTCGACATCGGCGAAGCGCTTGAACAGCACTGCCTTGCCTTCCATCACCGGCTTGGAGGCAAGCGCGCCCAGATTGCCGAGGCCCAGGATCGCGGTGCCGTTCGAAATCACGGCGACCAGATTGCCCTTGGCCGTATAGTCATAAGCGGTCGCCGGATCGGCGGCGATGGCGCGCACCGGCACGGCGACGCCGGGGGAATAGGCAAGGCTCAGGTCGCGCTGCGTGGCCATCGGCTTCGATGCGACGATCTCCAGCTTTCCCGGCCGGCCATGGGAATGGAACAGCAGCGCCTCGCGCTCCGAAAACTGGACATTGGCGCCTTCGCTCATTCTTTCCTCCGCTATTCTCGCTACGGCTTGCACGACATCGCGTGCGCGCCGGGGGCCTGACAGGCTCCCTAGGACGATGGCGAAGGGGTTTCCAGCCCGGCGACATCGCCTTAGTGCTGAGGCGTGATGCTTTATCCGCTGCTTCGCCCCGCCATCCATGCGCTCGATGCCGAAACCGCGCACCGGCTGACGATTGCGGCGCTCCGCCTTGCGCCGCTTGGCGGCAGGCCGGAGAGCGATCCGGTGCTGGCCTGCCGCGTTGCGGGGCTGGATTTTCCCAATCCGGTCGGGCTGGCGGCGGGGTTCGACAAGGATGCCGAGGTGCCGGCCCGGCTGTTCGCCCTCGGCTTCGGCTTTGTCGAGGTGGGGACGCTCACCCCCCGGCCGCAGGCGGGCAATCCGCGCCCGCGCCTGTTCCGCCTGGCCGAGGACCGGGCGGTCATCAACCGCATGGGCTTCAACAATCAGGGGCAGGAAGCGGCGCTGGCGCGGCTGAGCGCATTCCGGCGGCGCGCGGGGCCGGTCGGCGTCAATATCGGCGCGAACAAGGATGCGGCGGACCGGATCGCCGATTATGCGGCCGGCGCGCGCGCCATGGCCCCGGTCGCCGATTATCTGACCGTCAACATCAGCTCGCCCAACACGCCGGGGCTGCGCGCCTTGCAGGCGGCGGACGCGCTTGCCGATCTGCTCGCCGGGGTGCGGGTCGCGCTGGCCGACCGGCCGGTGCCGGTGTTCCTGAAAGTGGCCCCCGATCTTGCCGCTGATGAGATCGACGCGATTGCGCGGGTGGCGATCGAGGGTGGGGTGGGCGCGCTCATTGTGTCCAACACCACCGTGCAGCGGCCGCCGCTGGCCGCCGCTGATGCGGGCGAACAGGGCGGGCTTTCGGGCGCACCGCTGGCCCCCATCGCGCTTGCCGCGCTCACCGCGTTCCGCGCCGCGACCGGGGGCAGGCTGCCGCTGGTCGCAGCCGGCGGGATCGACAGCGCGGACGAGGCCTATCGCCGCATCCGCGCCGGGGCGAGCCTGGTCCAGCTTTATTCGGCGCTGGTCTATGAAGGGCCGGGGCTGGCGCGGCGCATCGCGCGCGGCCTGGCCGAGCGGCTGAAGCGCGACGGCTTTGTGCGTGTCGCCGACGCGGTCGGCGTCGATGCGCCGCTCGCAGCCGCTTGAGCTTGGCTGAAAGCCCGATAGTGTCGCGAGCGATGTTCAGCCGCGCCCTTGCTCTCGCTTTTGCCGCGCTGGTCGCGGCCGCCCAGCCTCTTGGCGTCCAGCCGGCCGCCGCCCGCTCTGCCGCCCCGGCACCGCTTGCCGGCGGCGTCGTCTCCGCCGCCGATCCGCGCGCGGCCGATGCCGGGCGGCAGATCCTGGCCAAGGGGGGCAGCGCTGCCGATGCGGCGATCGCCATCGCGCTGGCGCTCACCGTGGTCGAGCCGCAAAGCTCGGGCATTGGCGGGGGCGGGTTCCTTGTCCATCACGATGCGCGGACCGGGCGGCTGAGCGGCTTTGACGGGCGCGAGACCGCGCCGCTCGCCGCCGGGCCGGACCTGTTCCTCGGCCCCGATGGCCGGCCAATGTCCGGGGGCGATGCGGTGCCGGGCGGGCGCAGCGTCGGCGTGCCGGGCAATATCCGCATGTTCGCGCTCGCGCATCAGCGCCATGGCCGGCTGCCCTGGAAGGCGCTGTTCACCCCGGCCATCGCGCTGGCGCGCGACGGGTTCCGGATCACGCCGCGCCTGCACGAGTTTCTCGTCAATCGCGGGCGCGGGGCGGCCTTCACCCCTTTGGCCGCGACCTGTTCTTCGATGCCGCCGGCCAGCCGCATCCGGCGGGCACGCTGGTCCGCAATCCGGTGCTGGCGGATACGCTGGCGAAGATCGCGCGGTTCGGGCCGGATCATTTCTATGCCGGGCCGCCGGCGCGCGCCATCGTCGCGGCGGTCACCGGCGCGCCGCGCAACCCGCAGCGTATGACCCCCGGCGATCTTGCCAGCTATGCGGCGCGCGAGCGGCCGGTGCCGTGCGCAACCTATCGCGCGCACCGCATCTGCGGCATGGGGCCGCCCGCATCCGGCCCGATCGCCGTCATCCAGATCCTGAAACAGCTCGAACGGTTCGATCTGCAGGCGATGGGGCCGGGCGATCCGCGCGCCTGGCACCTGATCGCCGAATCGATGCGCCTCGCTTATGCGGATCGCGACGCGCATGTCGCCGATCCCGATTTCGTCGCCGTGCCCGTCGCCGGGCTGATCGATTCCGCCTATCTGGCCGAACGCAGCGCGCTGATCGCGCCTGACCGGCGGATGGCCGACGCCCCGGCCGGGGCGCCGCCGGGCGCGAGCGAGATGATGCGCGCCCCCGCGCCCGAACCGGCATCGACGTCGCACATGGTCGCGGTCGACGGCGCGGGCAATGTCGCCACGCTGACATCAACCATCGAGGGGCCGTTCGGCTCCGGCCTGACGGCGGCGGGCTTTTATCTCAACAACGAGCTCACCGATTTCAGCTTCGCCCCCGAAAAGGACGGCCGCCGCGTCGCCAACCGGGTGGAGCCGGGCAAGCGGCCGCGCAGCTCGATGGCGCCGATGATCGTCTATGCCCCCGACGGCCATGTCCGGCTGGCACTGGGTGCGGCGGGCGGGTCGACGATCATCGCCCAGGTGGCCAAGGCGATCATCGCGGTGCTCGACTGGGGCATGACCGCCGAGGCCGCGATCGCCGCGCCGCAAATCTATGCGACCGGCGACACGCTGGTGATCGAACAGGGCAGTGCTCTCGAGGCATTGGCCCCGGCGCTGACCGCGCTCGGCCACCGGCCGGCTGCGCGCACGCTGCCGCTCAAGGGCAATGCCGCCGAATGGCGCGACGGGGCGTGGAGCGGGGCTGCCGACCGGCGCAGCGAAGGCGCGGCCTTCAAACAGTAACGACAACGACCATAAAACAGGGCGCAGCCACGGGACTGCGCCGCGGGCAGGAGGATCGGATGCGGCAGTTCGAGCAATTCCCCAATCTGGTGACGATGTTCTTCACCCGCGCTGAAGAACGCGGCGATGCGCCCTTCCTGTGGGCGCGGCGCGGGGGGACGTGGCAGTCGATCAGCTGGGCCGATGCAGCGCGGCGCGTGACTGCGCTCGCCCAGGCGCTCGAGCGGATGGGGCTGAAACCCGGCGACCGGGTGATGCTGGTGTCGGAAAACCGGCCCGAATGGTGCATCGCCGATCTGGCGATCATGGCGGCGGGCTGCGTCACCGTGCCGACCTACACGACCAATACCGAGCGCGATCACCAGCACATCCTCGACAATAGCGGGGCTGCCGCCGTGATCGTGTCGAGCGACAAGCTGGCGCGGAGCCTGCTGCCCGCCGTGCTGCGGTCCGACACGGCCCGGCACGTCATCTCGATCGAGCCGCTGCGCCCCGCCCAGGCCGGCGCGCAGGAGTTTCATCTGTGGGACGCGCTGATCGCCGCCGAGACGCCCGACGTCGCCGGCCGCGCGGCGCGGGTGGCGGCGACGATGGCGCGCGGCGACACCGCCTGCATCATCTATACCAGCGGCACCGGCGGCGCGCCGCGCGGCGTGTGCCAGCATCATGGTGCGATCCTGCTCAATGTCGAGGGCTGCATCGACATCATCAGCGAGGATTTCGGCTGGGGGGACGAGGTGTTCCTGTCCTTCCTGCCTTTGTCCCACGCCTATGAGCATAGCGGCGGCCAGTTCCTTCCCATCGGGCTGGGCGGGCAGATCTATTATGCCGAGAGCCTCGAAAAGCTTGCCGCTAATATCGAGGAGGTGCGCCCGACCATCATGGTCGTGGTGCCGCGGCTGTTCGAGGTGCTGCGTCAGCGCATCGTCAAGAACATCGACAAGCAGGGCGGACTGGCGCCGCAGCTGCTGCGCCGCGCGCTGGCGCTGGGGGCCAAGGATCTGGCCGGCGGCATTCCGATCTGGGACCGGCCGATGGACCTGCTGCTCGGGCGGCTGTTCCGGCCCAAGGTGCAGGCGAAGTTCGGCGGCCGCATCAAGGCGCTCGTCTCCGGCGGCGCGCCGCTCAACCCCGAAATCGGCGTGTTCTTCCACGCGCTCGGCATCACCCTGCTCCAGGGCTATGGCCAGACCGAGAGCGGCCCGGTGATCAGCTGCAACCGGCCCAAGGCGGGGCTGGCTATGCACACGGTCGGCCCGCCGCTCACCAAGGTCGAGGTGCGGATCGCCGAGGATGGCGAGATCCTGTGCCGGGGCGAACTCGTCATGCACGGCTATTGGCGCAACGAGGCCGAGACGGCGCGGGTGCTGAAGGATGGCTGGCTGCACACCGGCGATATCGGCCATTTCGATTCAGCCGGGCGGATCGTCATCACCGACCGGAAAAAGGACCTGATCGTCAACGACAAGGGCGACAATGTCTCGCCCCAGAAGGTCGAGGGTATGCTGACCCTGCAGCCCGAAATCCTGCAGGCGATGGTCTATGGCGACCGGCGGCCCTATCTGGTCGGGGTGATCGTTCCCGATCCCGAATGGACGGCGGAATGGGCGGTCGCCAACGACTATAAATGCGATTTTTCCGCGCTGTCGGACAATCCGGCCTATCGCCAGGCGCTGATGGCGGCGGTGGACCGGGTCAATCGCGACCTGTCGGTGATCGAGAAGGTGCGCCGGATCATCGTCGCCGACGCGCCGTTTTCGATCGAGAATGAGCAGCTGACCCCGTCGATGAAGATCCGCCGCCATGTGCTGAAACAGGCCTATGGCGAAAGGCTCGACGCGCTCTACCGGGGCTGAGGGGGCTGGCTCTCGCGTCTTGTTTGTCGCGGCACCGGCCCGCGACCGGTTGTTTTTGCTGCGCCTCGCGGCGCAGGGGCCGGTGCCGCGACCAAAGAAAGACCTCAGCCGGGCGTGCGGTAGGGCACGAACTCGCCGAGCGCGCAGCTGCCGCCGCTGAAGCCGGCGACCAGATCGCTCACGGTCAGGATGTCGCCGCGGCACAGCCTGGTGGTCGGCGTCTGGCTGATCAGCGTCGAACCGGGGGCAAGGCCCGGGCAGCCCCCGGCGGGTCGTTGCGATAGACGAGCTTGCTGTTGACCCGGTAGAGGATCGTGCGGTCGCCGACATGGCGGCTGCTGCGCGCTTCGGTCAGCGAGATGCAGTTGACCGGCTTGCCGGCCGTCTTGCCCGCCAGCCACTGCGCCTCGATCTTCGCGTCGTTCGGATGAACCGGGCGTTCCTTCGCGGTGCCCGCATCGCCTTGCGCCACCGTCGATGCGCTGAGCGCCGCCACACCGGCCACGACCGCGAGCGCGGCTTTGGCCTTCAGTCCGATACCCTTTGCCATCGCTGTCTCTCCTTCGCTTCACACTCCATACGCACTCAACCGGCAAAACTGTCCTTGGCGGCACGCCGCGCCGCCAGCTCGTCGGCGTCGCGGGCGCGCATGAACGGGTTGGTCGCCCGCTCGCGCGCGATCGTCGTCGGCACGGTCGCGCGCCCCGCTGCACGCGCGGCGATCACCTCGTCGAGCCGCGCGGCGATGGCGGCATTGTCCGGCTCGGCGGTCACGGCGAACCGCGCATTGCCGAGCGTATATTCATGCGCGCAGTAAACCTCGGTCTCGCCGGGCAGGGCGGACAGGCGCTGCATGTTTGCAAACATCTGCGCGGCATCGCCCTCGAACAGCCGCCCGCAGCCCATGGCGAACAGCGTGTCGCCGACAAACACCGCCCCGGCCATGGGCAGGTGATAGGCGATATGGCCCGCCGTATGGGCCGGCACGTCGATCACCTCGCCCGTGAATGCGCCCAGGCTGACCGTCTCGCCGCCCGCGACCGCCCGGTCGATGCCGGGGATACGGTCAGCCTCGCCGGCCGGGCCGGTGATCGTGCAGCCGGTCGCCGCCTTGATCGCGGCATTGCCGCCGACATGATCGGGGTGCCAGTGGGTGTTCCAGATCTGGCCGATCGTCCAGCCGCGCGCGGCGGCGGCGGCCAGCACCGGCTCGGCCACCGCCGGATCGATCACCGCCGTGTCGCCCGAGGCCGGATCATGCGCCAGCCAGACATAATTGTCCGCCAGCACCGGCACGGCGATGATCTCGAGCCGCATCGGATCACCAGCTGCCGGTATTGGGCATCGATGCCCAGGGTTCTGCCGGGGGAAGATAGCCGTCCTGCAGCAGTTCGACCGAAATGCCGTCCGGCGTCTTCACGAACGCCATATGCCCGTCGCGCGGCGGGCGGTTGATCGTCACCCCGGCGTCCATCAGCCGCTGGCAGGTGTCGTAGATATTGTCGACGCGGTAGGCGAGATGGCCGAAATTGCGCCCGCCCGTATAGGTTTCGGCGCTGCCGTCCTCTGCCGGCCAGTTATAGGTCAGCTCGACCTCGGCGACCCCGGCCTGGCCGGGCGCTGCAAGGAAGATCAGGGTGAAACGCCCCTGTTCGCTGTCGAACCGGCGCACCTCCTCAAGCCCGAGCAGCTGGAAGAAGCGGACGGTCGCGTCCGGATCGGACACGCGGATCATCGTGTGAAGATATTTCATGGTGCCTCTGGCTGGCCCGCAGGGGCCAATCGGTCAAGGGCAGCTTGCGCCATTCCGGCAGCATCGCTGCCGGGCTGCGCCTTGATCGCCGCCTCGAACGCCAGCCGCGCGGCAGCCGGCGCACCGGCGGCAAGCGCGATCTGCCCGGCTTCGAGTGCGACCATCGCATCGTCGGGCGCGCGGGTGCCGGCAGCGGCGATATCGGCGCGGGCGCGGTCGAGATCGCCCATCCGCCGCGCAAGCGTCGCCGACAGCAGCCAGGCGAGCGGATCATCGGGCGCCAGCTTCAGCGCCTCGTCCAGATCGGTGCGCGCCTCGGCGAGCGCATTCAGCCCGACATTGGCGCGGGCGCGGTCCAGCCGCGCCTCGCCGCGCGCCATCCCGGTCAGGTCGGGCGCGCTGAGCGCCTTGTCGAGCGCCAGCCGCGCGGCGGCATATTCGCCCCCGGCCAGCCGCGCATTGCCCGCCTGCACCCAGAGATTGGCGGCAACGGCCTCGTCGCGCCCGGCCGCCGCCTCGCGCGCCGCCTGTTCGAATGCGGTCGCCGCCGACGGCCAGCGCTGCTGCGCCAGATAGGCAAAGGCAAGGCATTGGCGGGCGAGCACGCCGCCGCCCTTCAGATGCCAGGCACCCGCGATCTGCGCTGCACGCACCGGATCGGCGCGCACCTCGTCAAGACAGGAGGCTTCGGCGGCGATCAGCATCATGAGCATCGGTGCTCAGTCCCCGGTCAGTTCTGCAACCGTCGCTTCGATCAGGGAAAGGTCCTGCGGCCGCGACAGTCTGTGATCGCCATTCTTGACCAGGATTGTCCGAACCTCAGATGAACGAAGACGCGCGGCCAGATCCAGTGCGATCTGCCATGGTACATCCGGGTCGTCCTGGCCCTGGACCAGCCGCACCGGGCAATCGATCGCAATAACGCTGTCCAGCAGGCGCAGTTTCTGACCCGCTTCGAAAAAACCGCGGGTGGTGACCAGCGGCGCGCCATAATCGGAGGGTCGGGCGATCCGCCCCTCGGCGATGATCCGCGCCTTGTCGGCGGCGTCATAGCCCCAGTCGGTGAAATCGGGCGCGGCGGCGAGGCCGACCAGCCCGGCGATTCGTTCGGGCCGGGCGAGCGCCGCCAGCAGCGCGATCCAGCCGCCCATCGACGATCCGACCAGGATCAGCGGCCCCGTCGTGCGGTCGATCATCGCCAGCGCGTCGTCGCGCCAGCTCGCCAGCGTCTCGTCCTCGAACCGGCCCGCGCTGTCGCCGCAGCCGGCATAGTCGAACCGCAGCATCGCCCGGCCATGGCGCGCGGCCCAGGCGTCGAGCGCCACCGCCTTGGTGCCGGCCATGTCGCTGGCATAGCCGGGCAGGAACAGGATGGTCGGGCCTGCACCCGGCCGGTGGCGGAAGGCGAGCGCCGGGCGGCCAGGCCGTTCCAGCCGCTCGGGCGGGGTCAGATCACCCATTCGATCGACAGCATCTCGATATTGGCGCGGCGCTTGGCATCGCGCTTGGCGACCATCTGGTCATAAAGCCGCTTCACCGTGCCGCTGCCCGTGGTCACGAACAGCGCCGGCACCAGCGCATGGACCATGCAGGCCAGCCCGCCCGCCACCATCCGCACGCCAAACCCGCCGGCGGCGGCGAAATGCTCGGCATAGGTTTCGCCGACCTGGCGGGGATGGTCGCGGAACAGGCGGTCGAACATCGCGGATGTTTCCTTGTCGTCTGGGTCTGGCACCGCATCTAGCACAGCCGGGCGGCCAAATCCCAGCCGCTTAACCGGTTGGCGGCCCGTCGCAGATCCGGCGCAGCGCCTGCCAGTCGCGGGCGGACAGCGCCGGGCTGGCCGGGGCGCCTGCGCCTGCGCGGCGGAACCGGGCGGCGCGGCCGGCGGGATCGGGATGGGTCGACAGATAGGTCATGCCCGGCAGGCTGGTGGTCGCGTCCTCGCCCGCCACCCGGTCGAAGAACCGCGCCGTCGCCAGCGGCGAGATTTGCGCCCGGGCGAGCATGGCCATGGCATCGTCATCCGCCTCCCGCTCGGCGGCGCGGGTGAAACTCAGCTGCGCCAGCCCGTCGAGATTGCCGCCCACCGATCCGCCGAGCGTCGCCGCGAACATGCCCAGCCCCAGCTGCCTGACCATCGCCTGCGTGACATGGCGGCGGCGGACATGGGCGATTTCATGGGCAAGCACGCCGGCCAGCTCGTCCGGCCCGGCGGCATCGCGGATCAGCGGCGCGAAGATCACGATCTGGCGCGCGGGCAGGGCGGCGGCATTGGCGACCGGCAGGTCGACCACCCTGACGCGCAGGTCACCGGCACCGGGATCGAGCCGCGCGACCAGCCGGGCGAGCGCCTGTTCCCCTTTCGCCGACCGGCAGAAATGGCCGCCGAAATCGCCGACCATCGCGTTGCCATAGGCCCGCTCGACCGATTCGGGGATCAGCGGTGCGAGCAGCACCGGGGCGTAGAAACCCAGCGCCACGACGCCCGCCGACAGCGCGGCGAAGACCAGCAGCGCCCGCCCCGGGCCGATCCGGTCGATCCAGCGGCCATAGCCGTGGCGGCGGGGGAACAGCCCATCCACCGCCGGGTCGACCGGCGGCGGCACGCGCAGCCGCCAGCCGTCATGGCCGGGGCGCATCAGCGTGATCCCGCCGGTCTGCCGGTCGACCAGCCTCAGCTCGCCGGCCGGGATCGCCTTGCACCCGCCTGATGCGTCGGACAGCAGCAACATGCCGTCCGCCGCCGTCACCTCGACGTCGCGGCGGACGCCCGTCTGCCCGTCATAGAGCGCTGCCACGGCGCGACCGCCCAGTCAGATCGCGCCGATGTCGAACGCCGTTGCCAGCCCCTCGGCATCGCCGCCGGTCGCGTCGGGCGACTGGGTGAGGGCATCCAGATCGACATGCCCCATCGCCTCCAGATGGCGGATAAAGAACGCCCAGTTGCGATAGGCGATGAACCCGGCCCCCAGCCCCAGCGTGCCGATGACGAGCAGCGCATGGCCGAGGAACAGCCTGATCCAGTCGGCGGTGCGCGCGGTGAAGGTGAAGCGCAGCGGGCCGAGGGCGAGATTGCCGATCACCTCGCGCATGAACGCGGCATAATAGCCCGCGCCGAGCAGGGCGATAAGGGCATAGGCGAGCAGGACGGCAAACACCGCCGTGACCGGCGACGGCGTGGCGCCGGCCACCGCCCCCAGGCCGAGCATCGGCACCAGAAACAGGACGACCAACACCGGGCTGGCGAGCACCAGCAGCCAGCGGCCCATCAGCCCCGTCGTGCTCGCCTCCGCCGCAAAGCGGTGCGGACCGAACCCCATGGCGTTCCAGCGTTCGTTCCACAGCGCGGTCATCGACCAGGGAATGGCAAGGCCGAGCGGCAGCGCGCCGAGCAGCGACTTGGCCAGATAGCTGGCACCATAGCCCCAGCCGCCGCTGGTGCCGCCGCCGTGGATGCCGTGCCAATAGGTGCGCGACAGCCGGTAGCGCAGCGCGCGATAGCGGGCGACGCCGACCAGCATGATCAGCCCGGCATAGGCAATGACGGCGATCAGCCCGGCCAGCGCCAGCTCGCCGCGCATGGCCAGCGCCTCTATCCCGGACTGCACGATGAGCAGCGCCGGCACGAACAGCAGCAGCACGACCAGAAAGCCGCGAAACATCTCGCCGCCGGTGCCGGCCCATTCCAGCCGGTCGTCGATGAACTGTGTGTTCGCCCACAGATAACGCCGCGTGCGTGTCGTCGCCCAGAACCGGTAGATGCCGAGCGTGACGATCGTCAGCAGCAGGTTGGTGACGGCGATCGGCAGAAACTCCCGCCATCTGCCGGTGAAGACAAAAGCGCTGTCCGGCGTGTCAAAGCCGGCATCATGCGCTGCCATGTTCATCTAAATCCCCCATATTGAACGGCTTCACCGCTCAGGTTGGCCCAGCCTCGCCGCCCTCGCAAGCCATGAGCGCATCCATTTCCGTCTCTTGTCCCCGTTGCGCCAGCCGCTATGGGAAGCCCATGTCCGAGATGATCCGCATCACCCTGCCCGATGGTTCCGTGCGCGATGTGCCGCCGGGCACCAGCGCGGCCGACATTGCCGCCGCGATCGGTCCCGGCCTGGCCAAGGCGGCGCTGGCCGCGCGCGTCAATGGCGAGCTGCGCGACCTTGGCCGCCCGATCGACGGCGATGCCGAACTGGCGCTGATCACCGCGCGCGACGAGGCCGATGCGCTTGAGCTGGTGCGCCACGATTACGCCCATGTCCTCGCCGAAGCGGTGCAGGCGCTTTATCCGGGCACGCAGATCACCTTCGGCCCGGCGACCGATGACGGCTTTTATTATGACGTGATGGCGCCGGCGTCGCGGCCGCCCTTCTCGATGGACGACCTGCCGGCCATCGAGGAGAAGATGCGCGAGATCATCCGCGCCGACAAGCCGCTGGTCCGCGAGGTCTGGTCCCGCCAGCGGCTGATCGACAAATGGGAGGCCGAGGGCGAGCGGTTCAAGGCCGAATGGGCGCGCGAACTGCCCGAAGGCGAGGAGCTGACCGTCTATTGGTCGGGCCAGCCGGGCGCGCCCGGTTCCTGGCTCGACATGTGCCGGGGGCCGCATCTGGCCTCGACCGGGCGGCTCGATCCGCAGGCGTTCAAGCTGATGCGCGTGGCCGGGGCCTATTGGCGCGGCGACCAGCGCAATGCCCAGCTGACGCGCATCTACGGCACCGGCTGGCTTAACAAGAAGCAGCTCGACCAGCATCTGACCCGGCTGGAGGAAGCGGCCAAGCGCGACCATCGCCGGCTGGGGCAGGAGATGGACCTGTTCCACCTGCAGGCCGAGGCGCATGGTTCAGTGTTCTGGCATCCGCGCGGCTATGTGATCTGGCGCGCGCTCGAGGCCTATATGCGCCGCGCGATCGACGGCGCGGGTTACCGCGAGGTCAAGACGCCGCAGGTGATGGACGCCCGGCAATGGGAACAGTCCGGCCATTGGGGCAAATATCGCGAAAACATGTTCGTCATCCCCGACGAGGTGCCGAACGTCGATGATGACGGCCCGATCGTGTCGGCCGATGCCGACTGGATGGCGCTGAAGCCGATGAACTGCCCGGCGCATGTGCTGATCTTCCGCCAGGGCATCAAATCCTATCGGGATCTGCCGCTGCGCCTGTATGAAAATGGCTGTTGCCACCGCAACGAGCCGCATGGCGCGCTGCACGGGCTGATGCGGGTGCGCCAGTTCACGCAGGACGATGCGCATATCTTCTGCCGCGAGGACCAGATCGTCGAGGAGGTGCGGGCGTTCTGCGCGCTTGCCGACCGGATCTACAAGGATTTCGGCTTCACCTATTCGATCAAGCTCGCGCTGCGCCCCGAAAAGCGTTTCGGCACCGACGAGATGTGGGACAAGGCCGAGGCCGAGTTGCGCAATGCCGTCGCCGCGGCGGGGCTGGCGACGCCCGAATATGGCTGGGAGGAGCTGCCGGGCGAGGGCGCATTCTATGCCCCAAGCTCGAATGGCACCTGACCGATGCGATCGGCCGCACCTGGCAGGTCGGCACCATCCAGTCGGACCGGGTGCTGCCTGAACGGCTCGACGCGTCCTATGTCGGCGAGGATGGCGAGCGTCACCGGCCGGTGATGCTGCACCGCGCGATCTTCGGTTCCTACGAACGCTTCATCGGCATCCTGATCGAGCATTATGCCGGGCGCTTCCCGCTCTGGCTGGCGCCGGTGCAGGCGGTGGTCGCGACCATCGTGTCCGACGCCGATGACTATGCGCGCGCGGTCGTCGAGCGGCTGAAGGGGCTGGGGCTGCGCGTCGAGGCCGATCTGCGCAACGAGAAGATCAACTACAAGGTGCGTGAGCACAGCCTGGCCAAGACCCCCTATCTGCTCGTGATCGGCAAGCGCGAGGCGGAAGAGGGCATGGTCGCGCTGCGCCCGCTCGGCGCCGATGCCCGGCAGGAGGTGCTGTCGCTCGATGAGGTGGCGGCCCGGCTGGCGGCGGAGGCGCTGGCGCCGGATCTGCGCTGATCGGGAAGAACGGCACCCGGTGTTTCCGTTTGGGAAGAACGGCACCGGGTGTTGTTTGTCGGGAAGAACGGCACCGGCCCGCTCC
The DNA here is from genome assembly GCF_009913435.1 of Sphingomonas changnyeongensis. Lineage (NCBI taxonomy): Bacteria > Pseudomonadati > Pseudomonadota > Alphaproteobacteria > Sphingomonadales > Sphingomonadaceae > Sphingomonas > Sphingomonas changnyeongensis. Next base: position 396,664 of record NZ_CP047895.1, on the reverse strand, counting down.
CCCACCCGGCCTCCCATAGCGTAACCTGCCGTTGGGAGGCCGGGTGGGGGAGCGGGCCGGTGCCGCCCCTGCGCCGCAAGGCGCAGCACAAACAACCGGGAGCGGGCCGGTGCCGCCCCCGCGCCGCATGGCGCAGCACAAACACTCCCGCGCAACAAACACCCCCGCACCGGTCAAAGCCGCTTTCAATGCCCGCCCTGAACCATTAGGTTGGGGCAGTTCGATTGCTCAACAGGAGAAGCTCTATACGTCCTCCCATGATGCGGCGTCCGATGGCGCCCCCGCCGATCAATGGTCCGCGGTACAATGAGTTCATCCAGTCGCCCAAGGTGCGGGTGATTGATGAGAATGGCGAGAATCTCGGCGTGATGTACACGCGCGAGGCGATGGAGCAGGCGCAGAGCGTCGGGCTCGATCTGGTCGAGGTGTCGCCCAACGCCGACCCGCCCGTCGCCAAGTTTCTCGACGTCGGCAAATTCAAGTATGAGGCGCAGAAAAAGGCCAACCTCGCCCGCAAGTCGCAGAAGACGCAGGAGATCAAGGAGATCAAAATGCGTCCGAACATCGACGATCATGATTATGATACGAAGATGAAGAAGATCATCGAGTTCATCGGTGACGGCGACAAGGTGAAGGTGACGCTGCGCTTTCGCGGCCGCGAACTCAGCCATGGCCAGCTCGGCATGATCCTGCTCCAGCGCGTGCAGGGCGATGTCACCGAAATCGCCAAGGTCGAGGCGCATCCGCGCATGGAAGGCCGGCAGATGCTGATGGTGCTGGCGCCCAAGTGAGGCGCGCGGGCCGGGGACCGCGTGGATGACGATTCTGGTTCCCGTGCTCGGCGACCAGCTGTCGGCCGGGCTGTCGGCGCTGCGCGGCGTCGACCCGGCCGATGCCGTCATCCTGATGATGGAGGTGGCGGACGAGACCGTCTATGTCCGCCACCACAAGGCCAAGATCGCCTTTGTCCTGTCGGCGATGCGGCATCATGCCGATGCGCTGCGCGAGGCCGGCTGGCGTGTCGATTATGTCCGCCTCGACGATCCCGACAACAGCGGCAGCCTGACCGGCGAGGTCGCGCGCGCCATCGCCCGTCATGCGCCCGCGCGAATCATCGTCACCCATGCCGGCGAATGGCGGGTGCAGGCGATGATCGATGCTTGGGAAACGCTGTTCGGCCTGTCGGTCGAGATCCGGGGCGATGACCGCTTCATCTGTTCCCCGGCGGCGTTCGCGCGCTGGGCGGACGGGCGCAAGCAGCTGCGGATGGAATATTTCTACCGCGACATGCGCCGCCAGACCGGGCTGCTGATGGATGGCGACGCCCCCGAGGGCGGCCAGTGGAATTACGATCACGACAACCGCAAGCCCGCCTCGGCCGATCTGTTCGTGCCGGTGCCCCATGCCGAAGCGCCCGATTCGGTGACGGCCGAGGTGCTGGCGCTGGTCGCGGCGCGTTTTGCCGATCATCCGGGCCGGATCGACCGTTTCGCCTTTGCGGTGACGCGCACGGGCGCACTTGCCGCCCAGGCGCGGTTTCTGGCCGATGCACTGCCCCGGTTCGGCGACTATCAGGACGCGATGCTCGCCGGGCGGCCCTATCTGTGGCACGCGGTGCTCAGCCCCTATCTGAATGCCGGGCTGCTCGACCCGCTGGAGCTGTGCCGCGCGGTCGAGGCCGAATATCGCGCCGGGCGCGTGCCCCTGAACGCGGCGGAGGGCTTTATCCGTCAGGTGATCGGCTGGCGCGAATATGTGCGCGGCATCTATTGGTGGGCGGGGCCGGATTATGCGCAGCGCAATGCGCTGGGCGCGACGCGGCCGCTGCCCGCTTTCTACTGGACCGGGCGGACCGACATGCGCTGCCTGGCCGAGGCGGTCGGCCAGACGCTCGACCTTGCCTATGCCCATCACATCCAGCGGCTGATGATCACCGGCAATTTCGCGCTGCTGATCGGTGCCGATCCGGTGGCGGTGCATGAATGGTATCTGGCCGTCTATGCCGATGCCTATGAATGGGTGGAGCTGCCCAACACCTTGGGGATGAGCCAGTTTGCCGATGGCGGGCTGCTCGCCTCCAAACCCTATGCGGCATCGGGTGCCTATATCGACCGCATGTCGGATTATTGCGGCGGCTGCCGATACAAGGTGGCGGCCAAGACCGGGCCGGATGCCTGCCCGTTCAACAGCCTTTACTGGCATTTCCTCGACCGCAACCGGCCGGTGCTGGGCGGCAATCCGCGCCTCGCCATGCCCTATCGCAGCTGGGACCGGATGGCGCCCGACCGGCAACGCGGGCTGATCGCCCAGGCCGAGAGCTTTCTTGCCAAGCTCGACTGAGCGGGGGTGTTTTTGTGCGTCACGCCTGAGGTGGCGGCGCATCGCGCTTCCACCCCAGGCGATCAGGCTCTAAGAGCAAAACAGAAAGCACAAGGGAGACGATCATGGACGCGCTTGTTTCGACCGACTGGCTGGAAAAGGAGCTTGGGGCGTTCGATCTGCGCGTCGTCGATGCGACCTGGCTGATGGACGGCGAGGGCGATGCCGCCGCCGCCTATGAGCAGGCGCATATCCCGGGGCCGTGTTCATGGACCTGCGCGAGATCGCCGACAGCTCCACCAGCCTGCCCAACATGCTGCCCCCGGCGGAAAAATTTGCCAGCCGCATGCAGTCGCTGGGGCTGGGCGATGGCAGCCGCATCGTCGTTTACGACCAGTCGCCCTACAAGAGCGCGGCGCGCGCCTGGTGGATGCTGCGCACCTTCGGCGCGCATGACGTGGCGATCCTCGATGGCGGCTTTGCCAAGTGGAAGGCGGAGGTCCGCGCGGTCGAGTCGGGCAAGCCGACGCTGCGCCACCGTCATTTCACCGCCTGGAACGACGCGACGGGCGTGCGCACGCTCGACCAGATGAAGGCCAATATCGGCAGCCGCGCCGAACAGGTTGTCGATGCGCGCGGCGCGACCCGCTTTGCCGGCCAGGCGATCGAGCGGCCGGGCGTTGCGCCGGGCCATATCCCGGGCGCGCGCAACCTGCCTTATGAGCAGCTGTTCAACGCCGACGGCACCTGGAAGACCGGCGACGCGCTGCGCGCCGCCTTTACCGGGGCGGGCGTCGATCTCGACCGGCCGGTCGTCACCAGCTGCGGCTCGGGCATGACCGCGGCGGTGCTGTTCTTCGGGCTGCATCTGCTCGGCAAGACCGACATCGCCCTTTATGACGGCTCGTGGAGCGAATGGGGTGCCGATCCCTCGACTCCCAAGGAAGTCGGCGCGGCGGCGTGAGCGGAGACTCCGGGGCGGGGGACGGGCTTGATCCCGCCACCCGCCTGGTGCTGGCCGGGCGGCGGCCCGAATGGACCGATGCCCTTGTCAACCCGCCGGTGTGGCGCGGTTCGACCGTGCTTTACGGCAGCGTCGCCGAAATGCGCGCGCGCCAGCACGACACGCATCACAAGCTTTATTACGGCCGGCGCGGCACGCCCACGCAATGGGCGCTCGCGGATGCGCTGACCGCGCTGGAGCCGGGGGCGGCGGGAACCCTGCTCTACCCCTCCGGCGTCGCGGCGATCGCGGCGGCGCTGATGAGCGTGCTGTCGGCGGGCGATGAACTGCTGATGGTCGACAGCGCCTATGAGCCGACGCGCAGCCTGTGCGACGGGCTGCTGGCGCGCATGGGCATCGTCACGCGCTATTACGACCCGCTGGTCGGCGGCGGCATTGCCGAACTGATCGGGCCGCGCACCCGTGCGATCTTTCTGGAAAGCCCGGGCAGCCTGACCTTCGAGGTGCAGGACGTGCCCGCCATCGTCGCGGTCGCGCGCGCGCACGGCATCACGACGCTCATCGACAACAGCTGGGCGACGCCGCTGTTCCTGCCCGCGCTGGCGCTGGGGGTCGATCTGTCGATCCTGTCCTGCACCAAATATGTCGTCGGCCATTCGGACGCGCTGCTCGGTTCGGTCACCGCCGCGCCGGGCCGCTGGCAGGCGCTGCGCCAGGCAAGCTATCAGCTTGGCCAGCATGTCGGGCCGGACGATGCCTGGCTGGGGCTGAGGGGGCTGCGCACGCTGGGCGTGCGGCTGGCCGCGCACCGCGACAATGGCCTGCGCGTCGCGCGCTGGCTGGCCGAACAGCCCGAAGTCGCCGCCGTGCTCCATCCGGGCCTGCCCGGCTGTCCGGGGCATGACCTGTTCGCGCGCGATTTCCGGGGCGCGAGCGGCCTGTTCTCGTTCGTGCTGGCGGGCGGCGACGATGCCGCCCGGGTCGCGCTGATCGACGGGCTGAAGCTGTTCGGCATCGGCTATAGCTGGGGCGGCTTTGAAAGCCTGGCCATTCCCGCTGATCCGCAGAGCCTGCGCACGGCGACGCGCTTTGCCGCCGCCGGGCCGCTCGTCCGCCTGCATGTCGGGCTTGAGGATCCCGGCGACCTGATCGCCGATCTCGCCGCCGGGCTGGCGCGCTTCCGCGCGCTCAGGGACGGATCAGCGCACCAGCCGTAACAGCTGGCCGATCTCGCGGTCGAGCGTCTGGGCGAGCAGCCGGGCCGCGGGCGGACGCGCGCTCTGGTCGCGGGTCATCAGCGCCGACATGCCGGCCGCCGCGATCCGCGCCGTCTCGCCGGCCAGCCGGTCGAAGCGCCGCTGCGCGAGGCTGGGCGCGCGCTGATAGCGTTCGCCAATCTGGCCGGGAATCGGCTGGGTCGCGGGCTCGCCGCACATCTGGGCGACCTGCTGGCGGGTCGCGATCAGCCGGTCGAGTGCTGCTTCGGGATCAAGGCTTGCCATGCCGGTGCTCTAGGCGGCCTCAGGCTAAAACAAGGCTAACGCCGCGCTCCGGGCGATGCGGGGAGGGGACGGGGCAAAGCTGAACGCGGCGTTCCGCTGCGGTTCAGCCATGGCCGGGCAGCATCGCCGCCATCAACGCGAGCATGGAGGCGAAGGGTGACACAGTTCAGACATCGCTGGATTGCCGGGCTGCTGCTGCCGGCGGCCCTGATCGGGGCGACCGCGCCGGCCGAGGCGCAGTGGCGCGACCGCTGGCGGCGTGACCGGGGCGATGACCGGGCGGCATTGGCGATCGGCGCAGGCATTGTCGGCCTGGCCGCGGGCGCGGCGCTGGCCTCGTCGCGCGGCGACCGCTGGGACAGATGGGATCGTCGCGACCGGTGGGATCGCTGGGACCGGCGCGACCGCTGGGGCTGGGGCCCCGGCTGGCGCGGCCGCTGGGATCCGCGCTTTGATGGTCCGCGCTGGGCTGGGCCGGGCTGGGCCGGACCAGCTTGGGGCGGGGGCTGGCATGACGGCGGCCGCTGGGGACCGGGCGTGCGCTGCTGGCGCGAGCGGGTCTGGGACGACTGGCGCGGGCGCTGGCGGCGGGTGCGCGTCTGCGGCTGAAATGCTTGGGCGTGCGCTGGATCAGCGCAGCGCGGCGCGCAGGCCGGCACCGCCGGTGTCGGCCTGTGCCACCTGCACGGCCCCGGCGGCGCGCGGGGCGTGGACAAAGCCGTGCGCCGGATAGACGGTTGAGCCGACATCGCCCAGCGACGCATACCAGACCTTGACCTGGCTCCAGTCGCCCGCCGGCGACACGTCGACCACGCGGACATCCTGTTCGACCTGGCCGGGCCGCGACCAGTTTGCGTGGGTGACGGTGATTTCGCGCGCCGAGACGATCCGGCTGACGACGGCGACATGGCCGACGCGCATCCGGCCATGCGGCTTCATCACGAGAACGCTGCCCGCCTCCGGGCGGCTGCCGCGCGCGAACCGGCCCTCGGCCTGCGCCCACCAGCTGCCGGCATTGCCGTAGAGATCGATGCCCGACACCATCCGCGCAAAGGGCGCGCACTGCCAGAACTGCGCCTGAGCGGGCGCAGCGGCTGCCATGGCCGCAAAGAGCGCGATCAGGGCGGCAACAAGCCGGCGGGTGAGGGGAGTCGTCTGCGTCACGAGCCTCTGGCTAGGGACAAAGATTACCCAAATCTTTAGCCGCGCGACGAAATGCGGCAGCAGCGGGACGAGCCGGGAGGCCCTTCCGGTTCGCCGCGCGGACCGTGCAGTTCGTCGCAGCGCCGCGCAGACCGCGCGCTTGGAAGCGGGCAAGCTTGTGACTATAGGCCCGGCCATGGAGCGGCTGGACGGCGGCTCGGCGGTTCCGGCGCAGCTGCGCGGCGGGATTGTCGCGCTCGGCAATTTCGACGGGTTTCACCTCGGGCACCAGGCGGTGGTGGGCCGGGCGGTTGCCCGCGCCCGCGCCGAGGGGCGGCCGGCGCTGGTCGCGACCTTCGATCCCCATCCGGTGCGGTTCTTCAAGCCCGATGCCCCACCCTTCCGCCTGACGACGCTCGACCAGCGGGCAAGGCTTTTTGCCGAGGCGGGCGCGGATGCGATGATCGTGTTCCGTTTCGATGCCGCGCTCGCCGCTCTGTCCGCCGAGGCGTTCATCGCCGAACGGCTGGCCGGCATGCTGGGCGCAGCCGGCGTCGTGACCGGCGGGGATTTCACCTTCGGGCAGGGCCGCGGCGGCAATGTCGAGGTGCTGCGCACGCTCGGCCCCGCTCATGGCATTGCCGCCGAGGCGGTGGCCCCGGTGATGCTGGGCGACGAACCGGTGTCGTCGAGCCGGATTCGTGCCGCGCTCCAGGCCGGTGACTGTGCGGCGGCGGCGCGGCTGCTCACCCGCCCGTTTGCCATTGCCGGCGAGGTCCGCCACGGGGCCAAGCTTGGCCGCACGATCGGCTATCCGACCGCCAATCTGGAGCTGGGTGCCTATTTGCGGCCGCGTTACGGCATCTATGCGGTGCGCGGCCGGCTGCCGGGCGGGCAGCTGGTGGACGGGGCCGCCAATCTCGGCATCCGGCCGAGCTTCGATCCGCCGGTCGAGCTGCTCGAACCCTATTTCTTCGATTTTTCCGGCGATCTCTACGGCCAGACGATCGAGGTCGAACTGATCGCCTATCTGCGGCCCGAGGCGCGGTTCGACAGCCTCGATGCCCTTGTCGCGCATATGGAGCGCGACTGTGCGGAGGCGCGGGCGATCCTGAAGGCGACGCCGGCGGGCTGATTGCGCGCCGCCCGATCCGGCGGCGCCCCCCAAGCCGGCTCAGGCCGCCTCGGCCGCCGCGATCGGGGCGAGCGCCGACAGGAACTGCGCCGCGCTCGCCTCCCATGAAAAACTGCGGCCATAGGCGGCGCAGGCGGTGCGGTCGCGGGTCAGCGCCTCGGCAATCGCCGCGCCCAGATCCTCGCGCATCGCACCCGTCGCCGCGGTCAGCACATCGACCGGGCCGCTCACCGGATAGGCGGCGACCGGCGTGCCGCAGGCCAGCGCCTCGATCATCACCAGCCCGAACGTGTCGGTGCGGCTGGGAAATACCAGCACATCGGCCCCGGCATAGGCCCCGGCGAGTGCGCGGCCGCCGAGCGCCCCCAGAAACAGCGCGTCGGGATAAAGCCGTTCCAGCTCCGCCCGGGCCGGGCCGTCGCCGACCACGACCCGGGTGCCGGGATGGCGGGTGGCGAGGAATGCCGCGATATTCTTTTCAACCGCCACCCGCCCGACATAAAGCTGGATCGGCCGTGCCAGCCCGGCAAAGGCCGGGGGCGGCGGCGCATCGGGGGTGAACTGGGCCAGATCGACCCCCCGGCCCCAATGGCGCAGATGCGCGACGCCGTGCGCGGCGAGCGTGCGGCGGATCGACGGCGTCGACACCAGCACCGCGCGCGCCGGGGCGTGGAACCAGCGGATATAGCGCCAGATCCAGGCGGCGGGCATGCCGGTGCGTTTCTCGACATAGTCGGGAAACTGGGTGTGATAGGCGGTGGTGAAGGGCAGGCCGTGCCTGAGGCACCAGCGCCGCGCGGCAAGGCACAGCGGCCCTTCGGTCGCCAGATGCACGGCGTCCGCGCCGAACCCGGCGATCCGCTGACCGACCGAGCGCGAACTGGCGATCGCCAGCCGGATTTCGGGATAGGTCGGGCAGGGCAGCGATGCGTAGAGATCGGGCGAGATCACCGCGACGCTGTGACCCTGGCGTTCGAGCGTCGCGCGCACCGCCTCCAGCGTCCGCACCACGCCATTGACCTGCGGGGCCCAGGCGTCGGTGACAAGGGCGATGCGCATCGGCCTCAGGCCGCGACCAGTGCCCCGGCCGCAGCCGGAACGGCCTGTTCTGCCTCGGCGGCCTGTGCCGCCTTGCGCCGCTCGACCTCCTCGGCCCAGTGCAGCACCTCCATCCGCCCGTCGAAATGCTCGACCAGAGCGGTGCAGCCCTCCACCCAGTCGCCGTCATTGTAATAATCGACACCGCCGATGCGCCGGATCTCGGCGGTGTGGATATGCCCGCACACCACGCCGTCGACGCCGCGCGCCTCGGCCTCGTGCGCCACCACTTCCTCGAACCGGCCGATGAACTCGACCGCGTTCTTGACCTTGTGCTTGGCGACCTTGGACAGCGACCAGTAAGGCAGGCCCAGCCGGCTGCGGACCGCGTTCACGATCACGTTCAGCCGCATCAGCGTGACATAGGCGGCATCGCCGACATAGGCGAGCCAGCGATGGGCAAGCATCACCGCGTCGAACTCGTCGCCGTGCAGCACCAGCAGCTTGCGCCCATCGGCGGTCTCGTGGATCGCCTTGCGCCGGATCGCCACGCCGCCAAAGCTCAGCCCGGTGAACTGGCGGAACATCTCGTCATGATTGCCGGGGATATAGGTGATCCGCGTGCCGCGCTTGGCGCGCTTCAGGATCCGCCAGACGACGTCATTGTGGCTGGCCGGCCAGTAGAAGCGCTTCTTCATCCGCCAGCCGTCGATGATGTCGCCGACCAGATAGAGCATGTCGGAATCGACATGGTCGAGAAAGTCGATCAGCAGCCGCGCATTGCAGCCGCGCGTGCCGAGATGGATGTCGGAAATCCAGATGGTGCGGAACCGCCGCCGCTCATTGCCCTCCGGCTCCGGATGGGCCGGTGCGGCGATGTGGAAATCGGCCAGATCGAAATCGGCCGTCCCGGCACTGTCCATTGGCACCCGCATCACGGCGTTCATCATCGGCGACCCCCGCATCGGCAGGGCGCCTATGGCCGATCAATATGACATTCCGCCGATCAAGCGGTGACAGGGGCATGACAGGGAGGGGCGCGCCCGGCGCCCCCGTCAGTCGAGCGTCAGCACGATCTTGCCGACATGGTCGCCGTCCTCCATCCGCCGGTGCGCGTCGGCGGCGGCGGCGAGCGGGAAGGTCGAATCGATCACCGGGCGCAGCCGCCCGTCGCGGACATGTGGCCACACCATCCGGTCCAGCTCGTCGGCGACCAGGGTCTTGAACTCGGTGCTGCGCGCGCGCAGCGTCGATCCGGTGATCGTCAGCCGGCGGCGCATCACGTCGAAGATCGGGATTTCGGCGGTCGCGCCGCGCTGGATCGCGATCGACACGTGCCGGCCTTCCTCGGCCAGGCATTTGAGGTTGCGCGGCAGATAATCGCCGCCGACCATGTCGATCACCGCCTGCACGCCCTGGCCGCCGGTCGCCTGCTGCACGGCGGCGACGAAATCGGTGGTGCGATAGTTGATCGCCACATCGGCCCCCAGCGCCCGGGCGCGGTCGCATTTCTCGTCGGACCCGCAGGTGACGATGATCTTCAGCCCGAACAGCCCGGCAAGCGCGATCGCCATCGTGCCGATGCCGCTGGTGCCGCCATGGACGAGCACGGTGTCGCCGTCGCGGGCATAAGCGCGCTCGAACAGATTGACCCAGACGGTGAACAGCGTCTCGGGCATCGCCGCGGCTTCGACCATCGACAGCCCCTCGGGCACGATCAGGCACTGGCCGGCCGGCGCGACCGCATATTGGGCATAGCCGCCGCCCGCGATCAGCGCGCAGACCGGCTGGCCGATCAGCGATTCCTCGGCCAGCCCGTGCGCGGCGACCACCTCGCCCGCGACTTCAAGGCCGGGGATGGTCGGCGCGCCCGGCGGCGGCGGATAGGCCCCCTGGCGCTGGACGATGTCGGGCCGGTTCACGCCTGCCGCGGCAACCCGGATCAGCACCTCGCCCGGCCCGGGCACCGGCACCGGCCGCTCGACAGGGGTCAGCACCTCGGGCCCGCCCGGCATGGCCGGATCGATGGCGATCATGGTGGTCGGCAGGGCCTTAGTCATCATGTTCGGAACAGTCATCGCGCCTTCCCTAGCGGGGACAGGACGACAAGTCAGCCGCTTGCGTGCAACCTTTGCTCCCACAGCGGGACGGATGCTGCCACCCCCGTGTTGACTCCGGCCGCGCCGCGCGCGACGCTCCCGCCATGGATGACGAACCTGCCTCCCACCTGCCGCGCGGCGGGCCGCTGGCGGCGGTCCTGGCCGAGGATCTGGGGCCGCTCTCCGTCGACGAGCTTGAAGCGCGGATCACCGCGCTCGAGGGCGAGATTGCCCGCGTCCGCGCACAAATAACCCGCCGGATTAATCACCGTGCAAGCGCCGATGCGCTATTTAGGAAATAAGGGCGGGACCGCGCCGCGCGTCTGCCCGTCGGGCCTTTTACGGACTTGCACCGCGCCCCCCGAGCGCCAACATCGTCGACAGAGCGGCAACGGGCTTCCGCCCGCCGCAGGAGTGAGTTGAATGCCGTCTTTTGCACCCGCGCTCGAAACCACCCTCCACAAGGCGCTGACCCATGCATCGGGCCGCCGGCACGAATATGCGACGCTTGAGCATCTGCTGCTCGCGCTCACCGACGATGTCGACGCCTCGAAAGTCATGGTCGCCTGCGGCGTCGATCTGGGCGAACTGAAAGACGCGGTCACCCGCTATCTCGACACCGAGCTTGAGGCGCTGCGCGTCGAGGGCGAGACCGATCCGTCGCCGACGAGCGGCTTCCAGCGCGTCGTCCAGCGCGCGATCCTGCACGTCCAGTCGTCGGGCCGCGAGGAAGTGACCGGCGCGAACGTGCTCGTCGCGCTGTTTTCCGAACGCGAATCCTATGCCGTCTATTTCCTGCAGCAGCAGGACATGAGCCGGCTGGATGCGGTCAGCTTCATCAGCCACGGCGTCGGCAAGGGCGGCCAGCCGTCCGAGCCGCGCGAGGTCAAGGGCGCGGAAGAGGAAAAGCCCGCCAAGACCGAAGGCAAGCAGAAGAACGAGAGCGCGCTCAAGCAGTTCTGCGTCAACCTCAATGAAAAGGCGCGCGACGGCAAGGTCGACCCGCTGATCGGCCGCGGGCCGGAGGTCGACCGCACGATCCAGATCCTGTGCCGCCGGTCGAAGAACAACCCGCTTTATGTGGGCGATCCGGGCGTCGGCAAGACGGCGATCGCCGAGGGGCTGGCGCGCAAGATCATCGAGGGCGATGTGCCCGACGTGCTCGCCAATGCGGTCATCTATGCGCTCGACATGGGGGCGCTGCTCGCCGGCACCCGCTATCGCGGCGATTTCGAGGAGCGGCTGAAGGCCGTCGTCTCCGAACTCGAAAAAATGCCGCACGCGATCCTGTTCATCGATGAAATCCACACGGTGATCGGAGCCGGGGCGACCTCGGGCGGGGCGATGGATGCGTCCAACCTGCTCAAGCCCGCGCTGTCGGGCGGGCAGATCCGCTGCATCGGCTCGACCACCTACAAGGAGTTCCGCAACCATTTCGAAAAGGATCGCGCGCTGCTGCGCCGGTTCCAGAAGATCGACGTCAACGAACCGACGATCGAGGACACGATCAAGATCCTTTCCGGGCTGCGGACCGCGTTCGAGACGCATCATTCGGTCAAATACACGCCCGATGCGATCAAGTCGGCGGTCGAGCTGTCGGCGCGCTACATCAACGACCGCAAGCTGCCCGACAAGGCGATCGACGTGATCGACGAGGTGGGCGCGATGCAGATGCTGGTCGCGCCGGGCAAGCGCAAGAAGGTGATCACCCCGCGCGAGATCGAGGCGGTGATCGCGACGATGGCGCGCATCCCCCCGAAATCGGTGTCGTCGGATGACAAGAAGACGCTGGAAAGCCTGGAAACCGACCTCAAGCGGGTCGTGTTCGGCCAGGATCTGGCGATCGAGAAGCTCGCCTCGGCGATCAAGCTCAGCCGTGCGGGGCTGCGCGATCCCGACAAGCCGATCGGCAATTATCTGTTCACCGGCCCGACCGGCGTCGGCAAGACCGAGGTGGCGCGTCAGCTGGCGACGATCCTCGGCATCCCGCTGCAGCGATTCGACATGTCGGAATATATGGAGCGCCATTCGGTCAGCCGGCTGATCGGCGCGCCGCCGGGCTATGTCGGCTATGATCAGGGCGGCCTGCTCACCGATGCGGTCGACCAGCAGCCGCACTGCGTGCTGCTGCTCGACGAGATCGAAAAGGCGCATCCGGACCTGTACAACATCCTGTTGCAGGTTATGGACAATGGCAAGCTGACCGATCACCATGGCAAGACCGTTGATTTCCGCAACGTCATCCTGATCATGACGACCAATGCGGGCGCCGCCGACATGGCGCGCGAGGCGGTCGGCTTCGGCGCCGTCACCCGCGAGGGCGAGGACGAGGAAGCGGTCAAGCGTATGTTCACGCCGGAGTTCCGCAACCGGCTCGATGCCATCGTGCCGTTCGGCTATCTGCCGCCCGAAGTGGTCGCGCGCGTCGTCGACAAGTTCATCCTGCAGCTCGAACTGCAGCTGGCCGACCGCGAGGTGCATATCGATCTGGATGCCGAGGCCAAGGCATGGCTGACCGCGCGTGGCTATGACAAGCTTTACGGCGCGCGGCCGATGGGCCGGCTGATCCAGGAGAAGGTCAAGCAGCCGCTGGCCGAGGAGCTGCTGTTCGGCAAGCTCGTGCATGGCGGCGAGGTGAAGGTGCATCTGAAGGACGATGCGCTCGCCTTCCAGATCACGCCTGCCGCGCCCAAGCGGCCGAAAAAGAAGGGCGGGCAGGCCAGGGCCGACGTCAAGGCCTGACGCGCGCCGATCGCCGGCCTCCGGGCCGGCCCAGGACAAAAGGGCGGCACCGGAGCGATCCGGTGCCGCCTTTTTTGTCGCAGACCCCTTTGTCGGCGGCTCTTTCGCCGGAGACTGGCGTCATTGTGGATGTTTTTGCACCCCTCGCCCCGGATCGTCGCGCGGCCATGGCTGGCGCGCCGCCCGGCGACCGGTTAGCAAGGCCTGAGCAAAGGGGGGATGTCGATGCTGTCACGTTTGCGCGGCTGGGTCCGGGCGCATCCGGTCATAGGCGCGCTGGTGCTTATCGGGATCATCCTCATCGGCTGGTCGGTGCTGCGGCCGCGCAGCCGGGCCTATGCCTATGTCACCGAACCGGTGGCGCGCGGCGATGTCGTCCGCCGCGTAACGGCAAGCGGCCGGATCCGCGCGCTCAACACCTTCAAGGTCGGGGCGGAGATTTCCGGCCAGATCCTCGCCGTCCATGTCGATTTCAACACGCCGGTCGCCGCCGGCCAGCTGCTCGCCGAAATCGACCCCACCCGCCCGCGCGCGCGCGTCGCCCAGGCGGAGGCGGCGGTCGCCTCGGCCGAAGCGGCGCTCGCCCAGGCTGAGGCCGGCTTTGCCCGCGCCCAGACCGATATCGCCGTGCAGGACCGGGATTTCGCCCGGCGTCAGGCGCTGGCCGGGCGCGGTTTCCTGTCGCGCGCCGATCTCGATGGCGCGGAAAATGCCCGTGCCGCCGCCCGCGCCGGCCTGCAGACCGGTCGTGCCCAGATCGCCAGCGCCCGCGCCCAGATCGCCCAGGCCCGGGCCGAGCTGAGCGCCGCCCGGCTCGATCTGGCCCGCACGCGCATCGTCGCGCCGGCGGCGGGCGTCGTCATCAACCGGCTGGTCGATCCCGGCGCGACCGTCGCCGCCAGCTTCCAGACCCCCAATCTGTTCGAAATCGCCGCCGACACCAACCGGATGCAGGTCGAGGCCGCAGTCGACGAGGCCGATATCGGCCAGGTGCGCGAGGGGCAGAGCGTCACCTTCACCGTCGACAGCTATCCGGGCGAACGCTTTGCCGCGACCGTCCGCCAGATCCGCAAGGCGCCGAGCGAGGCGCAGAATGTCATCAGCTATGCAGTCGTGATCGATGTCGACAACCGCGCCGGCAAGCTGCTGCCGGGCATGACCGCCAATGTCGAGATCGTGACCGGGCTGCGCCGCCAGGTGCTGCGCGCCCCGGCGGCGGCGCTGCGTTTCCGCCCGCGCGCCGAGGACCGGGGCACGGCGCGGCCGCCATCGGGCACCATCGTCTGGGTGGCGGGCGAGGATGCCTATCGCCCGTCGCCGCGCCGCGTGACGCTTGGCCTGCAGGGTGAGGACCAGGTCGAGATCGTGACCGGCCTGAGGCCCGGCGAGCGGGTGCTGGTCCGCAGCCGCTCGACCGCGCGCCCGCGCAGCGCCGGGGAGGACGGCGCGCGTGATGCAGGCGACGGGGATGGCGGCGATGACGGCTGATCGCGCCGCGCCGCCGCTCGTCGAGGCGCGCGCGCTGGTCAAGGAATACCGGCTGGGGGGCGAGACGCTGCGCGCGGTCGCCGGCGTGTCGGTGACGATCGCGCGCGGCGAGTTCGTCGCCATCATGGGGGCGAGCGGATCGGGCAAATCCACCTTCATGAACATGGTCGGCGCGCTCGATGTGCCGACATCGGGCCAGATGCTGATCGACGGCGTCGATCTGGGGCAGCTCGACAATGATGCGCTGGCGGCGCTTCGGAACCGCAAGATCGGCTTTGTCTTCCAGCAGTTCAACCTGCTGGCGCGCACCACCGCGCTCGACAATGTCGCGACGCCGCTGATCTATGCTGGGCTGGGCCAGGCCGAACGCCGGGCGCGGGCGCGCGTCGCGCTCGAGGCGATGGGGCTGGGCGAGCGGCTGATGCACACCCCTGCCAAGCTGTCGGGCGGCCAGCAGCAGCGCGTCGCCATCGCCCGCGCGCTCGTCACCGATCCGCTGATGATCCTGGCCGACGAGCCGACCGGCGCTCTCGACAGCGCGACGTCCGAGGACATTATGGGGATTTTCCAGCGGCTGAACGATGCCGGCAAGACCGTCATCCTCGTCACCCACGAGCCGGACATCGCCGCCTATGCCGCGCGCCGGCTGGTGTTCCGCGACGGCCAGGTGATCGAGGATCTGCCGGTCGCCGAGCGGCGGCGCGCGGAATGAGCGGGAGCGATGCGATGACGGGTGCGGCACCGGCAGACGCGATGATCGCAGGCGGCACCCCGGCACCGGCCGGCGCGGCGGCGCGGATCGCGCGCATCGCCGGCGGCTGGGGGGTCAATATCGCGATCGCGCTGACGGCGCTGCGCACCAACATGCTGCGTTCGCTGCTCACCTCGCTCGGCGTGATGATCGGGGTGCTGTCGGTCGTGCTCGCGGTCGCGGTGGGTGAAGGCGCGCGCCTGTCGGTCATGGATTCGATCTCGACCCTCGGGTCCAACATGGCGATCGTGCTGCCCCAGCCGGAAAACCGCGGCGGGCGGCGCGTGTCGGACCGCGGCCGGCTCACCGAACGCGATGCCCGCGCGGTGCTGCGCAGCGTCGCCGGCGTCACCGCCATCGCGCCGCAGCTGCGCTCGACCGTCCAGCTCGTCTCGGGCGGGCGCAACACCAGCACCACGGCCATCGGCATGACCCCCGATTATGGCCGGATCACCGGGCTGGATGTCGCCCAGGGCCGGTTCGTGCAGGATGCCGATGTGCGCACCGCCGCGCGCGTCACCGTGATCGGGCCGACGGTTGCCGGGCGGCTGTTCGGCGATCTCGACCCGGTCGGCCAGACGGTCAGGATCAGCCGCGTGCCCTTCACCGTCATCGGCGTGCTCGAAAGCAAGGGGTCGAGCTTTGGCCAGGACAATGACGATCTGGTGCTGGTGCCGCTGACCACCGCGCGTCAGCGTTTCGCCTCCAACCTGCCCGGGGCCGATGATCTGGCGGTGCTGTTCGTCGGTTTCGAGGACGGGGTCGATCTGGCCGATGCCAAGCGCCGGCTGACCCGGCTGCTGCGCCAGCGCAACAATATCGGGCGCGGCGAGATGAACCCGTTCACGATCAACACCACCGCCGAGTTCATGGAGGCATCGGCCACCGTCACCGCCGTGTTCCAGGCGGTGCTGGTTGCCATCGCGTCGATCTCGCTGCTGGTCGGCGGAATCGGCATCATGAACATCATGCTCGTCTCGGTGACCGAACGGACGCGCGAGATCGGCCTGCGCATGGCGCTTGGCGCGCGGCGCAGCGACATCCGCAACCAGTTTCTGGTCGAGGCGGCGGTGCTGTGCGTGATCGGCGGCACCGCCGGGCTGGCGCTTGCCTATGGCTGTGCGGCGCTGTTCGAGCGGCTGGCCGATTTCCCGGCGCCGATCGGGCTGGGGACGGCGCTGCTCGCCATCCTGTTCGCCGGGGGCATCGGGCTGGTGTTCGGCGGCTATCCGGCGATCCGCGCGTCACGCCTGTCGCCGATCGACGCGCTGCGCAGCGAATAGCGCCGGGCGGGGCCTGGCTACCCCGCGGTAAAGCGCTTCAGTCCTCGAGGATCAGGCTGTGGTCGCGGGTGTCGCGCATCCGCAGATAGACGATCAGCGACAGGCCGATCATCGCGGTCACATAGGCGTAAAAGCCGCGTTCCATGCCCTGCTGCTTCAGCCACAGGGCGACATATTCGGCGGTGCCCCCGAACAGCGTGTTGGCGATGGCATAGGGCAGCGCCACGCCGAGCGCGCGGATATGGGCGGGAAACATCTCCGCCTTCACCACCGCATTAATCGCCGTATAGCCGCTGACGATCAGCAGCGCCGCCGTCACCAGCGCAAAGGCGGCGAGCGGATCGCGCACCGTCTCGAGCGCGGTGAAGATCGGCCAGGTGAACACCACCCCCGCGACCCCGAAACCGATCATCAGCGGCTTGCGCCCCACCCGGTCGGACAGCGCGCCGGCCAGCGGCTGGGCCAGCATGAACAGGAACAGCGCGCCGGTCATGATCGCGCTCGCGGTCTCGCGGCTGAATCCGGCGGTGTTGGCGAGGAACTTCTGCATGTAGATCGAATAGGCGTAGAAGGCGAGCGTGCCGCCCGCCGTCAGCGCCATCACCGTCATCGCCGCGCGCGGATGGTGGCGCAGCAGCGCCAGCGCGCCGCTGGGGGCCGCCGCGCCCGCACGGGCGTTGCGGAAGCTTTCGGTCTCGGCCAGCCTGCGCCGCAGCCAGAATACGACGACCGCCAGCGCGCCGCCGATTGCAAACGGAATCCGCCAGCCCCAGGCCTCCAGGCTGGCCGGCGACATCACCGCCTGCAGCACCAGCAGCACCGCCAGCGCCGACAGCTGCCCGGCGATCAGCGTGACATATTGAAAGCTCGAATAGAAACCGCGCCGGCTGCGCCCGGCCATTTCCGACAGATAGGTGGCGCTGGCACCATATTCGCCGCCCAGGCTCAGCCCCTGGGCCAGACGGGCGATCAGCAGGATCGCCGGTGCGGCCCAGCCGATCCGGTCATGCCCCGGCGTCAGCGCGATGGCGAAGGAGCCGCCGCACATCAGGCTGACCGACAGGGTCAGCCCCGCCTTGCGGCCATGCCGGTCGGCATAGACCCCCATCAGCCAGCCGCCGATCGGGCGCATCAGGAACCCGACCGCGAACACCGCCGCCGCCTGCAGCAGCTGCGCGGTCGGATCGCCGGCCGGAAAGAAGGCCGGCGCGAAGTAAAGCGTGAAGGCGGCATAGACATACCAGTCATACCATTCGACCAGATTGCCCGCCGATCCGCCCAGGATCGCGCGCAGCCGCGCGCTCCGGTCGCCGGGGGGAAGGGGCGGTGCGCCGTCGTTCGCCTGTGCTGCCATGCCGCCTGCTAGACCAAATCGCGGCGTGCGGGAATCCGGCTGACAGCGGCGGCAAAAGCCGGAACAATGCGCGCCGGCACAAGACCATAACCACAAGACATGAACAGGGAGAGGCACCGCGATGTTCGAGACGATCACTCTGGCGGTCGATGACGGGATTGCGACGATCACGCTCAACCGGCCCGACCGGCTCAACGCCTTCACCCCGCAGATGATGGCGGATCTGATCGCCGCGTTCGACCGCACCGATGCCGATGATGCGGTGCGTGCGGTGATCGTGACCGGCGCCGGGCGCGGCTTCTGCGCCGGGGCCGATCTGGGCGATGGCGGCGCGACCTTCGATTATGCCGAGCGTCCCGACAAGCTGGCTTACGGATCGCCGATCGGTCCCGATGGCGCGGTCGACTGGGGGCATGAGGCGGTGCGGGACAATGGCGGCCGGCTGGCGCTGCGGCTGTTTTCCTCGCTGAAGCCGGTGATCGCGGCGATCAACGGCCCGGCGGTCGGCGTCGGGGTGACGATGACGCTGCCGATGGATTTCCGCCTTGCCAGCGCCGATGCGCGCTTCGGCTTCGTCTTTGCCCGGCGCGGCATCGTGCCCGAGGCGGCATCGAGCTGGTTCCTGCCCCGGCTGGTCGGCATCGGCCAGGCGCTCGACTGGTGCTATTCGGGCCGCATCTTCGGCGCGGAGGACGCCCGCGCCGCCGGGCTGGTGCGCAGCGTCCATGCCCCTGACGATCTGCTCGGCGCGGCGCGCACGCTCGCCCGCGAGCTGACGGCCGACAGCGCGCCGGTGTCGGTCGCGCTGACCCGGCAGATGCTGTGGCGGATGCTGGGGGCCGATCATCCGATGGCCGCCCATCGGCTCGACAGCCGCGCCGTCTGGGTGCGCGGCGGCAGCGCCGATGCGCGCGAGGGGGTGGAAAGCTTCCTCGCCAAGCGCCCGGCAGCGTTCCCCGACCGGGTTTCCGACGCCCTGCCGCGCTGGCCGGGGGTGATGGAGGATCCGGGATATAGCTGAGGGAGGATGTTTGGCGGGAAGAACGGCACCGGGAGTTGCTTGTTTGGGAAGAACGGCACCGGCCCGCACCCCCACCCGGCCTCCCAACGGCAGGATACGCTATGGGAGGCCGGGTGGGGGTGCGGGCCGGTGCCGCCCGTGCGGCGTGAGCCGCACCACAAACAACCCCCACACCCCCGCTTGTCGCGCCGCGCCGTTGTGCGTAACGGGCATCGCCGGTGCGACATGCCGGCACCGGGTTCAGCCAGAGGGAATGGGGTTTTGAGCAAGCTTCTGCGCCGCAAGACGATCATCGCGCGCGAGGACCAGCCGCAGGAACAGCGGCTGGCGGCGACCCTGTCCTGGCCGCATCTGCTGGCGCTTGGCGTCGGCGCGATCGTCGGCACCGGCATTCTGACGCTGATCGGCGTCGGCGCCGACCGGGCGGGGCCGGCGGTGCTGCTGAGCTTTGCGATTGCGGGCGCGATCTGCGCCTGCGCGGCCCTCGCTTATGCTGAAATGGCGACGATGATGCCCGCCTCGGGCAGCGCCTATACCTACAGCTATGCGGTGCTGGGGGAGGTGTTCGCCTGGGTCGTCGGGTGGAGCCTGATCCTTGAATATTCGCTGGTCGTCTCGACGGTCGCGGTCGGCTGGTCGGGCTATGCCGCGCCGCTGCTGTTGCCGCTCGGTTTCCCCGAGGCGCTGACGCGCGGGCCGGAACTGGGCGGGCTGGTCAATGTGCCGGCGGTGTTCATCATCGCGGTCGTCGCCGGGCTGCTGATGCTGGGCACGCGCGAGAGCGCGCGGCTCAATGCGGTGCTCGTCGTCGTCAAGATCGCGACGCTGATCCTGTTCGTCGCCGTCACCCTGCCGGCGTTCGACGCCGCGAACCTGGCGCCGTTCATGCCGTTCGGCTTTGCCAAGTCGGTCAGCCCCGACGGGGTCGAACGCGGCGTGATGGCGGCGGCGGCGATCATCTTCTTTGCCTTTTACGGTTTCGACGCGATCTCGACCGCGGCCGAGGAAACCAAGCGGCCGGAGCGCGATCTGGCGATCGGCATTGTCGGATCGATGGCGGCGTGCACGCTGATCTATGTCGTGGTCGCCGCCGCTGCGATCGGCGCGCTGCCCTTTGGCCGCTTTGCCGACAGCCCGGAGCCGCTGGCGCTGATTCTGCGCGAAATCGGCCGCGCGCCGGTGGCGACGGTGGTGGCGGGGGCTGCGGTGATCGCGCTGCCGACCGTGCTGCTCGCCTTTCTTTACGGGCAGAGCCGCATCTTCCTGGTGATGGCGCGCGACGGCTTCCTGCCGCAGGGGCTGGCGCGGGTGTCGCCGGTGCGCAAGACGCCGGTGCGCATCACGCTGCTGACCGCGGCGCTGGTCGCGGTCATCGCCGGCATCCTGCCGATCGACGAGATCGCCGCGCTCGCCAATGCCGGCACGCTGATTGCCTTTATCGCGGTGGGCACCTGCCTGATCGTGCTGCGCCGCCGCGCGCCCGATGCGCCGCGCCCGTTCCGCGCCCCGCTCGGCCTGCTGGTCGGGGCGGGGGCGGTGCTTGGCTGCGCCTATCTGTTCCTCAGCCTGCCGGCCAAGACCCAGGGCTATTTCCTGCTGTGGAACGCGATCGGGCTGGCGATCTATCTGGGCTATGGCGTGGCGCGCAGCCGCGTCAGTTCGCCCGCGTCCAGGTGACGGTGCGGCAGAAGATCGCCAGGCACCCCGTCACCTTGAGCGCTTCGTTCGACACCCGCTCGACGACCGCGCGGTAGCTGCGCCCGGTCTTGGGGTCATAGGCCTGGCCCTGCCATTTGCCGTCCTCGAGCCGCAGGCCGGTCAGCACCGCAAGGCCGAGGATCCGGCGTTCGCGCAGCGCCGGATCGGGATTCTTGATGTCCGTCCCCGGCGGCTCGATCGGCACCAGCGAGCGCTGCAACCGCCCGCACAGCGTCTCGCCGCAGCGGGCGATATGGATGATCCCGTCCTTGCTGTCGGTCAGCCAGCGGCCGGTGATCGGCTGGCTGGCGGCAAGAGGCGCGCCGGCCAGCGCAAGCGGCACGGTCATCAGCAGCGGCAGCAACAGGCGCATGGCGGCACTCTCCGGGTCTTGGGCTCCGGGGCCCGGTTGGACCGCAGGGTGTGTGCGCCTGTCAAGCGCGCGTGATCCGCACCAAGCGCTCTTGCCTTTCATAAATGAATGGATAGCCTTGCGGCATGAGGATGCCAGCAACAGGGGCGGCACGCATCGCCCTTCTCCGCCGGATGGCCGCGCCTGCCGCCATCCTGTCATGCGCGTTCCTGTCCGCCCCGGTGGCGGCGCGGGTGATCGCGGTCGCGCCCGGGCCGGATGCCCAGGCGCGGCTGCAGGAGGCGCTGATCGATGCCCGCCCCGGCGACACGGTGACGCTGGGCGCGGGCCGGTTCGAGCTGACCGACGGGCTGTCGCTCGACGTCGACCGGGTCGAGCTGCGTGGCGCCGGGCCGGACCGGACGGTGCTCAGCTTCAAGGGGCAGCAGGGCGCGGGCGAGGGGCTGCTCGTCACCTCCGACGATGTCGTGCTGCGCGATTTCGCGGTCGAGGACACGCGCGGCGACGGCATCAAGTCCAAGGGCGCGGACCGCATCGTCTATCACAATCTGCGCGTCGAATGGACCGGCGGGCCGAAAGCGACCAATGGCGCCTATGGCGTCTATCCGGTGTCCTCGTCCGACATTCTGGTCGACAAGGTGGTGGTGCGCGGCGCGTCCGATGCCGGCATCTATGTCGGCCAGTCGCGCAACATCGTCGTGCGCGGCTCGATTGCCGAATATAATGTCGCCGGGATCGAGATCGAAAACAGCTACAATGCCGATGTCCATGGCAATGTGGCGCGGCACAATACCGGCGGGATCCTGGTTTTCGATCTGCCCAACCTGCCCCAGACCGGCGGGCACAGCGTGCGCGTGTTCGCGAACCAGATCACCGACAATGACACGCCGAACTTCGCCCCCGCCGGCAACATCGTCGCCAGCGTGCCGACCGGCACCGGCGTGATGGTGATGGCCAATGCGCGCGTGCATGTGTTCGGCAACACGCTGGCGGGGAATGGCACGACCAATGTGCTGCTCGTCGGCTATCGCGAGGCGTTTGACGACAAGGCCTATAACCCGCTGATCCGCGAGGTGGTGGTGCGCGACAATGTGCATGGCAGGGCCGGCTATGCCCCCGCCTTTCCCGGTGGGGCCGAACTGGCGGCGGCGATGGGCGGCACGCTGCCGCCGATCGTCTGGGACGGGACGGGCGAACGCGTGGTGGCGCGCGACAAGGTGACGGCGCTGACGCTTGCGCTCAGCGACCCGCGCCAGCCGCTGACCGCCGCCCGCCCGGCGCCGGCACGCTTCCCCGACGGCGCGCTGCCCGGCGAACCGGCCCCGGTCGTCCTGCCGGCCGGGATGGCAGAGCGCATCCGCTGATGCGCCCCCTCCGGACGCCGCCCGTCCGCCGGCTGGCCGCGTCGGTGCTGGCGGCGGCCGCGCTGCTGCTCGCCAGCGCCGCCCCGCCCGCGCCGGGGGTCGATGATGCGCTGATCGCCGGCGATACGCTGCCCCAGCGCCTGTCGGAGTTCCGCTTCTTCATCGATGGCCGCCCCAATCGGCGCGTCGTGCGTTACCAGCTGAACACGCCGCTGTTTTCCGATTATGCCGACAAGGACCGGTTCATCTACGTCCCCGCCGGCAGCCGCGCGCGTTATGGGGCCGATGGCGCGATCGATTTTCCGGTCGGCAGTGCGCTCATCAAAAGCTTTTCCTACCCCGCCGATGCGCGCCAGCCGGACGGGCCGCGCCGCACGGTCGAGACGCGGGTGCTGCTGCGCCGCGCCTCGGGCTGGGTCGCGCTGCCCTATCTGTGGTCGGGCGACGATGCCGTGCTCCGGCGCGGCGGCGCGCGCCTCGAGATCGGCTGGACCGACAAGGCCGGGCGGGCGCGCACCGTCAGCTACGGCGTGCCCAACGCCAATCAGTGCAAGGAATGCCACCAGTCGGCCGGTGCGCTGGTGCCGATCGGGCCGAAGGCGCGCAATCTGGATGACGGGCATCAGCTGGGCGCGCTGGCCGCCGCTGGGCTGGTGGACAGGGCACCGCCGGGCCTTGCCGCGATGCCGCGCGCGGACGATCCCGCCGCGCCGCTTGCGGCGCGCGCCCGCGCCTATCTCGACATCAACTGCGCCCATTGCCATTCGCGCGCGGGCATGGCGTCGAACAGCGGGCTGTATCTGGGGTTTGACGAACCCGATCCGGTGGCGCGCGGGCGGCTGAAGCGGCCGGTCGCGGCGGGGCGGGGCAGCGCCGGCCTTGCCTTCGACATCCAGCCCGGCGCGCCCGACCAGTCGATCCTGCTCCACCGCATGGCCAGCACCGAACCGGGGATCGCGATGCCCGAACTCGGCCGCACGCTTACCCATGACGAGGGGGTGGCGCTAATCCGTGCCTATATCGCGCAGATGAAATAGCGCGGTCGCCCGTATCTGTCGCGGCACCGGCCCGCTCCCCCACCCGGCCTCCCATAGCATATCCTGTCGATGGGAGGCCGGGTGGGGGAGCGGGCCGGTGCCGCTTCCGCGCCGTGAGGCGCGCAACGAACAACCGGGAGCGGGCCGGTGCCGCCTGTGCGGCGTGAGCCGCACCACAAAAAACCCGCCCCCGCGCCGTAAGCCGCACCACAAAAACCATCCCGCGCCTTTGTTTCTTTTCATCGTCGCATTCCCCCGCCAAGACGGGCGCGACCGGCGAAACAGGGGGGAGCCAATGGCGGACTGGATGATCGGGGTGCTTGGCGGGTCGGGGCTGTATGCGATCGACGCGCTTGAAGATGCCCGGTGGCAGCGGGTCGACACGCCCTGGGGCGCGCCGTCGGACGAGATCCTGACCGGACGCATTGGCGGCATCGGCTTTGCCTTTCTGCCGCGACACGGCCGCGGCCACCGCATCGCCCCGGCGGAGATCAACGCCCGCGCCAATATCGACGCGCTGAAGCGGCTGGGCTGCACCGATGTGCTCGCTTTGTCCGCCGTGGGGTCGCTGCGCGAGGAGATCGCGCCCGGCGATTTCGTCGCGGTCGACCAGTTCATCGACCGCACCGCCGGGCGGCCGCAGAGCTTTTTCGGAACCGGGCTGGTCGCCCATGTGTCGATGGCCGATCCGGTCTGCCCGCGCCTGTCCGCGCTCGCCGCGCAGGCCGGGCGCGCCGCCGGGGCCAAGGTCGCGGCTCAGGGCACCTATATTGCGATCGAAGGCCCGCAATTCTCGACCCGCGCCGAAAGCCATCTCTACCGCGCCTGGGGGCGGACGTGATCGGCATGACCGCGCTGCCCGAGGCGCGCCTCGCCCGCGAGGCGGAGCTGCCCTATGCGCTGATCGGCATGGCGACCGATTATGATTGCTGGCGCGCGGGCGAGGCGCATGTCGAGGTCGATGCGGTGCTCGCGGTCATGCACGCCAATGCGGCGCGGGCGCGGCGGCTGATCGTCGAACTGGCCGCAGCGCTGCCCGCGACGCGCGCGGCCAGCCCGATCGACACCTGTCTTGATGCCGCGCTGATCACCGCGCCCGAGGCGCGCGATCCCGCCATGCTTGCCAGGCTGGATGCGATCACGGCAAGGGTGGTTGGACAGAGGGGAAGCTGATGACGCTGACATTGTTCGATTATTACCGGTCCTCGGCCAGCTACCGGGTGCGGATCGGCCTCAACCTCAAGGGGCTGGCCTATCGCCGGGTCGATGTCTCGCTGCTCGACGGCGCGCAGCGGTCGGATGAGAATCTGGCCCGCAATCCGCAGGGTTTCGTGCCCACGCTCGATGTCGATGGCACGCCGGTCAGCCAGTCGCTCGCGATCCTCGACTGGCTGGATCAGGCGCATCCCGAGCCCGGCTTTCTGCCGGCAGCGCCGCTTGCGCGCGCGCAGGTGATGGCGCGCGCGCTGCTGATCGCCTGCGACATCCATCCGCTCAACAATCTGCGCGTGCTGGGCTATCTGAAGCGCGAACTGGGGGCGGGCGACGCCGCGCGCGACGACTGGTATCGCCACTGGGTGCGCGAGGGCTTTGTCGCGCTGGAACGCATGGCCGAGGGCTGTGGCCGCTATCTGGGCGGCGACCGGCCCGACCTGTCCGACATCTGCCTGGTGCCGCAGATGTTCAACGCCCGGCGCTTCAACCTCGATCTGACGCCGTTCCCGACGCTGGTCAGGGTTGACGCGGCGCTGCAGGAGGTGGAGGCGTTCGCCGCCGCCCATCCCGAGCGGGTCGGCCCGGCCTGAGGGTCCTCACATGCTGCTGCTCCCCCTGTTGCTGGGCGCTGCCCCCGATATCGTCGTCACCGGGCGCGATCTGGCCGCGCTGGGCGGCGAGGCGGCGGCGGCGCGGGCGGTGATCGACCGCGCCCGGCTGACCGGGACGGCGAGCGGCCGGCTGGAGGATGTGCTGCGCGACGTCGCCGGGCTGCAGCAGTTTCGCCGTTCCGACGCGCGCTCCGCCAATCCGACCTCGCAGGGGCTGACGCTGCGCGGGCTGGGCGGCAATGCCGCCAGCCGGGCGCTGCTGGTGCTCGACGGCGTGCCCCAGGCCGATCCGTTCGGCGGCTGGGTGGCCTTTCCCGCCTATCAGCCCGAACGGCTGGGGCGGGTGACGGTGACGCGCGGGGCCGGGCTGTTCGCGCCCGGCGCGCTGGCCGGCACCATCGCGCTCGACAGCGCGACCCCGGATCAGCTTGCCCCGCTGGCCGCGCAGCTGGCGGCGGGCAGCCGGGGATCGGTCGAGGCCAATGCCGCGCTGACCGGGCAGATGGGGCGCGGCTTTGCCACCTTGTCGGCCGATTATGCGCGCGGCGACGGCTTTGTGCCGATCCGTGCCGATCAGCGCGGGCCGGTCGACCGGGCCGCCGGGCATGAACAGGCAAGCCTTGGCCTGCGCGCGGTGATCGACATTGGCGGGCAGACCGAGCTGCAGGCGGCGATGCTCGCCTTTGCCGACCGGCGCGACCGCGGCCTGGCTTTTTCCGACAATCGCAGCGAGGGGGCGGATGCGAGCCTCAGGCTGGTCGGGCGTGGCCGCTGGGGCTGGTCGGCGCTTGCCTATGTGCAGGCGCGCGCCTTTGCCAGCCAGTTCGGGGCGGTTGCCGCCGGGCGGACCGCCGTCACCCCGACGCTCGACCAGTATAACACCCCCGCGACCGGACTGGGCGGGCGCGTCGAGATCCGGCCGCCGCTGGGCGGCGGGGCCGAACTCAGCCTGGGTGGCGACTGGCGCGCGACCGAGGGGCGGACGCTTGAACTGTTCACCTATGTCGCCGGGTTGCCGACCCGCCGCCGCGAGGCTGGCGGGCGCAGCGCGGTGCGCGGCGGCTTTGCCGATCTGAGCTGGACGCGGGGCGGCTGGACGCTGAGCGCCGGGGGGCGGATCGACCGCTGGACGATTGCCGGCGGCCGCCTGTCCGAACGCGTGCTGGCGACCGGGGCCGCCGTCACCGACAGCCGCTTTGCCGACCGCAGCGGCTGGGAAGGATCGGGGCGGGCGGGCCTTGCCTTTGCGCCCGGCGGTGGGCTGACCCTCAGGGCCGCCGCCTATACGGGCTGGCGGCTGCCGACGCTCAACGAGCTTTACCGCCCGTTCCGCGTCGGTGCCGATGCCACCGCCGCCAATGCCGCGCTCGCCCCCGAACGGGTGCGCGGGGCGGAGCTGGGCCTTGATTATGCCCCCCGGCCGGGGATCAGGCTTGGCATGACGCTGTTCGACAACCGGCTCGACAATGCGATCGCCAATGTCACCATCGCGCGCGGGCCGGGCCAGTTTGCCGGGGTCGGGTTCGTGTCCGCCGCGGGCGTGTTCCGCCGCCGCGAGAATCTGGACGCGGTCAGCGCGCGCGGCGTCGAGCTGGACGGCGCGGCGCGGTTCGGCGGCTGGACGGCGGCCCTGTCCTATGCCCATGCCGATGCGGTGGTGCGCGGCGCGGGCCTGTCGGCGGCGCTTGACGGGCTGCGCCCGGCCCAGACGCCGCGCCACATGGCCTCGGCGACGCTGGGCTGGGAGGATGGCCGGGCGCGCGGGCGGCAGCCGGCTTCGGCATCGGTCACGCTGCGCTATGTCGGCGCGCAGTTCGAGGACGATCAGAATCAGCGGCTGCTCGGCGATGCCCTGACGCTCGATGCGCGGCTGGCGGTGCCGCTGCTGCCGGGGCTTGCGGTCGAGGCGCGGGCCGAAAACCTCACCGACGCGCTGGTCGCGGCGGCCGTGTCGGCCGACGGGGTGGTCGAACGCGCGACGCCGCGCACGCTGTGGCTGGGCCTGCGCGCGGCGCTTTGACGGTCGCTCAGGCCTTTCCCGCCATCAGCGCCGCCGCCTGGTCGGCGGTCACCACTTCGGCATATTTGGCCTGCAGGTCGAACAGATTGGCTTCGTGCGGAGCGGGGTGACGGTCGCCACAGCCATCGCTGACGACGAACGGGGCATAGCCATTCTGAAGCGCGTCGAGCGCGGTCGCGCGGATGCAGCCCGATGTCGAAAAACCGGTGATGACCAAGGTGTCGATGCGCCGCGCCGCCAGGTCGGTCGCCAGCGTCGTCCCGAAAAACGCCGAGGCATAATGTTTGGTCAGCACCAGCTCGTCGGCGCGCGGGGCGATCTGGTCGGGGATGCGGGCAAAGGGCGATCCCTCGACAAATGCCCTGAGCGCCGGCAGCTTGCGCCAGAACAGCCCGCCATCGGCCCCGTCGGCCCGGTAGCTGACGACCGTGTAGATGACCGGGATCTGCCGCTGCCGCGCGACGCCAAGCAGGCGCGCAATCACCGGCAGTGCATGTTCGCCGCCGGCATAGATGGGGGCCGCCGGATCGACATAGCCGGTCACCGCATCGACGACGATCAGCGCCGGGCGGTCGCCAAAGGGCAGCGCGCCGCGAAAATCGGCCCCATAGCTCTCGGCCAGCCCGGTCATCAGATCGCCCCGGCGGCGGCCAGCGCGTCCAGCTCCGCCGCGCTCAGGCCCAGCAGCTCGCCATAAACCTCGCGGTTGTGCTGGCCGACTATGGCCGGGGCGGCGCTGCGCACCACGCTTGGCGTGTCGGACAGCTTGGGAAAGGCGTTCTGCATCTTGACCGGTCCCCAGCGTTCGGTCGGCACCTCGATCACCGCCTCGCGCGCGGCGAAATGCGGATCCTCGAGCATTTCGGGCGCACGATAGATTTTTCCCGCCGGAATGGAATGCGCGATCATCAGCGCCTCGACCTCGGCGACGGTCAGGGTCAGCGTCCAGTCCTCGATGATCTGGTCGAGCCGGTCCTGATTGCGGCCGCGCGCGACATGATCGACATAGTCCGGGTCGGTCGCCAGTTCGGGCCGCCCCATCGCCGCGCACAGCCGGGCGAACACCGCATCCTGATTGGCGCCGATCAGATATTCGCCGTCGCGGCAGCGATAGACGTTCGACGGCGCGATGCCCGGCAGCTTCGACCCTGAGCGTTCACGGACATAACCCGACAGCTGATATTCGGGGATCAGGCTTTCCATCACCTGCAGCACCGCCTCGTACAGCGCGGAATCGACCACCTGGCCGCGCCCGGTGCGTTCGCGGGCATGGAGCGCGGCGAGCGCGCCCAGACAGCCATAGGTCGCCGCCAGGCTGTCGCCGATCGACACGCCCATGCGGCTGGGCGGCCGGTCGGGATCGCCGACGATATAGCGCCAGCCACCCATCGCCTCGCCGATCCCGCCAAAGCCGGCGCGCGCCGAATAAGGCCCGCTCTGGCCATAGCCGGAGACGCGCACGATGATCAGGCGCGGGTTGAGCGCGTGGAGCGCGTCCGGCCCCAGCCCCCATTTCTCCATCGTGCCGGGCTTGAAATTCTCGATCAGGATATCGGCCCCCGCTGCCAGCCGGCGGACGAGTTCCTGCCCCTCGGGCACGCGCAGATTGGCGCTGACCGAGCGTTTGTTGCGAGACACGACCTCCCACCACAGCTTGTGGTCGCCCCGGCCCCAGGCGCGCATCGGATCGCCGGCGCCCGGCGGTTCGACCTTGATCACATCGGCGCCCATGTCGCCGAGCAGCTGGCCGCAGAACGGGCCGGCGATCAGCTGGCCCAGCTCGACGACGCGGATTCCGGCAAGTGCGCCCGCCATCACGCCGCCTCCGCCTTGCGGGTCCAGACCGGCGGGCGCGGGGCGGGCAGGCCGGTTTCGCTGAGCGATGCCGCACGCAGCACCTCGATCGACGGCCCATGGTTGAACAGCGGCAGCGGCCCGTCGCGCCCGGCCTCGATCTGTGCGCGCAGCGCCGCGGTCGCCGCCGCGTCCGCCTGACCATCGATTACGACCACGCCGTAACGCCGCGCGCCGTCCACCGTCACCAGCCCTTCGCGCACCTCGCGCGCCACCAGATCGGGATCGCGGGCCAGCGGGTCGCCCCAGCCGCCGCCGCCCCAGGTGATGAAGTGCAGCTGGTCCCCCGCCTCAACCTCGACATCCTCGACCTTGTTGCCGATGATCGTCTGCGTCCCGTCGGCTTTCTCCAGGATCTTGCGCGCCCGCGCCCCCGGCTCGCCGCCATTGACGCCCCAGGGATGGGTGAACCAGCGGTCGTCATGGATCGCGATCATGCCGGGTTCGAGGAACCGGTAGGTCATGTGGATGCCGTTGCCGCCGCGGTGAAGCCCGGCGCCGCCTGAATCGGGTTCGGTCTCGTAACGTTCGATGCGCAGCGGGAAATAGCGTTCGAGAAACTCGTTGGGCACGTTGGTGAAGCCCGGCCACAGCGAATGGCCGTCCGGCCCGTCGCCCAGCGGCCGGCCCGGGATGCCGCCAAAGCCGATCTGGAACAGCTGGAAATACCGGTCCTCGGCGTCGGTGCCCGAATAGAAAAGATGCGGGCTGGACGAGAAGCCGGCGGCGTTCAGGAACTCCGGCGTCTTCTGCCCCAGCAGCCCGCCCAGAATGTCGAAAATGCGGCCCAGCGCATGGGTGCGCCCCGACAGCGCCGCCGGGAAACGCGGCTTGAGCAGCGAGCCTTCGGGGATGCGGACCTCGATCAGGTCGTAAAACCCGTCATTGAACAGGATCTGGGGATCGAAGACCATGATCATGTAGATGCCGAAGAACATCTTGAACATGTTTTCGTTGAGGAAGAAGTTGATCGACGCGCGTGACTGCGGATCGGTGCCGTCGAAATCCAGGATCACCTTCTCGCCCTCGCGCCACATCGTGCAGCGGATGCGATAGGGGCCAAAGCCAAGCCCGTCGTCGCAGATATGGTCTTCGAAACTGACCGGCTCCTCGCCGATCGCGGTCGTGATCAGCTGCTTCATCGCGCGGTGGTTGCGCGCCAGCAGCTCCTGGGTCGCGGCGACATACAGATCCTCGCCGAACCGGTCGGCCATTTCGATCACCCGCCGCGCCGCCACCCGGCAGGCGGCGATCAGGGCGTTGAGGTCCGCCTTGCACCAGTCGGGCTTGCGCGTCTGGTGCATGACCAGCCTGACCAGATCGGCATTGTAGACGCCGCGCGCATAGATTTTGACCGGCGGGATGCGCACCCCTTCCTCAAAGATCGCGCGCGCGGTGATCGGCATCGATCCCGCCACCTTGCCGCCAATGTCGGACTGGTGGCCGAACATCGCCGTATAGGCGAGCAGCCGGCCGCCCCGGAACACCGGCAGCAGCACCAGCCAGTCGTTGGAATGGCTGATCGCCCCGTCGCAGCTATAGGGATCGGACAGGAAGAACATGTCCCCATCCTCGACCGTGCCCTCATAGCCGGCGAGGAAGCCGCCGATGAACGAGCCGAACTGGCCGACGATCATCCGGCCCTGATGGTCGGCGATCAGCGGAAAGGCATCGCCCTGTTCGCGGATGCCCGGCGACATGGCGGTGCGCACCAGCGTGGCGTCCATTTCGGTGCGGGCATTGCGCAGCGCATTTTCGATGATGTCGAGCGTCACCGGATCGACGCGCGTGGCGGCAAAGGGGGTGGCGTTGGTCTGGGTGATGGTGGCGGGCATCGGGTCGCTCCCTCAGGCCGGGGTGATCAGGATGTTGCCGACCCGGTCGACGGTCGCGACATGGCCGGATTCGATAAGCGTGGTGGAATCCATCTCGGTCACGATGGCGGGGCCGGGGATCACGTCGCCGGCGCGCAGCCGCGCCCGGTCATAGATCACGGCCGCCTGTTCGCGCCCGTCCATCCACAGCAGATGGTCGCGGATGCGCGCGGCAGCGGGGTTGCCGTCGCCCTGCGGCAGCTCGGCCGCCGGCAGGTCGAGCGCGCGCCCCAGCGCCACGGCGCGCAGATTGACGATCTCGTGCGCGGTTTCCATGTTGAAGGTGAACAGGCGCAGATGCTCGGCATCGAAGCGCGCGGTCAGCCCGGCAATGCCGTCGCGGCGCAGCGTGTCGGGATCGATGGTCAGCGCGACCTCGAACGCCTGGCCCTCATAGCGGACATCGACTTCGAACAGGCTGGTGATGTCGGCCGCGGCCACGCCGTCGGCGGCCAGTTCGGCGCGGGTCTGCGCCGCCATGTCGTCGAGCAGGGCGATCAGTTCGGCCTCGTCGGTCTGGTGGGCGAGCCGCGAGAAGGAGCGGGCGGTTTCGGTGCGCACCCGCGTCGTCGCATCACCAAGCGCGCACAGCACGCCGGGCGACACCGGCGAGACGGCGGGCCAGCTGCCCATCAGCCGCGCGACCGCGTTGACATGCAGCGGCCCGGCGCCGCCAAAGCCCATCAGCGCAAAGTCGCGCGGATCATAGCCCTGCTGGACCGAGATCATCCTGAGCGCGCCGAACATGTTTTCATTGACGATGTCGATGATCCCGCGCGCAGCCGCCATCAGGTCGATGCCCAGCGCATCGGCGATGGTCTGCACGGCGCGGCGCGCGCCCGCCCGGTCGAGCGTGAAGGTGCCGCCGAGCAGGTTTTCGGGCAGATAGCCGAGCACGACATTGGCATCGGTGACGGTCGGCAGCGTCCCGCCCTTGCCATAGGCGACCGGGCCGGGCACCGCGCCCGCCGATTGCGGGCCGACGCGCAGCGCGCCGGTCAGTTCGGGCACATAGGCGATCGAGCCGCCGCCCGCGCCCACGGTCTTGACGTCGAGCGCGGACGCGCGGACCGCCAGATGGCCGACCTCGGTCGTGCGCTGGCGGCGCGGTTCCAGATTCTCGATCAGCGCGACATCGGTCGAGGTGCCGCCGACATCAAGCGTCAGGATGTTGCGCAGCCCGGCATTGCGCGCCACCCACAGCGCGCCGGTGACGCCACCCGCCGGGCCGGACATCAGGATGTTGACCGGATGCTCCTCGGCCTTTTCCGACGACATCAGCCCGCCATCGGAGCGCAGCAGCGCGATCTTGCCGGCCATGCCCGTCTCGCGCAGCTTGGCGCGCAGATTGCTGACATAGCGCGAGACGACCGGCCGCACCGAGGCGTTGGCGACCGTCGACAGCGTGCGCTCATATTCCTGCATTTCGGGCAGGACCTCGTGGCTGAGCGACACCGGCACGCCGGGCAGGATCTCGGCGGCCAGTTCGCCGATGCGCCGCTCATGCGCGCCGTTCACATAGGCGTTGATCAGCGACACGGTCACCGCCTCGACCCCGGCGGCCTTCAGCCGCTCAAGCGCCCGGCGCGCGCCGGCCTCGTCCAGCGGGCGCACCTCCGCCCCGTCCGCGCCGATCCGCCCGCCAACGGCAATCGTGTCCTCAAGCGCCGCGAGCGGTTTGGGTTTGGGCCAGATGATCCAGCCGGCAAGCCCGCCGGGCACGAAGCTGCGCGCGATCTGCATGATGTCGCGATAGCCTTCGGTGACGATCAGGCCGACGCGCGCGCCCTTGCCCTCCAAGACCGCATTGGTCGCGACCGTCGTGCCGTGCAGGAAAATCTCGATCTGCGCCGGATCGATGCCGGCGGCGGCGCAGATCTGCCGGACGCCGTTCAGGATCCCGACCGAACTGTCGGCGGGCGTCGACGGCGTCTTGTCGCGCCAGAAGCGACCGGTTGATTCGTCGAACAGCAGCAGGTCGGTAAAGGTGCCGCCGACGTCGACGCCCAGGCGATAGGCCATGTCTTCCCCTCTTCAGATTGCGCGCGCGGGGAAGGGGCCGGCCCGGCCCATCATCCCCGGCAGATCCTTGTCCATGAGGCCGGCCAGCCAGCGGCCGGCATCGATCAGCCGTTCAAGATCAAGCCCGGTCGCGATCCCCGACCGGTCAAGCATGTAGATCACGTCCTCGGTCGCGACATTGCCGGCCGCGCCCCTGGCGAACGGGCAGCCGCCCAGCCCGCCCAGCGCGGTGTCGATGGTTTGCGCGCCCGCCTCGATCGCTGCCCAGACATTGGCGATGCCGGTGCCGCGGGTGTTGTGCAGATGCACGCGCACCGGCAGCGGCGCGATGGCGGCGCGCACGCGGCGCACCAGCCGCGCCACCGCCGCCGGCACCGCGACGCCGATGGTGTCGGCGAGCGCGATCTCGACCGGGCCGGCCGATGCCAGCCGTTCGGCGATCGCCACCACCCGGTCCTCCGCCACCTCGCCCTCATAGGGGCAGCCGAAACTGGCGGCGATGGTGGCCTGGCCGCTGCGCCCGGCGGCGCGCGCGGCGGCGATGATATCGGCGGCGACCGCGACCGATTCGTCGCTGGTCTGGCCCTGATTGGCGATGGCGAACCGGTCGGTCGCGACGCACACCGCACCCAGCTGGCCGATGCGCGGATGGGCGAGCGCGCGTTCGGCGCCGCGCGCGTTCAGCACCAGGCCGATAAAGGTGATGTCCGGCCGGTCGGGCAGGGCGGCGGCGACGTCATCGGCATCGGCCATTTGCGGCACGCGGCGCGGGTTGACGAAGCTTGCCGCCTCGATCCGCCGCGCGCCGCAGGCGATCAGCCGGTCGATCAGCGCCAGCTTGTCTGCCGTCGCGACGATCCGGGCCTCGTTCTGCAGGCCGTCGCGCGGGCCGACTTCGACGATCTCGATGTCCATGGCGCGCTTTTGTATACAAACGGCGCGGATGTGCAAGCGCCTGTCAGGCGGGATCGCCGCCCTCGCCATTGCTCTCGCGGCCGCCCATCGAGGCGCGATAGGCGTCCGAATAGGCATGGAAGGCGCGGCGGATATGGCTGGCCATCACCGCCTGCGCCCATTCGCCGTCGCGGCGGGAAAAGGCGAGGATCAGCTCGTCATGCTCGGCGACCGAGCGGGCGATCTGCTGGGCGTCATATTGGCGGGCGGTGCGCGCCACGACCGGCTGCTCGACGATCCCGGTCAGCAGCTGCGCCAGGCTGGTCGATGCCGCCGCCGTCAGCACGATGCCGTGAAAGGCGCGATTGTGATCGAGAAAGGTCTGGACGTCGAGCTCCGGCCCCGAAACCGCGCGCCGCATCACGGCATTATGGCGCTCAAGCGCGGCCATGCCGGCGGCATCGATCCGGGTCGCGGCGCGGGCGGCGGCGCGTGCTTCCAGGATGCCGCGCAGCGTGAAGCTCTCCTCCACTTCGTCGAACGACCATTCGTTGACGAAGGTGCGCTGCGAATCGCTGCGGCGGACAAAGCGTTCGACCTCCAGCCGGCGCAGCGCCTCGCGCACCGGGGTGCGCGACACGCCGCACGCCTCGGCCAGATGCTCCTCCCTGATCTGGGCGCCGGGCGGCAGCATGCCGGCGAGGATCTCGGCGCGGATGAAACGATAGGCGTGGTCAGACGCGCGCGACATGGCACTTCTCCGGGGGACTTGACGGGACAGGTTTGTATACAATAGCGTCTGTGCTTGAAAGAGAGGGGCCGCGTGGTGCCACATCGCATCAAGGTGATCGCAGCCATGCCGATGGGCGACGCGCGCGCGGCTGTGCTCGTCTCGCCCGGTGTCGGCCATCGCGCGCATGCCTCCTCATGGTCTGCAACTGGCGTGCCCGCCGATATCCGCAGAGCCGGGCCATGACCAGTTTTCCCGCCCGGCCCGGCCAGCATCGCCGCCTGTCACCGCGCTGGCGGTCGGGCCTGAGCGGGGCAGGGGCGTGTTTTCCGTGCGGCGCGAGCGTGCCGGTCCGATGCTGATTCTTGGGGGGACAATATGACGAACGCCACCATCTCCGGCCGAAAACTCCTCGTCCTGCTGACCGGGATTTCGGCCACCGCGCTGATCCACGCGCCTGCACTGGCCCAGGCGGCCCCGGCACAGGAGGCCGCCGCGCCCGCGAGCGAGCCGGGCGACATCATCATCACCGCGCGCCGGGTGAATGAAACGCTGTCCGAAGTGCCGGCCTCGGTCACCGCCTTTGACGCGCAGACGATCGCGACCGCCAACATCCAGACCGCGTCGGATTTCGTCCAGTTCACCCCCGGCGTCACCATCGTCAGCTCGACCGCCGAGGCCGGCGACACGCAGATCAACATCCGCGGCCTCAACGGCGCGCGCGACGCCGAAAGCTCGGTCGCGCTCGTCGTTGACGGGATCCTCAAGACCAATGTCGCAGCGCTCGACCAGAATCAGGGTGCGATCCGCCAGATCGAGGTGCTGAAGGGTCCGCAGGGCGCGCTTTACGGGCGCAACGCCGCTGCCGGCGCGATCGTCATCCAGACCCAGAAGCCGACCGACACGCTGACCGGCAATGTGCGGCTGAGCTATGCCAACAACCGCACCATCGACGGCGATGCGACGCTGTCCGGCCCGCTGGGCGACGGGATCGGCTTCACCCTGTCGGGCAATTATTTCAAGACCGACGGCTTTTTCCGCAACGAGTTCCTGGCCGACCGCACCTCGGTCGACGACCGCGAGACGTGGAACGTCAATGGCCGCGTCGTCGCCGAACTCGGCGCGGATACCGAGCTGGACGTGAAGGCGCGCTATGGCCAGCTGAGCGGCGCGTCGATCGCGTTCAACGCCGCGTTCCATCTGCCCAACTTCGCGGCGGTCAATCCGGCTTTCTATGCCGATGTGAATGACCACCGGTTCCGTTTCTATTCGAACATCCGCCCGACCAACAACCAGAAGACGCTGGAGGCGTCGGCCAAGCTCGATCATGATTTCGGCGATGTCCGCCTGACCGGCTGGCTGCTTTATTCGGACATCCGCAACAATCTGACCGCTGACGGCACCTCGGCCGATTTCGCGCGCTATATCGGCGCGGCCAATCCGGCGGGGCAGGCAACCGTCAACGCCTGCTTCGCCTCGACCGCGGCGTTGACCGGTTTTCCGCTCAACCCGCCGACTTTTATCGGCCAGATCCCGGTGCCGTTCATCTTCGCGCCGGCCAATGGCTCGACCTTCGGCCCCTATTCGCCGACGACCTGTGACGGCACCCAATATCAGGTCCGCAACCAGCGCGACCTGAGCGCCGAGATCCGCCTGGCGTCCGATGGCGACAACCGGCTCGACTGGCAAATCGGCGCCTATTACCTCAACCTGTCGCGCAAGGTCGGGGTCAGCCTGGGCGGCGATACCGGCGCGGGGGTGATCCGCAATCTCTACAACCCGGCCAACTCGGCCAATCCGACGTCGCAGCTGCTGGCTGACCGGTTCAAGACCGATGTCTATGCGGCGTTCGGCTCGGTCGATTTCGAGGCGACCGACAGCCTCGACCTGGGCGTCGCGCTGCGTTACGACGTCGAGGAACGCCGGGTGCGCAGCCTGGTGCCGACCGCGACCGATCCGTTCACCGGCGGGCCGATCAACCCCGGCCAGGCGTTCGGCCCCATCCAGCCGCAACAGGGCAGCTTCAAGCAGCTCCAGCCCAAGGTGACGGCACGGTTCGAGATTCTCGACCGCACCTATCTGTTTGCCAACTGGGGTGTCGGCTTCAAATCGGGCGGATTCAACAATCAGGGCTCGGCGGCCATCGTCAACGCCAACTTCAACCAGTTCCTGAGCCTCAACCCGCGGGTCCTGATCGACGACCGGTTCCGCAAGGAACGGTCGAGCGCGTTCGAGGCTGGGATCAAGGGGCGCATCGGGCCGATCAACTATAATCTTGCCGGCTATTACACCCGCGTCACCGACATGCAGTTCTTCGAGTTCTTTGTCGGCTCGTTCGGCCTGCTGCGCGTCGTGTCGAACATCGACCGGGTCGACCTGAAGGGCGCCGAGCTCGACGTCAATGTCGAGCTGGTCAAGGGCTGGAAGCTCTATGGCGCGCTGAACGTCACCGACAGCGAGATCAAGGCCAACCGGTCGCGCCCCGACACGGTCGGCAACAAAAGCCCCTATACCGCCGACTATACGCTCAATCTGGGCAGCCAGTGGACGATCCCGATGGGGCGCGAGATCGATTTCATCGCCCGCGCCGATTACCGGCTGACCGGGCCGACCTGGTTCCACACCGTCCAGAACCAGGAACGGCCGACGCTGTTCAGCGGCCTGCTGCCCGGCTCCGCACTCGCGCTGCCGCCGGTCGTCGGCAATGGCCGCTTCGATGTCGCGCGGCGCGGCGAATTCGGCGTGCTCGACGTGCGTGCCGGCATCCAGACCGAACGCTGGCGGCTGACCGCCTTTGCCAACAATCTGCTCAACGAGCCGGTGCTGGCCGAGGTCATTCCCGCGATCGAGTTTGGCGGCTCGTTCCTGTCGCCGGGGGCGCGGCGCCTCTACGGCGTCGAGGCCGCCTATAAATTCTGACCCCTCCGGCCGGTCCGCCACCCCCTGTCCCTGGCCCGGCCGCGTGGCGCCGATCTCCCTTGATCGGCGCCACACCCTTATCAGGCGGATGGGGCGCCGATCTCGCTCGATCAGCGCCACATCCTTATCCGGCCCACTCTATCCGGCGCGACGCCGCAGCGCGCCCAGCCGCGCGGTGATCAGCAGGCGGAATTCGCCCGGCAGGATCGCCCAGCTGATCGCCGTCGCAAGCGCGGCAAGCGCCATGCCGCTCAGCCACCAGAGCGGCTGGCGATAGTCCATCAGCGCCCCGCTACCCGCCCCGGCCAGCAGAACGAGGCCGAGCAGCGCGATCCACCGCCCATGGCTGACCCGGCCGCGCGCGGCGAGCGCCATGGCGATGAAATCGACCGCACAGCGCAGCGAAAACACGACCGCGCAGCCCATCAGTCCGAACTGCGTCATCCCGACATAAAGCGCCGCCAGATAGGGCGGGATCTGGATGAGCAGCAGCTTGGTCACCAGATCGGGCCGGCCGGTTGCCTGCAGCCAGCTATAGGGCACCACGGCAAAGGCGTTGACCCAGAAGCCGAGCAGGATGACCACGCCGACCTCGGCCGACTGGCGGCCCAGCTCGCGCCCGATCCACAGGTCGAAAAACGGATGGATCAGATAACAGGCGACCAGCACCGGCGCGCTCAGCGCCGCCAGCAGCGCCAGGATCGCATTGTCGGTCAGCGTGATGCGTTCCGCCTCGCTCGCCGTCGGCAGGCGCGGGAACAGCGCGCCCGACAATGCGCCGGGGATCACCGACAGCCGCTGCGCCAGCTGGAACGGCACCGTGTAGATGGTGACCGCGACAGCGCCCAGGATCGCGCCGATCGCGAACCGGTCAAGGATGACGAGCATCGGCCCGAACAGCGCGGTGACCGTCACCCAGCCGCCATAGCCGAGCAGCTGGCGCGCCTCCGCGCCGCTGAACCGCTGGCTCTGCCCCCGCGTCAGCACGTCGCGGCACGCCCACCACAGCATCAGGATCGCGACGCTGCGCGCGGCGAGCGCGGCGGCCAGCAGCGGCCCCAGCCGGGGGCCGGACACGAAGGCCAGGATCAGCGGCAGGATCTGGAACAGGCTGGTCGACAGGATCGAGATCATGTTCGACTGCAAAAAGCGTTCGCGCGCCTGGAGCGCGCCGCTGAGCGTGCCGGTCAGCGTCGCCACCGGCACCGACAAAGCGAGCAGCGGCACGCTTTCGACGATTTCGGGCCGCAGCGCGGCATCGACCTTGAACACATGGGCAAAGAAATAATCGGCCGCGACATAGAGCACGGCTGCACCGACCGCGCCCATCAGGATGTTGACCGCAATCGCCGTCCAGAACACGTCTGCCCGCGCCTGCGCGTCCGCATCCTTGAGCGCGGCGATCCGGTAGGTCGTCGCCCGGCCCAGCCCCAGATCGAACAGCCCGAAATAGCCGAGCAGCAGAAAGGCGATCGACAGCACGCCGTAGCGGTCGGCCCCGACCAGCTTCAGATAGAGCGGGACGGTTGCGAGCGCGAGCGCCATCGGCACGATCGCGCCGATCAGATTATAGCTGGTGTTGCGGCCGATGCTCATCGTGGCGGTGCGGACAGGAACGCCGCCATGCCCCGGTCAGCCGCGCCCGTCCGCCAGGTCGAGCAGCGCCCGGCCATAGGCGGTCTTGGCGAACATCTGCCCGCGCGCGCGCAGCTGATCGACATCGATGAAGCCGTTCTTGAACGCGATTTCCTCAAGGCTGGCGATCTGCACGCCCTGCCGCTTCTGGAGCGTGCGGACAAACTCCGACGCTTCGAGCAGATTGTCGTGCGTGCCGGTATCAAGCCAGGCAAAGCCGCGGTTCATCTGTTCGACGTAAAGCTCGCCCAGCTCCATATAGATGCGGTTGAGGTCGGTGATCTCCAGCTCGCCGCGCGCCGAGGGCTTCACCGTCCTGGCAAACTCGGTCACCCGCTGGTCGTAGAAATAAAGCCCGGTGACCGCATAGCTCGA
Source organism: Sphingomonas changnyeongensis (assembly GCF_009913435.1). Lineage (NCBI taxonomy): Bacteria > Pseudomonadati > Pseudomonadota > Alphaproteobacteria > Sphingomonadales > Sphingomonadaceae > Sphingomonas > Sphingomonas changnyeongensis. Next base: position 357,204 of record NZ_CP047895.1, on the reverse strand, counting down.
CCGCGGCACCGCCGGCTTTTCCTCGATCGACAGCGCCTTGCCGTTCGCATCCAGCTCGACCACGCCGTAAGCCTGCGGATCATCGACATGATAGGCAAAGACGGTCGCGCCGGTCGCGCGGTCGCGGGCGCGGTGGAGCAGCCCGGACAGACCCGCGCCGAAAAAGATGTTGTCGCCCAGCACCAGCGCCGCCGGCCCGCCGGCGACATGTTCCTCGCCGATCAGGAATGCCTGGGCCAGCCCCTCGGGGCGCGGCTGCACGGCATAGGAGATTTTGAGCCCGAATTGTTCGCCGGTGCCGAACAGCCGCGTGTAATTGTCCAGATATTCGGGGCTGGAGATGATCAGGATGTCGCGGATGCCGGCCATCATCAGCACCGACATCGGGTAATAGATCATCGGCTTGTCATAGATGGGCAGCAGCTGCTTGTTGATCGCCAGCGTCGCCGGATGCAGCCGCGTGCCCGAGCCGCCGGCCAGGATGATCCCCTTCATCGTCCCTTGTCCCTTCCTGTATCGTCTTGCGTCCGCGCTGCGGCGGTCCGGTCAGCCGTTCCTGCCCGTCAGCCGGTCAACAATCTCGCCGACCGCGTCCTGCCAGGGGCGCGGGCTCAGCCCATGGTCGCGGGCGATGCGCGCCGTTGCCAGCCGCGAGTTGGCCGGGCGGCGCGCGGGCGTCGGATAGTCGGCGGTGGTGATCGGATCGACCCGCGCGGCCAGCCCGGCGCGCGCGATCACGAACGCCGCCAGCGCATGCCAGCTCGCCTCGCCGGCATTGACGAAATGATAGGTTCCCGCCGGCCCGCCGCCCGCCGCGATCGACAGCAGCGCATCGGCAATGTCGATGGCCGAGGTCGGGCAGCCGATCTGGTCGGCGACGACGCGCAGCGTGTCGCGCTCCGCCCCCAGCCGCAGCATCGTCTTGACAAAGTTGTGACCAAACGGGCTGACCACCCAGGCGGTGCGCAGGATGACATGATCGGGATTGGCGGCGCGGACCGCCGCCTCGCCCGCTTCCTTGGTCGCGCCATAAACGCCGAGCGGGGCGACGGGATCATCCTCGTCATACCAGCCGGGCTTGCTGCCATCGAACACATAGTCGGTCGACACATGGATCAGGCGGATGCCCGCCGCCGCCGTCGCCCTGGCGAGCGCCGCCGGCGCAGCGGCATTGACCGCACGGGCGGTGTCGGCGTCGCTCTCGGCCTTGTCGACCGCGGTATAGGCGGCGCAGTTGATCACCAGTCCCCAGTCGCGCCCGGCGACCGCGCGGGCGAGCGCGTCCGGGTCGGTCAGGTCGAGCGCCGCCCGGCCGGGCAGCACGACCTCGATCCCGCGTTCGGCGGCGCGCGCGGCAAGCGCGGTGCCGACCTGGCCGGTGCCGCCGGTGACGAGGATCGGGCGCATCGCGCTCAGGCCGATTTCAGGCCCAGCCGCTCGCCGCCATATTGGCGCGCGAGGATCGGCTGCCACCAGGCCTCGTTGTCGAGATACCAGCGGATCGTCTTGGCGATGCCGCTTTCAAAGCTTTCGGCGGGCGTCCAGCCCAGCTCGCGCTCCAGCTTGGACGCGTCGATCGCATAGCGGAAATCATGCCCCGGCCGGTCGGCGACGAAGCTGATCTGGCTGCGATAGCTCTGGCCGTCGGCGCGCGGGCGGATGGTGTCGAGCGTCTCGCAGATCGTCTCGACGACGGCGAGGTTGGTGCGTTCCGACCGGCCGCCGACCATATAGCTTTCGCCCACCTGGCCGCGCTCGAACACGGCGGTCAGCGCGCGCACATGATCATCGACATACAGCCAGTCGCGGACATTGTCCCCGCGCCCGTAAACGGGAAGCTTTTCCCCGCTCAGGCATTTGAGGATCATCAGCGGAATGAGCTTTTCGGGGAAGTGATAGGGGCCGTAATTGTTCGAGCAATTGGTGATCAGCGTCGGCAGGCCGTAAGTGTGGTGCCACGCGCTCACCAGATGGTCCGAACCCGCCTTCGACGCCGAATAGGGCGAGCGCGGGTCATAGGCGGTTTCCTCGGTGAAGAAGCCGTCGGGGCCGAGCGCGCCGAACACCTCGTCGGTCGAGATGTGGTGGAAACGGAACGCCTGACGCTCCGCCTCGTCCAGCCCGCGCCAATAGTCGAGCGCCGCCGACAGCATCGTGAAGGTGCCGACGATATTGGTTTCGATGAACGCCGCCGGGCCGTCGATCGAGCGGTCGACATGGCTTTCGGCGGCCAGATGGGTGATCACCTGCGGCCGGAAATCGGCGATCAGCGCGGCGATCGCCGCGCGGTCGCAGATATTGGCCTCGGCAAAGCGGTAGCGGTCCGACGCCGCCACCGGTTCGACCGACGACAGATTGCCGGCATAGGTGAGCGCGTCGACATTGAGCACGCTGTGTGGCGTGTTGGCGATCAGGTGCCGCACCAGGGCCGAGCCGATAAAGCCGGCGCCGCCGGTCACGAGGATGCGAAGGCTGGTCATTGCGCTTCCAATGGCGTGAGAGGACGCCCGTCATAGGCGAACGGGCTTGCGAAATCCTTGAGGCGGGGCAGTTTCTGGTCCTTGTCGGACAAAAGCGGCCCGTCCGCCGGCGCGGGCCAGGGGATGCCGAGATCGGGATCGTCCCAGGCGATGCCGCCATCACAGTCGGGCGCGTAGAAATCCGAGGTCTTGTAGGCGACCGCGCAATCCGGCTCGAGCGTGATGAACCCGTGGCCGAAGCCCGCCGGGACATAAAGCTGTTCGCCGCGCTCGGCGGTCAGCTCGGCGGCGACCCAGCGGCCGAAGGTCGGCGAACCGGCGCGCAGATCGACTGCCACGTCCCAGATGCGCCCGGCAAGGCAGCGGACCAGCTTGGCCTGTGCATGCGGCGGCGTCTGGAAATGCAGGCCGCGCAGCGTGCCGGCGGGCTTGGAAAAGGACTGGTTGTCCTGCACGAAATCGGCGTCGATCCCGGCGGCGCGGTAACGGTCGCGCTGATAGGTTTCGGCAAACCAGCCGCGCGAATCGGCGAACCGGCGCGGGGTGATCAGGACGACCGGCATCAGCCCACCTTCTCGATCGGCGCTTCGGCTCCCGCAACGCCGCGGCCGATGCCGTGATAGGCGATGCCGGCCTTCGCCACTTCGTCCGGGTGATAGACGTTGCGCAGGTCAACGAGCAGCGGCTGCGCCATGGCGGCGGCGATCCGCTTCAGATCGAGCGCGCGGAACGCATCCCATTCGGTGACCAGCACCAGCGCATCGGCCCCGCGCGCCGCGTCATAGGCATTGTCGACATAGGCGATGTCGCCGAGCAGCGGCCGCGCCTGCTCCATGCCTTCGGGGTCGTGCGCGACAATGTCCGCGCCGGCCGCGCGCAGCACCTCGACAATCGCCAGCGACGGCGCGTCGCGCATGTCGTCGGTATTGGGCTTGAACGTCAGGCCGAGCAGGCCGATGCGCTTGCCGCGCGCATCGCCGCCAAGCGCCGCGATCACCTTGTGCCCCATCGCCACCTTGCGCCTGTCATTGGCCTCGACGGTCGCGTTGACGATGCGCAGCGGGACGTCATTCTCCTCCGCCGTGCGCAGCAGGGCGAGCGTGTCCTTGGGAAAGCAGCTGCCGCCATAGCCCGGCCCGGCATGCAGGAACTTGCCGCCGATGCGGTTATCAAGGCCGATGCCGCGCGCCACGTCCTTCACGTCCGCGCCGACCTTTTCGGCCAGATCGGCCAGTTCGTTGATGAAGCTGATCTTGGTCGCCAGGAACGCGTTCGCCGCATATTTGATCAGCTCGGCGGTGCGCCGGCCGGTGAACAGCAAGGGCGCGGCGTTCAGATAAAGCGGGCGATAGATGGCGCGCATCACATCCTCGGCGCGCGCATCCTCGGCACCCACGACGATGCGGTCGGGGCGCTTGAAATCGCCGATCGCGGCACCTTCGCGCAGGAATTCGGGGTTGGAGACCACCGCCCAGTCGAGATCGGGCCGGGTCTCGCGCAGGATCGCCTCGACCTTGTCGCCGGTGCCGACCGGCACCGTCGATTTGGTGACGACCACCGCCGGGCCGTCGGCCAGCTCGGCAATCTCGCGCGCGGCGGCGAAGACATAGCTCAGATCGGCATGGCCGTCGCCGCGCCGCGACGGCGTGCCGACCGCGATGAACACCGCATCGGCCCCGGCGATTCCGGCCTTCAGATCGGTGGTGAAGGACAGGCGGCCCGCCTTCACATTGGCGGCGACCAGAGCGTCGAGCCCCGGCTCGAAAATCGGCATCCGCCCGGCTTCGAGCGCGGCGATCTTGCCCGCATCCTTGTCGACACAGATGACATCATGGCCGAAATCGGAAAAACAGGCCCCGGACACCAGCCCGACATAGCCCGAACCGATCATCGCAATCTTCATGGTTACACCCCTTTTGGCGCGGCTTCCCCTAGCCCTGCCAGCAAATCATTGCCACCTGATTTACCTCGATTGGGGGTGGAGGAGCAGCCCGGCGCGCCGAACCGCGCGCCGCGCACCGCCGCGCCGATGCGCGGATGGCGTCGATCCGGTTGTCGTGAAAGCGGGAGATGGCCTCACGGGGCGGCGGAAGTTTCTGTTTTTCAGCGGATTGTTCGGGCCGGTCTGTCCGGTTCGATTTTGCGCCAGGCCTGCGCCCCTGTGCGTGGCGGGTTTCGGGCTGATCTGAAGGGCGACCGAATGACCGAAAATGGCTGGGGAGCCGCTGCTCGTCGCGCAGCTTCCAATCATTTTCTAAATGAGGGGAAGAAAGACGATAACGACATAAAAAGAGCATGTAACTGCCAGAATAAAGTTCCGCCAACTTGGGCGTCTGGCTGAAGCGATAGACGAGATTAAGGAGGCGAGCAGAAAAACCGGAACAAAAAACCAGGCTGACGAGAGAAGTTTCTGAGAATCGTCGCAGCCTCCGCCGCATATCATCGCCGAAGCGATTAAGGCGAAGCTGGAGACCGGCATAAACGCCACGCCTGACAGAAGTGCGATCACAATCGACAGCGCCATGACCGCGTACCCAGAAAGGGTAAGTATTCCATAGCGATCATATAACGCTGGCAACATCGATGAATTTTGCCATCGAAGGCCAATGTTGACAATAGGGGCGCTGCCCAAACCGCAGGTTATTGCCTGAAAATCCGAATAGCCGACATGTCCTCAAACCGGTTCGCGACTGGCCGCGTAGCAATGCCACGCAAAGATTGCCGCCGCGCCGCGATGGGGGCGCCAGGGTTCGGCCAGTTCCCGTACCAGCCGCTCGTCGGGCCTTGTGGCATGGCCCAGCAGCACGCCGACTTCGCGCTGCACGGCCAGATCGCCGGCCGGCCAGATATCGGGCCGCCCTTCGGCGAACAGCAGATAGATTTCCGCCGACCAGCGGCCGATGCCCTTGATGCGGGTGAGGGCAAGGATCGCTTCCTCGTCATCCCCCGGCAGGCTGTTGAGGTCGAGCGTGCCATCGGCGACCAGCGCCGCGAGGCTGCGGGCATAGCCGGCCTTTTGCCGCGACAGGCCGGCGGCGCGCAGCGCCTCGTCCGACAGGGCGAGCAGCCGCGCCGGATCATCGACATCGCCGGCCGCGTCCGCAAGCCGTGTCCACATCGCCGTGGCGGCGGCGACGCTCACCTGCTGGCCGATGATCGTGCGCATCAGCGTCGCATAGCCGCGCGGGCGGATGCGCGGTTCCGGATAGCCGGCGCGGGCGAGGGCGCGGGCAAAGGCCGGTTCGATCCCGGCCAGCGCATCGAGCGCGGCGCGCAACTGGTCGGCGGACAGGCCCATCTGCTTGACCCTTTCGTCAAGCCGCGACATGGCGGCGTCGTGACGTATCGACGGAGCGGCTGTCGATCAGGCTGGATCGGAGCGGCCGTTCCAGACAGTTGATTTGCCGCATTTTCCAATGCCGCCGGGTCAAGTCCACCCGGCTTGAAAATGCTCTATGCCGAACGGAAGGGGAACGCAAATGCCGAAGCTCGTGGTTGTCGCGCGGAACGGGAATGAACGGACGGTCGAGGGCGATGCCGGCCTGTCGGTCATGGAAGTGATTCGCGACAATGGCTTTGACGAACTGCTCGCCCTTTGCGGCGGCTGCTGCTCGTGCGCGACCTGCCATGTCCATGTCGACCCGGAATGGACCGCGCGCCTGCCGGCGATGAGCGAGGACGAGAACGACCTGCTCGAATCGAGCGATCACCGCAATGCCGACAGCCGGCTGGCCTGCCAGATCCCGTTCACGGCCGAGCTTGACGGCCTGCGCGTGACCATCGCCGCCGAGGATTGATCGGCGGGCGGGGCGGGAGCGTGGCCGCGCTCCCGCCCCGGTCAGGCCGGCTTTACTTCAGGCGCAGCACGGCGGTCGGCGCGTCGCGGGTGAGCGGCGTCGCCTTCCAGCTCAGCAGCCGCCGGCCCTCGGTGCCGGCGGTCGCGCCATCCTCGCTGTTCTGGCTGACGATTTCGGCGTCGGTGTCGATCACGAACACGCCGTCCACCTCGGAGGCGGGGCGGTTCATCCCCGGCGCGTCGCGGCCCAGCCCGCTGTCATCGGCGGCAAAGCCCGGCGCCTTGACGCGGACGGTGCCGTTGGCGCGCAGCTCGACCGACAGGAACGGGAAGATCGCGCCGGCATCGCTGTTGAACGGAAACACGAAGCCGTGGCTGAGCGTCCCGCTCAGCTGATAATCGATCAGGAAGCGGTTGCCGCCCAGATAGCGGACCGAGCGATAGCCGGCCTCGCGGCCAAGCGCCTCGGCCAGCGCCGCATTCTTCGCGGCATTGTCGCGGCCCTCGGCCTCGCGGTTCTTCGCCGCCTCGGCCTTGTTCTTTGCCGCGCCCTCGATCGCGTCCGACATGGCCCCCGACATCGCCTTATCGGGATCAAGCGCGATCACCTCGCCCTGATAGCTGAAGGTGAAGCTGCGATCGGCATTGACCGTCAGGCGCGAGCTGAACTTGCCCGGCGTCAGCAGGCAGCCGGTCAGCAGCAGCGGCATCAGCAGCAGCGCCGCCAGCCGGCGCAGGGCGAGGGGGGCAGATCGGGCATCGGCATCAATCCTGCCCGGTCCGCCCGGTCATCGCCGCATAGAGCGAGATGGCAGCCGCGTTCGAGACGTTGAGGCTTTCCACGCGCGGCGAGATCGGCAGCCGTGCCAGCTCGTCGCAATGCGCGGCGGTGTTGGGCGGATGCCCTCGCCCTCGGCCCCCAGCACCAGCGCGATCCGCGCCGGCCCGAGCGTGTCGGCAAGGTTGCGCGTCGCCTCGCCGGCCAGGCCGATCCGCCAGAAGCCCGCTTCGGCAATCTCGTCGAGCGCGCGGGCGAGGTTCACCACCCGCACCCAGGGCACGAGTTCGAGCGCGCCCGAGGCCGATCTGGCGAGCGCGCCCGATTCGGGCGGGCTGTGCCGGTCCTGCGTCACGATGCCGACCGCATCGAACGCCGCTGCCGAACGCAGGATCGCGCCGACATTGTGCGGATCGGTCACCTGATCGAGCACCAGCAACGTCGCCGGGCCGGGGCGTTCGAGCAGCTCGTCCAGATACGCGTCGGGCAGGGGATCGACATCGAGCACCAGCCCCTGATGCGGCGCATCGGGCGGCACCAGCCGGCCGAGATCGGCGGCGTCGGCCAGCGTGACCGGCAGGTCGGCGGGCAGATCGAGCCGTGCCGCCGCCTCGCGCGTCGCCCACAGCTTGACCGCGCGCCGGGCGGGATTGGCGAGCGCCGCGCCAACGGCGTGCCGGCCCCAGAAACGGGGACGGCCGCCCGACGGGCGCGAGGGACGATGGCCGCGCGCCATCAGCGTTCAGTCCTGGGCATTGTCGGGATCCTCGACCTTGAACGGATCGGTGGCGACAGGCTCGGTCGGGGCCGGCATCGCCGGCAACCGCTCGGCACTGTCAGCCGCCTGGAACAGCATCCCCGCCAGCACCGTCGCCGCCTGGCGCAGATCGTCGCCCTTCAGGTGATCGAAGGTGTCGGCGTTGGTGTGGTGGATGCGGCTGTCATAATCCAGCGGGTCCTGGATGAACTGGAACCCCGGCAGGCCGGCGCGCTGCATGAACACATGGTCGGTGCCGCCGGTGCGCGCGATCGCCACCTGCCCCGCCCCCAGGCTGGCAAAGGGGGCCAGCCAGTCGCGCAGCAGCGGCACCGCGCCGACATTGTGTTCGGCATGGATGCCGCGGATGCGCCCCGCGCCATTGTCGATGTTGAAATAGGCGGCCAGATCGGCGGCGCCCGGCTTGCGGGTGATCGGCCAGGCATGGATCGCGCGGTAATAGACCTCGTCGCCGCTCATCCCCTCGGGCATTGGCGGCCAGCTGGCGAGATGGCGGTTCACATAGGCGAGGCTGCCGAGCAGCGCCTGTTCCTCGCCCGCCCACAGCGCGAAGCGGATCGTGCGCTTCGGCCGGATGCCGAGCGTCTTCAGGATGCGCGCCGCCTCCATCACCGCGGCGACGCCGGCGGCATTGTCGGCCGCGCCATCCGCGGCCACCCAGCTGTCGAGATGCGCGCCCGCCATCACATAGCCGGCGGCGGGATCGGTGCCGGGGACTTCGGCGATGATGTTATAGGCGTTCTCGTCGCTGTCGTCGAAGCGGACATCGCTCAGGATTTCGAGCACCGGCGGCTCGCCGCCCTGCGCCAGCCGCGCAACGCGGCGATAATCCTCGGCGGCCAGCTCGATGCCGGGCAGCGACGGGGTCGCCCCGCGCGCAAAGCCATAGCCCTCGCCATGCACCAGCTTGCCGTCGCGATAGGAGCGGCGCACCCAGGCGACCGCGCCCTCGGCCTTCAGAAACGCATCGAGCTTCGCATCGAAACTGGCGCGGCGCAGCTGGCGGGCAATCTCCGCCGGGTCGTGGCGGTGCGGCTCCAGCCGGTCGAGCCCGGCCAGATCGCTGTCGGACAGGCGGCGGAACGGCGCTTCGTTCGGCTCGTCGCCGGTGCCGGGCAGCGAGATCATGACGATCCTGCCGGCAAGCCTGCCCTTCCAGGCCGCGAAATCGCGTTCGCGCTTGATCGGCGCGACGATCACCGGCGCGCGCACCGTGCCGGGCGTGGGCGGCGTCCAGGCGACGGGGATGGCGGTCAGCGCCAGCGGACGCGGCGACACCAGGGTGACGCGCGACGACAGGATTTCCCAGCCCCGGCCGAACCGGAACGGCTCCGCCCGCACATTCGCCAGCCCCCAGGCGCGGAACCGGTCCGCCGTCCAGCGTTCAGCCGCGCGCATGGCGGGCGAGTTGGTCATGCGCCCGCCGATTCGGTCGGTCAGATGATGGGCGATCAGCATCGCCTCGCTGTGATTGAGCCCCTGGTCGATGATCCGGTTGATCGTCTCGGCCCGGTTCTCCTGCGCGCGCGCGGCGGCGGCCAGCACGGGCGTCATGGGCATGAGGGCGCAGCTGGCGATCAACAGGGCGCGTGCGATGCGGCGCATTTATCCTCCCTTGTGGCGCGGCTTGTCCCGCCGGGCTTAGCAGCGATCCCGCCCGGCACAACCCGCCCCGCCATCCCCGCCCGGCCGGAGGGCATGATCCTCAAGCGTCGACGACAGGCCGATTGACAGGCGCGCCGAGAGCCGTCATGGGAGCGCCCTCGCTCGACAGCGGCCCATGGACAGGTGGCCGAGTGGTTAAAGGCAGCAGACTGTAAATCTGCCGGGCTTCGCCCTACGGTGGTTCGAATCCATCCCTGTCCACCACCGCCGCTGTTGAGCGACTCCCCAACAATCGATCCGATGGCCCGGCCATTGCCGCGCTGGCGAAGCCGTGGGTGTCCGGTTCAGCTTTGGTCTGCGCCGTCTGCCGGTCCGGCCCCCTCCGCACGGGTCCCGTCCGCGCTGGCCGCGATCATGCGATAGGCGTCCGCTTCGGCCATTGGCCGCCCGAACAGCCAGCCTTGGCCATAGCCGCAGCCCATCCGCTCCAGCTCGCCCAGCTGATAGTCGCTTTCAATGCCCTCGACGACGACGTTCAGCTGCAGCGCCTCGGCCAGCTGGGTCATCGCGCCGACAATCGCCCAGTCGGCATTGCCCGCCTGCTGCGCGGTGATGAACGACCGGTCGATCTTGAGCGTATCGACCGGCATGTGCTGAAGATGGGCGAGCGCCGAATAGCCGGTGCCGAAATCATCGACACTGACCCTGAGGCCAAGCTGGCGCAGCCGCGCGACGGTGGCGGCGGCGTGCGCCGGATTGACCATCGCCGCGCTCTCGGTCAGCTCGAGGCAGATGTTGCGGGGATCGGCCCCGGTTTCCAGCAGGATCGCGCACAGCTGGTCGGTGAAGTTGGGCTGCTGGAACTGCTGCGGCGCGATGTTGACGCTCAGATGGAAATGCCGCCCGCCCAGCTGCGCGCGCCAGCGTGCCGCCGTGCGACAGGCCTCGCGCAGCACCCAGGTGCCGATGGCGACGATCAGGCCGTTCTTCTCCGCTGCGGGAATGAAGGCATCGGGCATTTCCAGCCGCCCGTCGGCGCGCCGCCAGCGCAGCAGCGCCTCGAACGCCACGACCGCGCGGTCGGCCAGGGTGACGATCGGCTGGTAATGCAGCTCGAACGCCTCGTCCTCGATCGCTGCGCGCAGGTCTGTCTCGATCTCGAACCGCCGCACCGCTTCGGCGTGCATCGCGGCGGTGAACAGCGCGGTGCGGCCCGCGCCTTTCGATTTGGCGGCGAACATCGCGATGTCGGCGTCGCGGATCAGGTCGGCGGGGTCGGTGCTCCGGCCATCGTCGATGGCGATGCCGATGCTCCCCATGGTCCGCACTTCGGTGCCCGCGATCAGGTGGCGGGGCGCCAGTGCCTCGTGCACGGCAGCGGCCATCGCCTCGGCCCGCACAGCGATGCCGTCGCCCGCCACCATCAGCACGAACTCGTCCCCGCCCAGCCGGGCAAGCAGCAGATCGCCGATGCCGGGTTCGGCCGCCAGCCGCGAGGTGACATCTCCCAGCCGCGCCGCCACCGCCTTGATCAGCGCATCGCCGGCCGGATGACCCAGCGTGTCGTTGACCAGCTTGAACCCGTCCAGATCGATGAACAGCACCGCGACCCGGCCCGGTCCGCTGGCGTGCGCCGCCGCAAAGGCGGCGTGCAGCCGCTGTTCGAAATAGCCGCGATTGGGCAGGCGCGTCAGCGGATCGCGGGTCGCATTGTCGATCAGCTGCCGGGCATGCTGCTCGCGCTGGAAGACGCGGCCGATCTGCACGCCGGCCTGGGCCAGCAGCTCCAGCCATTCGGGGTCGGGCGGCTGGCTGTCGGCGAGGAAGAACTCCATCCCTGCCACAAGTTCCGACCCGACCAGCACCGGCGCGACCACCGCGCCGGCAAGGCCGCAGCGGCGTGCGGCGGCCGCGCGCGTGAAGCCGCTGTCGCCCGACAGATCGCCGGTCCAGCACGGCCGCCGGTCGCCGAGCAGCCGGCCGACCAGCGACGTCTCCGGCCCGAACACGCGGTGCTGCGAGGCGTGGAGAAAGGGAAACAGCTGATCGGGCATCTGCGCGAACCAGCGCCCGGTGCTGCGCAGCCCGTCTTCAGGGCGCGCGCCCGCCAGCGCCAGCGCATGGCCGAACGCCCATCCCGCCCCAAGGCAGATTTCGCGCACCGCATCGCCGATCGCGGTCAGCGGATCATCGGTCTCGTTGGCGATATGAACGATGCGGTAGAGCAGCTCGAGCCGGTTGCGGCTGACATACAGGTCGCGCAGGCCCTTTTCGGCGATCGCCTCGGCGGCCAGCCGCGCCTGCCGCTCGCGCGCCAGCCGCGCCTCCAGGCGACGGATCACCATATCGGGGTCGCGCGCGGGGGCGAAGCTGCCCGGGATCGGCTGTGCGGTCATGCCCAGTCGAGCTGCAGCTGGCACATGGCATCGCCGCGATGCATGCAGCGCGGCTGGCTGACGCTGATCTGTTCGCCATAGCGCAGGGCGAGCCCGTCGATAAAGCCATGGGCAAGGTGGCACAGGCGGCGCGGGCTGTCATAGCCGAGGATCAGCCCCCGGCCATGCGTTGCGAAATGGAAATGCGGGCAATGGGCACCGCTGTAGAGCTTGCGCACCTCGGGATGGATGATGGTGTTGATCGCGAGGATGAAGGCGCGGGCATTGCCGGCCCCGGCAAAGAATTGCGGATAGCGCGCTTCGAGCCGGGGAATGGCCAGCCGGCCGATGTCGCGGACCAGCGCGTCGGGCGCGGCACCGGTCAGCCCTGCGCCGGCCATCACGAGCGCGGTCAGTTCGGCGTCGGGATAGCTGCCGAGCGACGTATAGGCGCCGTCCAGCCCGGCGCTGTCGAGCATCGCGTCCCACGCATCCGCCCCGAACGCCTCGGCGACAACCTCTTCGACCAGGTTGAAGATCACGCCCTTCACAATGCCGTCCCGCCTGTCATTTACCCTTTCCCTTATAGGACGGGCGTCGTGCCGGGGGCGCGGGCGGCGGACAGATAGGGGGCAGGCGGGTGGCCGGTCAGGTCGCCGCGGCGGGCTCCGCCTGTCCCGGCACGTCTTCGGGCAGGCTGATCGCGAACACCGTGCCGCCGTCCGCGCCGTCCTCGGCCCAGATGCGCCCGCCATGCGCCTCGACGATGGTGCGGCATAGCGGCAGGCCGAGGCCGAGGCCGCTGGCCTTGGTGGTGCGGAACGGCTCGAACAGATGCGTCTTCATCTCGGCGGTCAGCCCCGGGCCGTTATCGGCGATCCGGATGACGCTCTGTTCGCCGACGCGCATCGCGGCGATCACCAGCCGGCGGTCCGGCCGGCCGGCCATCGCCTCGACCGCGTTGCGCATCAGATTGTTGAGCACCTGTTCGATCTGCACACGGTCGATGGCGGCGATGGCGGCCGGGCTGTCGATCCGCACTTCGAACTGCATCCCCTGCGCACCCGGCAGCTGTCTGACCGATTCCCATGCCCGCCAGATCACCGGCGCCAGCGGTTCGGGGCGGCGGCTGAGTTCGCCGGTCGAGGCGAAGCGGCGGATGCGGCGCACGATTTCGCTGGCGCGCAGAATCTCCGCCGTCGCGCGTTCGGCGGCCATCAGCCGGATATACTGGCCATCCTCGGCCTCGGCCTTGGGGGTGCGCAACAAGGCGAGATAGTTGGCGCAGGCGGTCAGCGGCTGGTTCAGCTCATGGGCCAGCGTGCTTGCGACCGCGCCCATCGCCGTCAGCCGCGAGACGCGCAGCAGATCCTCCTGCGTCTCGCGCAGCTCGGCCTCGGCGGCCTTGCGTTCGGACTGGTCGAGGATCGCCCCGATCGCGCGGATCACCCGGCCATGTTCGTCGCGGATCAGCGTGCCGCGATCCAGCACCATCGCATAGCTGCCATCGGCCCGCGCGAACCGGTATTCGGCGCTCCAGTGCAGGGCGGTGCCGTCGATCTTGGCCTGGAGATCGGCGACCACCCGTGCCCGGTCATCGTCATGGACATGCGCCGTCCACCAGTCGACCGGGGTTTCGTTGCCCGCAAGCATATGACCGAACTGGCTCTGGATGCCGTCGGACCAGATGATGCGGTCGTGCGCCAGATCCCAGTCCCAGATCGCGTCCCGCGTCGCCCCCAGCGCCAGCCGGTAGCGTTCCTCGGCCTCGCGCAGCCGCCGTTCCTGGGCAAGCGCCGCCGTGACGTCGAGCGCCGCGCCGATCAGGCCGAGGGTGCGGCCGTCGCGGCGGCGCAGCGGAAACAGGCTGGCCAGAAACTCGCGCGGCGGGTCGCCGGCATCGGCTCCGTCGCGCAGATATTCGACCGGCAGATCGGTCAGGGTTTCCCCGCGCTCGATCACATGGCGGTGGGCAGGCGCCATCAGCGCGTTGAAGCCGGCCGGCAGCGGGGCATTTTCGCGTCCGGAGATGCCGAGCATCGCGATCATGCGCGGGTTGATCTGCCGGCACCGCAGCCGGCGGTCGAGCATGTAGAGCCCGACCGGGGCCGACCGGTAGAGTTCGGCCAGCTTGCGGCGGCTGTCGGTCAGCCGCGCCTGCCGGGCGCGCAGCCGCTGGGTCTGCCGCGCCTCGTTCGCCCGTGCGCGGGCCAGGCGGATGAGGCCGAGGATCTGCCCGGCAAGAAGCTCCAGCCCGTGACGTTCGACCATGGTCAGCCCGGCGGGGCGCGGCGCAGCGGCGATCAGGAACAGCACCCCCGCGCACTGGCCGCCATCGTCGATCACCGGCGCTTCGGCGAGGAACCGGGCCGCGATGCCAGCGGCGGCGAGCGCAGCGCCCAGCCCCTGCGACCCGGCGTCGAGATCGGCCACCCAGCTGATGCCATCGGCATGCAGGCCTTCGTCCGGCCCCGGCGGCAGCTGTTCGGGCACGATGCCGGTGCGCGCGACGAGCAGATGCCCGCCGCCCGGCAGCGGCTGCGCAAAGGCCGCCCCATCCGCGCTGCACAGCTCGGCTGCGAAGCGGATGATCGGGTCGAGATCGCGGGGGGACAAAGTGGGGTGACCGGTGGCGGCAGGCAGCCGGCCGTTATCCGGCGCGGTGGCCGGCACATCATGCACAGGGCCGGCGATCCCCGTCACCTCATCTGAACCCTTTGCCGCCGCTGCGGCCGGCATTTGATCAACGTGCCGGCTTTCGCGTTACTGTTACAAATCAACGTCTAAGCCGACGTGACTAGACCAGCATAGCTCAGGTGCGCCGGGGTGCAAGTCATAACCGGAACGGAAGTTTTCGGTGGGGCGTCCCATCAATGCTTGAGGCGCGTTGCAACCAAGGTTAAGGTCCGGCTCTTGAACCGGCCGTTCAGGGGGAGAGAGACAGGTCGGATGCGGCATATCTACATCGTCGACGACGACGCCGATGTGCGTCAGTCACTTCAGCTGCTGCTGGCGACGCTGACAGATGCCCATATCGACGCCTTTGATTCCGGGACAGAATTCGCGGCCTGCGCGGCGTCGCTCGATCCGGGTGTGGTGCTGCTCGATTATTACATGCCGGGGCTGAACGGGCTGGCCGTCCTCGAACAGATCGTGGCGCAGCGGCTGCCATTTTCGGTGGTGATGATCACCGCGCACGAGGATGTGAACGTGGCGGTCGATGCGCTTGCCGCCGGCGCGTGCGATTTTCTCGAAAAACCCTATGAATATGAAAATCTGCTGATGGTCCTCAGGATCGCCTTCGCCAATCTTGACCGGATGACCGCGGACCGGCCGGAGGTCTGATCCCGCCGGCCTGCGGGCGCGCTGTCAGGCGGCGACGGCCCGGCCCTGGCCCAGCCCCTCGAGGATCGAGCGATTGACGATCACCAGCGGCTCGATCGTGTCGCGGCCCGCCACGACGTCGGTCGTGAAGCGGTCGACCCACAGGGCGAGCGAGATGATCGCGGCGCGCAGCTGGTCGGGCAGTTCGTTGCCGGGCGCGGCGCAGGCGGCGGAAAATGTGCTCCACATTTCGCGGTTGCGGTGCAGCGCGGGCATCAGCGCCGGGCCGCGCAGCCCGTTTTCCCACGCACCAAGCAGTTCGCCGGTGATCTGGCCGATCAGGCGATATTCCATCGCCCGCGGGGTTTCCGCCATGCTGCGGACGCGCTGATAGGTCGCGAGAGACATTCGGACACTCCGTCTTTTCCCCCATTCTAGACGATTAACGCTGATCCGGGCGCAATCGGCCCCAACTCCTTGCCGCAAACGGCTTGCCGCCGCTGCATGCCGTCGCTCCGCTGCACCCGCGCGGCAGGGGAAAGAGGCGGTCGCAACCGGTCCCGTGCGAGATTCTGGCGCCCGTCGGACGGCCCGGCCGCTTTCATCCTATAACACCAATATTCGTCGGAGGACGGCTGCGGCCGGGTGGTGCATGTGATCAACGGTATCGGACTTCTCATCATCATGGGCTGCGTGTTCGGCAGCTTCATCATCTCGGGCGGCAAGATGGACATCGTCCTTCACGCACTGCCGCACGAAATGATGGCGATCGGGGGCGCGGCCGTGGGCGCGTTCCTCGTGGCGAACTCGATGCACACGGTGAAGCTGGCCGGCAAGGGGCTGGGGCGGTCCTTCAAGGGGCCGCGCTGGACGACCGAGCTGTACCGCGACCTGCTGTCGATGCTGTTCATCCTGTTCACGACCTTCAAGAAGAAGGGCGCGACCGGCATCGAGCCGCACATCGACAATCCGGAAGAAAGCGCGATCTTCTCGCGCTACCCGAAGATCCTGGCCGACCATCACCTGATCGAGTTCGTCTGCGACTATGTGCGCATGATGACGGTCAGCTTCGATGACCCGAACCAGCTGGCCGAGGCGATGGAGGCCGATATCGAGCGCCACCATCATGAGGAAATGGCCCCGCAGCACGCGCTGCAGAGCATGGCCGACGGCCTGCCGGCGATCGGCATCGTCGCCGCCGTTCTGGGCGTCATCAAGACCATGGCCTCGATCGACCAGCCGACCGAGATCCTCGGCGCGATGATCGGCGGCGCGCTGGTCGGCACCTTTCTCGGGGTTCTCCTCTCCTACTGCCTGGTCGGGCCGCTCGCGTCGAAGCTCGCCGAGGTGATCGAGGAGGATTCCAAGCCCTACACCATCGTCAAGGCCGCGATCGTTGCCTACGCCCAGGGCGTGCCGATCCAGGTCGCGACCGAGATCGCGCGCCGGCTGACCCCGTCGGCCCACGCACCCAGCTTCCAGCAGCTCGAAACAGCCCTCGACGAGGCCAAGAATGACATCAACGCCATCGCTGCCTGATCCGGCCGGGGCCGGTCAGCCCATCGTGCTTCCCGCCAACGGCACCACCGTTGCGGCGGAAGACCTGCAGGCCCGCTTCGTTCACGCGGCGGACGCCAATGCCGACATGACCATCGATGCGTCGCAGGTGGAAAATGTCGGCCAGGCCATGCTGCAGCTGCTCGTCGCGGCCCGCGCCCATGCGCAGGCCGAGGGTCTTCATTTTGCGATCAACGCGCCCAGCGAGGCCTTTCTCGCGCGGGTGGCCGCCTGCCGGCTTGGAGAGCCGCTTGGCCTTGAGATGGAAAAGGAACGGGAACAATGAGCAAGCTGATCCTGACCGTCGATGATTCGGCGAGCATGCGGATGCTGCTGAAGGCGTCGCTGGGTGCGCAGGGCTTCACCATCGAAACCGCCAATGACGGCGAACATGGCCTGGAGCGGATGCACGAGGTCAAGCCCGACCTGCTGATCACCGACATCAACATGCCCAAGATGGACGGGTTCCAGCTGATCGAGGCGGTGCGCGCCGAGCCGTGCTTCCGCGGCGTGCCGATCCTCGTGCTGTCGACCGAGTTTTCCGACGAGAAAAAGGCCCGCGCCCGTGAAGCCGGGGCGACCGGCTGGATCACCAAGCCGTTCGATGCGGAAAAGCTGGGGACGGCGATCCGCCGTGTGTGCCCGTGAGCGACGAGCTCGACGAAATCCAGGCGATCTTTTTCGAGGAATGCGCCGAAGGGCTGATCGCGGCCGAACAGGGGCTGTCGGCGATGGCCGATGGCGACACCTCTTCGGAAACGATCGCCGGCGTGTTCCGTGCCGTCCATTCGATCAAGGGCGGTTCGGGCGCGTTCGGCCATGCAGCACTGCTCGCCTTCTCGCACCGGTTCGAGAATGTGCTCGACGAGGTGCGCGCCAGCCGCATCGCGCCGTCGGCTGGCGTCGTGCAGGTGCTGCTGCGCGCCTTCGACATCCTGTCGGACCATGTCCAGGCCGCGCAGGAACAGTCCGCGCCGCCTGCCGACGCCGCGATGCTGGCGACGCTTGACGAGGTGCTGGCCAACAAGGGCGTCGGCGACGCCGGTGCCGCGCCTGCCGCGCCCGAACCCGCTGCCCCCGCACCTGAGGCGGCGGCCCCCGCCGCCAGCGATCAGGGCGACGAATTCGGCTTTGTGCCGGTGACGGTGTCGATCGAGGCGCTCGACGATCCGTTCGGCTTTGAGCCGGTGTCGGTCTCGCTCGACGACCTCGATCCCGAACCGCTGCCGTGGCGCGTCTATTTCAAGCCGTCGCGCGCCGCGATGGCCAATGGCGCCGAACCGCTGCTCACGGTTCGCGAGCTGGAGCGGCTCGATGGCCGGGTCGTTGCCGCCGATGTGAGCGCGATCCCGCCGCTGCGCGAGATGGAAGCGGCCGAGGGCTATATCGCCTGGACGCTGTCGGTGCCCGCGTCGGTCGCCGAGAACGAGATCCGCGAATGCTTCGACTTTGTCGCGCCCGATTCGGTGATCGAAATCAGCCGCGAGGGCGAGGCGCTCGACGCGCCGCCCGCGCCCGCTCCCGCGCCGGCCGCGCCTGTCGCCGCGACACCCGCCGCCGCGCCGCCGCCCGCTCCCGCGCCGGCACCGGCCACCCCGCCGGCTGCCGAAGCCGAGCCGGCTGCCCCGGCCAAGCCGGCGCTGGCGCTGGTGCCGCCGGCCGCTGCACCCGCCACGCCTGCGGCTCCGGCCGCTGAGCGCCAGGAACGTGCGACCGAGCCGGCGTCGCTCACCATCCGCGTCGATCTGGCCAAGCTTGACCAGCTGCTCAACCTGGTCGGCGAGCTGGTGATCCGCAACTCGATCCTTGCCGACCGGCTGGCCCCGCAGGATCAGGAACGGGTCGAGCTGCCCCAGCTGTCGCGGCTGACGCGCCAGATCCAGGATAGCGTGATGTCGCTGCGCGCCCAGCCGATCCGGCAGGCGTTTTCGCGCGTGCCGCGCATGCTGCGCGACCTGCAGACCGAAACCGGCAAGAAGGTGGTGCTGGAGGTGTCGGGCGAGTCGACCGAAGTCGACAAGACCGTGATCGAAAAGATCGGCGACCCGCTGACCCACATGATCCGCAATGCGGTCGACCACGGGGTCGAAAAGCCCGAGGACCGCATCGCCAAGGGCAAGCCCGCCGAAGGCACGATCCGCCTGTCCGCCGAACAGAAGGGCGCCCGCATCATCGTGCGGGTGAGCGATGACGGGCGCGGGATCGACCGGGCGCGGGTGCGCGCCAAGGCGATCGAAAAGGGCATTGTCCCGCCCGACGCGCAGCTGACCAACGAGGAAATCGACCAGCTGATCTGCGCCCCGGGTTTCTCGACCGCCGAGGTCGTGTCCAACATTTCCGGGCGCGGCGTCGGCATGGACGTCGTCCGCTCGAACATCGAGGCGCTAGGCGGGCGCGTCGAGATCGCGTCGGTGCCGGGCGAAGGGACGTCGTTCACGATGATCCTGCCGCTCACCCTCGCCATTCTCGACGGGATGATCGTCCGGCTGGGCGGCCAGCGTTTCGTGCTGCCGCTGGCGAGCGTCGTTGAATCGGTCCAGCCCGCACCGGGCCAGGTGCAGCGCGTGTCGCCGCAGGACGAGGTGATCGAGCTGCGCGGGTCCTATCTGCCGGTCCGCAGGCTCGCCGATGTCTTTGGCATCCATTCCGCGCACAGCCGCGAGCCCGAGGATTCGCTGGTCATCGTCGTCGAAAGCGACACCGCCGGCCTGGTCGGGCTGATGGTCGATACGATCGACGACCGGCGCGAGGTGGTGATCAAGAGCCTCGACCAGAATCTCTACCCGATCCGTGGCCTTGGTGGCGCCACCGTGCTGGGCGACGGGTCGATCGCGCTGATCCTCGATATCGAAGCCCTTGTCGCGGCCCATCCGGTCGGTGGCCGCGCGACCCCGAAAGGACTGGCAGCATGACCACGACCAATGTGAACTCCGCCGAGCGCAAGATCGTCACCTTCACCCTGTCGAACCGTATCTTCGGCATCGACATGAGTGCGCTGATCGAGATCCGCGAATGGGAAGAGCCGACGCCGCTGCCGG
Organism: Sphingomonas changnyeongensis; assembly: GCF_009913435.1. NCBI lineage: Bacteria > Pseudomonadati > Pseudomonadota > Alphaproteobacteria > Sphingomonadales > Sphingomonadaceae > Sphingomonas > Sphingomonas changnyeongensis. Next base: position 337,473 of record NZ_CP047895.1, on the reverse strand, counting down.
GCGTGCCGGGGTATATCAAGGGCGTCGCCAACCTGCGCGGCACCGTCATTCCGATCATCGGCCTTGCCGAACGGCTGGGCTGGGAACCGAGCGTGCCGCACGCCCGGTCGTGCATCCTGGTCGTCGTCAGCGATGGCAAGCAGGCCGGCTTCCTGGTCGATGAAGTCGCCGACATCGTGTCGATCAGCGAAAACCAGGTGCAGCCCGCGCCCGATATCGATCTGGCCGAACCGGGCGTGGTCGCCGGTCTCGTCAAGGCGCAGACCCGTGCCCAGCAGGATGCCTCGGACGAGGGCGCGATGGTGCTGCTGCTCGATCTCGATGCGCTCAACGTCACCCGCCAGCTGGATCTGGCTGCGTGAGCATGACGGCGTCGCCCTTGTCCGGTGCCGTCGCGCACGCATCGCCGCTTGGCGGCGAGGCCGAACTCGGCCGGGCCGAGTTCGACGCGATCGCGCGCATCATGCTGGCAGAAAGCCGCGTTCACCTGACCGCGGCCAAGATGACGCTCGTGCACTCGCGCCTGTCGCGCCGGCTGCGCGAACATGGGCTGGCGACGTTCCGCGACTATGTGAAGCTGGTCGAGACCAACCCGGTCGAGCGCGGGGAGATGGTGACGGCGCTCACCACCAACCACACGCATTTCTTCCGCGAGGTCCATCATTTCGACCATCTGCGCGAAACAGCGCTGCCGATGCTCAAGGACCGTGCCCGGCGCGGGCCGGTGCGGATCTGGTCGGCCGCCTGCTCGTCGGGCGAGGAGATCTACACGGTCGCCATGTGCCTGCTCGGCACCGACCGCAGCCATGCCGGCTGGCTGCGCGGCGCGGATGTGAAGCTGCTGGCGACCGACATCTCGCCGCCGATGGTCAAGGCGACGGCGCGCGGCTTCTATCCGGCGGCCACCGCCGAGGCGATCCCCGAGCCCTATCGCCGGGCGTGGATGCGGCCGGTGCAGGGCGGGTTCGAAATGGTCGAGGAGGCGCGCAGCCTGGTCACCGCGCGGCTGCTCAACCTGTTCGCCGACTGGCCGATGCGCCAGCAATATGACGTCATCTTCTGCCGCAACGTGATGATCTATTTCGAGGACGATGCGAAGCGCGAGCTGGAGATGCGGCTCGTCGATCAGCTCGCCCCTGGGGGTATCTCTATATCGGCCATTCCGAACGCCTGATCGGCCCCGCGCAGCACGGCATGAGCCCGTGCGGACAGACAATCTATGTGAAAAATGGAGCCGGAGCGTGATCGCGTCCCCCGTCAAGACTGCTTCTCCCGTCAGGGTCGTCATCGTCGACGACAGCGCGTCGATGCGCGCCGCCCTCAACCGCATCCTCGGGTCCGACCCGGAGATCGAGGTTGTCGGGCTGGCCCCCGAACCGCACAGCGCGCGCCAGATCATCAAGGACATGAACCCCGATGTCGTGACCCTCGATGTCGAGATGCCGGGGATGGACGGCCTGTCCTTCCTTGAAAAGATCATGCGCCTGCGCCCGATGCCGGTGGTGATGTGCTCGACGCTCACCGGGCGCGGCACCGAGGTCACGATCGAGGCGCTGCGGCTAGGCGCGGTCGACTGCATCGCCAAACCGTCGGGCAATGCCGCCGACATCATGCGCGATGCCGATCTGCTGCGCCGCACGGTCAAAAGCGCGGCGCGCTCGCGGGTCCGCCCGGGCGGCGCACCGACCACGCCCAAGCCGGCGGCGATCAACGGCCAGTATCGCGATGTCATCATCGCCATCGGCGCGTCGACGGGCGGGGTCGAGGCTCTGTTCTCGCTGATCGGCTCGCTGCCCGCCGACTGCCCGCCGGTGCTGGTCGTCCAGCACATGCCGGCTGCCTTTACCGGCGGCTTTGCCGCCCGGCTGAACGCGGCGGCGCCGATGACGGTGGTCGAGGCGACCGACGGCCAGGCGGTCGAGCGCGGCCATGTCTATATCGCGCCGGGCGGGGCCTGCCACATGGAGATGGTCAACAGCAGCCAGCCGCGCATCAAGCTGGTGCCCAGCGATCCGGTCGGCGGCCACCGGCCTGCGGTCGATGTGCTGTTCAACTCGGTCGCAAGGCGCGGGGCCGGCGCGGTCGGCGCGATCCTGACCGGGATGGGTCAGGACGGCGCGGCCGGGCTGCTGGCGATGCGCCGGGCCGGGGCGCGCACCTTCGGCCAGAGTGCGGATACCTGCGTCGTCTACGGCATGCCGCGCGCGGCATTCGAGGCGGGCGCAGTCGAGCGTCAGGTGAATCTTTCGGCCATGCCCGAGGCGATCCTCGGCGCGTGCCGCAAATAAGTGGGTGGAGAGTAAGGCATGCCAGCTGCAGCGGCAATCAAGGTGATGGTCGTCGACGATCAGGCCAGCATGCGGGCGATGATCCGCCGCGCGCTCCAGGACTTCGGGTTCAAGGACGTGCGCGACAAGGCGGATCCCGTCGAGGCGCTGAGCGCGGTCAAGAGCGACCGCGTGCACCTGATCATCTCGGACTATAACATGCCCGAGATGGACGGGCTCCAGTTGCTCGAGGAGGTCCGCAAGGACCCGGTCATCGGCAAGACGGTGTTCATCATGCTCACCGGCTCGTCCGACCGTGAAATCGTCCAGCGGGCGGCGGCGCTCGGGGTCAACAACTATGTTGTCAAACCCTTTGCCCCCGCCGCCCTCAAGGAAAAGATCGAGCGCGTGTTCGGTGAGCTGACATGAGCGCGGCCGCGATGCGCCGTGTCCCGATCGTCCAGGGCGAACATGCCGTGGTCAGCGAGGCCAATGTCATCGTCTCGACGGTGCTGGGCTCGTGCATTGCGGTGTGCCTGCAGGATTCGGTGTCGCGGATCGGCGGCATGAACCATTTCCTGCTCGGCGAGCCGAGCGCGGGACATGATGTGTCGCCCCAGGACATGCAGCGTTACGGCGTGCATGCGATGGAAGTGCTGATCAACGCGCTGATGGCGCGCGGCGCGTCGCGCGACCGGCTGAAGGCGCATATCTATGGCGGCGCCAATGTCGTCGCCGGGCTGGGATCGATCGGCAGCCAGAACGCCAGCTTCGCCCGGCGTTTCTGCCAGACCGAAGGCATCGCCATCGCGCATGAGGATGTCGGCGGCAATTTCGCCCGGCGGGTCGAGTTTCTGGCCTATGAGGGCAAGTCGCGCTGCTCGCGTGTGGCCCAGGCCCCGCCGATCCAGATCAAGCCGCCCAAGCCGGTCGCCGCAGGCGGCGATCTCGAACTGTTCTGAGCCCTTTGCGACCAACGACAAACTTCAAGATCGGGATCATTCAATGTCTCACATCGACAGCCTCGCCCCCACGCTGTGCACCGCGCTCGCGACCGAGATCCGCGACGTGCGCACGATGATCGAGCAGCTGGCCGATGTGCTGGCCTGTGACGAATATCTGGCGCTCAAATATACCGAGCAGCTGCAGGCGTTCGACCTGCTCGTCCAGCGCATCTCCGAAACCGCCGGGCTGCTCGACCGGCTGGCCGAGGGCATCAGTGGCCAGGATGCGGTGGCCGAGATCCGGCTCGAGGTCATGCAGCGGCGTCTGCAAGACGTGCTGAAGGCGGCCTGACATGGCGGCCAATCCGTCATCCTCGTCCGACGCGCGCCCGATTGTCATCCGCCGCGTCAAGAAGGTCGTCGGCGGCGGCCATCATGGCGGCGCGTGGAAGGTCGCCTATGCCGACTTCGTGACCGCGATGATGGCGTTCTTCATGCTGCTGTGGCTGATCGCCGATCCCGATCAGGAAAAGCTGCAGGGCCTGGCCGAATATTTTTCGCCCTCGAGCGCGTCGGGCAAGCCCGGCGAGACGATCGAGAGCCTGAGCGGCCGTCAGCCGGGGCTGGGCGGACGCACACGGCGTGCCCAGTCCGACAACCCGACCTCGAACGGCCAGCCGACCGCCGAGGCCGCCACCCAGGGCACCGCCCGGGGCGGCAGCGCGGCTGTGCCCGATCCGTCGCTCAGGGTGATGGCCGAAGAGCTGAAGCTGCTGCTCCAGCCGGTGACGACGCCCAAGTCCGAACGCCAGACGATCGCGATGCAGCAGTCGCGCGACGGGCTCCGCATCAGCCTGATGGACGATGCCAACCGGTCGATGTTCCAGGGCGGCACCGCGGTGCTCAACGCCTATGCGCGCAACATGCTGACCGAGGTCGCGCGCAAGATCGGCAAGAGCGGCGTGCGCATCGCGATCGAGGGCCATACCGACGCGACCGGCGGCCAGAGCGAGGCGAACTGGAAGCTGTCGGCCGACCGCGCGCTCGCCGCGCGCGCTGCGCTGATCGCCGGCGGGCTGACGCCCGACCGTTTCTCCGAAGTCGTCGCGCTCGCCGCGACCAAGCCCGTCTATCCCGATCAGCCCGAGCGGCCCGAGAACCGGCGCATCACCATCGTGCTGCTGGCCGAATCCTCGCCGCTGCCGAGCGACGCCAGCTTCAGGTTCTGACGTGAAACCCGCGCTTCTTCTTCCGCTGATGCTGATTGCCGGCCTGGGTGTGGGCGGCGGCGCCGCCTTTGGCGTCGGCCAGATGCTGCCCGCGCCCGAAGCCGGGCCTGCGAAACCCAAGTCCCCTGTCGAGGAGGACGCGAACCTCGCGTTCATCAAGACCGAGGTCGTGCTCGTTCCGCTGGTGTTTCCCGACGGGCGGCTGGCCGGCTACACCTCGATCGACGCCGCGCTGCAGGTGCCGGCCGACCAGGCCGAGGCGCTGAAGGCGCGGATGCCGCTGCTGCTGCATGCGATCAACCTGCAGACCTTCCGCACCCCGCTGGCGGCGGGGCCGGACGGGCAGCTCGCCGATCTCGAAGGCTATCGCAAGATCGTCGCCGCCGCCGCGCCCAAGGCGTTCGGCGCGGGCGTGGTCCGCAAAGTGGCGATCATCCAGGCCAATCCGTCATGACCTATCAGCCGCGCGGCTTCGATCCCGCCGGGCCGGCGTCCGGCGCGGCCCGGCCGCGCGCCGAGCGCACCGTCTCGCTGCTGATCGTCGCCAAGCTGGTCGCCGCCGGGCAGGAGGCGCTGTGCCGCATCCGCAACCTGTCGGAAACCGGGTTGATGCTGGAAACATCGGTGGCGCTGCGCCCGGCCGACCGGGTGCGCGTCGAGGTCCGCCACCATCCGCCGCTCGACGGGCTGATCGTCTGGGCGGAGGGCGGCCGGGCAGGCATGTCGTTCGACGCGCCGGTTGCGGTGGCGGCGCTGGTCGCGCCCGCGCCCGCGCCGGTCAGCCGCATCCTGAAGAGCCGCCAGCCGCGCGGACCGCGCGTGGCGGCGACGGCGCGGGTGACCGTCGAGCTGCGCGGGCGGCGGCTGACCGGGCGGCTGTGCGACATCTCGCTGGGCGGGGCCAAGATCATGATCCCGGTCGCCCCGCGCCCCAATGACGTGCTCCAGATCCATGTGCCGGGCCTGCCCGCCAAGGCGGCGACCGTCCGCTGGGTGGGCGAGGAGGTTGGCATCGCCTTTGCCGAACCGCTGGCCTATGACGTCCTCGACGCCTGGCTGGCGGGTTCCGCACTCGTCGACGGCGCAGGCTGACACCGGTTCCCGGCGGCCGTCGCCGTCGCTCGCCGTCCCGCCTCAGGTGCCGAAGCTGCGGACCAGCGAGCCGGCGATCAGCGCCCAGCCATCGACCAGCACGAAGAAGATGATCTTCATCGGCAGCGAGATTGACGGGGGCGGCAGCATCATCATCCCCATCGCCATCAGGATCGCCGACACCGCCATGTCGATGACGAGGAAGGGCAGCAGCAGCAGAAAGCCGATTTCGAACGCCCGGCGCAGTTCGGAAATCATGAAGGCGGGAATGAGCGTCGACAGCGGCGTCTTTGCCGCCGGCACCGGCTTTCCCGACAGGTCCGAAAACAGCTTCAGATCATCGGCGCGGACATGGGTGAGCATGAACTGGCGGAACGGTTCCGACGTGCGTTCGAACGCCACCTCTTCGGTGATGCGCCCGTCATTATAGGGTTTGACGCCGTTCTGCCACGCCGCCTCGAAGGTCGGCGTCATCACGAAAAACGACAGGAACAGCGCCAGGCTGATCAGCACCGGGTTGGGCGGCACGCCCGGCGCGCCGATCCCGGTGCGCAGCAGCGACAGCGCGACGACGATGCGCGTGAAGCAGGTGACCGTCATCAGGATGCCCGGCGCCAGCGACAGCACGGTCAGCATCATGACCAGCTGGATCGCCCGGCTGGTCAGCGAGCCTTCGCCCAGACTGATCGTCGCCGATGCGCCGGCCGCGGCATCGGCGCCCGCCGCCTGCGCCCAGGCGAGGCTGGGCGCGAGCAGGCACACCGCCAGCAGCATCAGCTTCAAAAACCGCATGTTCAGGCCGCCTTGGCGAGGCTGCGGCGGCGCACGCGGCGCGGCGCGGTCGGCGTCATCTGCACGACCGTCAGCGGTGCCGCAGGGGCAGGGGCGGCAGCAACCGGCGCTTCCGCCTCGGGCGCCGCGTCACCGGCAACCGGCATGTCCGGCCCGTGCAGCACCAGCCCGGCCAGCGCCGACACGCTGTCGATCGCATCGCCCGCAAGGGTGAATGCCGGGGCGGTATGTTCGGCCAGCCGGTCGCGCGCGCCGTCGACCATCTGGGCAAAGCTGTCGCGCATCTGCGCCAGCTCGGCCTTGGTCTGGGCCATGGCGGCGGCTGCGGCGGCGCGCTTTTCCTCGGCGATGCGCAGCCGCTCTGCCTCGGCCGCATGGTCGATATCGTCGCGCAGGATCGTGCTTTCGATGACCAGATTGCCCTCGGGCGCGATCAGGATCAGATGCTCGCGCCCGTCGCGGCGCAGCAGGGCAACCGAACGGCGCGCGTCGAGCGCGGTGCGCTCCACCAGTTCGATGCGCCCCGGCTGATGGCCGCCGAACCGGCCGGGCAGGCGCAGATTATAGCGCCGGACCGCCCACAGCCCCACCGCCATCAGACCGAGCACCAGCAGCAGCGCCCCCAGCATCCGCATGAGTGCGAACAGGTCCATCAGCCGCCCCGTTCGACCATATGGGTGATTTCCAGCGACATGCGGTCGCCGTTCACATGCACCTTGCCGAGTGCGATCAGCGTGCCGTTCACATGCAGCTCGCTCGGATCGTCATAGCCGCAGTCGAGCGGGATCATGGCCCCCGGCCCATGGTAAGGATGTGACGGATGGGCAGGCGGGTCGAGCCCAGCACCACCGACATTTGTACGCTGACTTCTTCAAGCGCCGACATTGCGGTCTCCCTTTCACCTCGACTTATAGGAGAGATTTTCCGCCTGCCCGGCCCGACTAGGCAAAATCTGCCTATAAGGAGGGGGAAGCGGCCGGGCAGTCCCCGGCGGGAGCCTGATGATGGACCTGAAGACCAGTACCGATATCTCAGCATCCGGCCTCAGGGCGCAGAGCCTGAGGATGCGGGTGATCGCCGAGAATCTCGCCAATGCGGATTCGGTGGCGCGCACGCCGGGGGGCGACCCGTATCGCCGCCGCGTCGTGGTGTTCAAACCCGATGTGAAGGGTGCCGAGGGCGCGACCAGCGTCAAGGTCAGCACCATCACCACCGACAAATCGGCGTTCCAGCGCATCTACCAGCCGGGTCATCCGGCGGCGGACGCGCAGGGCTATATCCAGCGCCCCAATGTCAACGGGCTGGTCGAAAGCGCCGACATGCGCGCCGCGCAGCGGTCCTATGAGGCCAATCTCAACGCCATCGAGGCCGCGCGCACGATGACGATGCGCACCATCGATCTGATCAAATAATCGCCACTTACAGGAGTATCACTATGTCGCTTGGCGCACTTGATGCGGCGTCGGCCTATGGCCGCGCGCTCGGGGTCGGGACGGGGCTGAAGACCGGCGGCGCTGCCGCTGCGGGCGGGGCCAGTGCCGGCGAGGAAGGCGGCTTTGGCGCGATGGTCGACAATCTGGTGTCGAACGCCGCCGACAGCCTGCGCACCGCCGAAGCGGCGAGCGCCGCCCAGGTGGCCGGCAAGGGCGACCTGATCGACGTCGTGACCGCGATCGGCGCGGCCGAAACCGCGCTCGATACGGTGATCGCGGTGCGCGACAAGGTGGTCAACGCCTATACCGACATCATGCGGATGCAGATCTGACATGGCGGCAGCCGATGTCATGGAGATCGCCAGGGCAGCACTGATGCTGATCCTGGCGGTCTCCGGCCCCTTGCTGATCGCGTCGCTGATCACCGGCGTCGCGATCGGCCTGTTGCAAGCACTGACCCAGATCCAGGAAATGACGCTGACCTTCGTTCCCAAGATCCTGGTGATGGGTGTCGTGCTGCTGATGACGCTGCCGATGATGGGGCAGGCGCTGTCCGGCTTCATGGCCGAGATTGTCAGCCGGATCGTGAAGGGCTGAGCCTATGTATGCCGATCTGCCCGTCCAGGCGACCGGCTTTCTGATCCTGTTCGCGCGCGTCGGCGCGGTGCTGATGCTGCTGCCGGTGTTTTCCGAAGATGCGGTGCCGATGCGCCTGCGCCTGATGGGCGCGCTCGGCATGACGGCGGCGCTGTGGGGGCTGTTGTCGGCGCGCGTCCTGCCCGTGGCCGGCAATGATGCGCAGCTGCTTGGGCTGGTGCTGGTCGAACTGGGCATCGGCCTTGCGCTCGGCATGCTCGTCAAGCTGCTGTTCCAGGCGATCATCATGGCCGGGGCGATCATCAGCCTGCAGACCGGGCTCAGCTCGGCACTGGTGTTCGACGCCTCGCTCGGCGGCCAGACGCCGCTGCTCGCCAAGCTGATCGCGCTCGCCGCCGTGCTGTTCTGCATGGCGATGGGCCTGCATCACATGTGGATCGCGGCGATCGTGCGCTCCTATGAGTTTTTCCCGCTCGGGGTCGTGCCCGATGCCGGCGAACTGGCGCGGCTGGCGGTCGCGACCACCGGCAAGGCGATGATGCTGGCGGTGAGCATCGCCGGGCCGTTTCTGGTCTATGGCATCGTGTTCAACGTCGCGCTCGGCCTGTCGGCGCGGCTCGCGCCCGCGATCCAGATCTTCTTCATCGCGCAGCCGCTCAACATCCTGATCGGCATCGCGCTGCTCGCCGTCACCATGGGGGCAATCCTCACCGCCTTTTCGGCATCCTTTGCCGAATGGATGAGCAACGGCTTCGCCTGACCGATGGCAGAGGCCGACAAGGATCAGAAAACCCAGGAGCCGACCGCCAAGCGGCTCGAGGATGCGCGCAAGAAGGGCGATGTCGCCACCGCCCCGGAAATGCGCCATGCGATCATGTTCGCGGCCATGTTCACCGTGCTCGGATCGCTGGGGCTGGGCGCGCTGACCGCGCTGGCGCGGATGGCGGTGCGGATCTGGAGCAATGCCGACCAGATCCGGCTCGATCCGCTCGATGCCAGCCGCTTCGCCATCCACATTGCAGCAGAACTGATGATGGCGATCGGCCCGGTGCTGGCCGTGCTGTTCGGCTTTGCCCTGCTGGTCGGGTTTTCGCAGGGCATGCCGACCATCGCCTGGGCGCGCGTCAAACCCAAATGGAGCAAGCTCAATCCGTTCACCGGCTTCAGCCGCATTTTCGGCAAGCAGGGGCTGGTCGAGTTCGCCAAGACGCTGGCCAAATCGGCCGCGGTCATCGCCATCGGCGTGTTTGTGCTGTGGCCGCATGCCGCCGCCATCGACTCGCTCGTTGGCATGGAACCGATCGAGATTGCGCGCACCGCCGCCGCGCTGGTCGTCACGCTGGTCAAATGCGTGCTGGTGCTGGTCGGGGCGATCGCCGCGTTCGACTTTGTCTATCAGCGCCGCGCCTTCCTCGCCAAGATGCGCATGACGCTGCAGGAGGTGAAGGACGAGCATAAGGAAAGCGACGGCGACCCCAAGGTCAAGGCGCGCCAGCGCCAGATCGGTCTCCAGCGTGCGCGCAAGCGGATGATGGCGGCGGTGCCGACGGCCAGCGTCGTCGTCACCAACCCGACCCATTATGCGGTCGCGCTCAAATATGAACATGGCGCGATGCGCGCGCCGATCGTCGTCGCCAAGGGCGTCGATGCCATCGCGCTCAAGATCCGCGAGGTCGCGGGCGCGGCCGATGTGCCGATCATCGAAAGCCCGCCGCTGGCCCGCGCGCTTTATGCAAGCGCCGAGATCGACCGGCCGATCCCGGTCGAGCATTATGCGGCGGTTGCCGAGATCATCTCCTACGTCATGAGCCTCGCCCGCAAGCGCAAGGCGGCGTAAGCGCGCCGCTACCGGCGACAGACAAGAAGAAGAGGGCGCAAGAACGCGGCGACAGCGTCGCGGCGTCGCCGTTCAGCCGCGCCGTTCGAGCTTGGCGAGTTCAACAAGGATGCGCAGCTCGATCTCGTCGAGCAGCGTCGACAGCGCCGTATCCGGTGAGCGGTCGCGCCGGCGCGTCCATTCGCGCAGTTCGCGCAGCTTTTGCGGGCCGACAGTGCCGGCGATGAGCGCGCGGTGCAGCGTTTCGAGGGCATTGACGCCCTGTTCGGCCTGGCGGGCAATCTCTGCCCGGCGGTCGGGTTCCGGCCCGGCGGCGGCCAGCGCCACCAGCATCTGCACCGACTGGACGGGCGGGCTGACCGCGCTCTGCCCGGCGGGGGGCGGCGGGGCTGCGCCGGGCTGGAACTGCGGCGCATCGACCCGCTTCGCCGGATGAACGGCGATCAGGGCCTGAAGCAGCGCGGCGGTTCCCTCGATACGCAGTTTTGCCTCCTGACCGAAAAAACGGCCTTTCTTCTTCTATAAGAGAAAAGAGTGCCGTTTACCCTTTTCGACGGAACATTATGCGTCTTCTTCCCCTGCTGGTCCTGATCGCCGCCCTCTGGCCGCAGACGCGCGCCGATGCGGCCCCGCGGATCAAGGATATCGTCACCGTCGAAAATGTCCGGTCCAACCAGCTGGTCGGCTATGGCCTGGTGGTCGGGCTGGCGGGCACCGGCGACCGCGTGCTCAACACGCCGTTCACCGAGGAATCGGTGCAGGCGATGCTCGAGCGCATGGGGGTCAATATCCGCGGCACCCAGCTGCGCATCCTGAACGTCGCCGCCGTGTCGGTGACGGCGACGCTGCCGCCCTTTGCCCGCGCCGGATCGACCATCGATGTCCAGGTCTCGGCGATGGGCGATGCGACCAGCCTGCAGGGCGGGACGCTGATCGCCTCGGTGCTCAAGGGGCTGGACGGCGAGGTCTATGCGGTGGCCCAGGGTCCGGTCGCGGTATCCGGCTTTCGCGCCCAGGGTGCGGCGGCACAGGTCAATCGCGGCGTGCTGACGTCGGCGCGCATCGCCGGCGGTGCGATCGTCGAACGCGAAGTGCCCTATGCGCTGCGCTCCGCCACCAGCCTCAAGCTTGCGCTCCACAATCCCGATTTCACCACCGCCCAGCGCGTCGCCGCCGCCATCGGCCGGCGTTTTCCGGGCGCGGCGGCGGTGCTCGATCCGGCCACGGTCGAACTGCGCGCGCCCGATGAGCGCACGCCGCTGATTGACCTTTACGCCCAGGTCGAAAATCTCGAGGTCGCGGTCGACCAGCCGGCGCGGATCGTCATCAACGAGGCGGCGGGCACCGTCGTCATGACCGCCGATGTCAAGGTCAGCCCGGTCGCCATCGCCCAGGGCGGGCTGACGATCAGCGTGTCCGAAGCGCCGGTCGCGTCCCAGCCCGAGCCGCTGTCCGACGGCCAGACGGTGGTGCTGCCGCGCACCTCGATCGAGGTCGATGACGGCGCCAACCGCTCGCTCGGCATGGTCGAGGGCACGTCGCTGCGCCAGCTGGTCGGCGGGCTCAATGCGCTGGGCGTCAGCCCGCGCGACCTGATCACCATCCTTCAGGCGGTCAAGAGCGCAGGTGCGCTGCAGGCCGAGATCGAGGTGCAATAATGTCCGGCATTCCGCCCCTGCCTGCCCAGCCGGCAACGGCCCCCGCGCCCGCTGTCACCGAAGACCCCGGCCGCGCCCGCGCCGCCAAGACCGCGCGCGAGTTCGAGGCGGTGTTCATCGGCCAGATGACCAAGCTGATGATGGAAAGCGTCGAAGTCGGCGACCAGTTCAGCGGCGGGCATGGCGAGGAAATGTTCCGCGGCATCCTGGCCGAACAGCTGGGCAACGAGATTTCACGCCGCGGCGGGCTTGGCCTTGCGCCCGCGGTGATGGACCAGATCATCCGCCTTCAGGGACAGACAAAATGATCGATGACATGATCGAGACCATCCAGTCGCTCAATGCGCTGATGCGCGAGGAGACGGGGCTGCTCGCCACCGCCGGGCGCAGCCGCGACATCGAGCCGGTCGCAGCCGCCAAGCTGAAGCTGACGGCAACGCTCGAGACGCAGATGGCGGCCCTTGCCCGCGAACAGCCGGACTGGCGCGAGACCATGGCTCCCGAGCCGCGTGCGGTGCTGATCGAGGCGCTGGACGAGCTGCAGGATGTCGCCGCCGACAATGCCCGGATGCTGTCGCGCCAGATCGACCTGTCGCGCGACATCATGGATGCGATTGCCGAAGAGGCAAAGCGCCTGTCGGGCACCCGCCGCCAGACCTATGGCGCGGCCGGCGGGCTGTTCGAAATGGATCAGGCGACGCCGATCTCGGTCAACACCAGCCTGTAACGTCGCGCGCGCTTGCCGCCCGCCAGACTGTTGCGCCCCCGGCCGGATGCGGCCGGGGGCGTTTGCCTGTCCGGCGATCGGCCCGCCGCTGCCATGCCGGCGGGCCGATGCCCGCAAACGCAAACGCCCCGGCGGGGCCGGGGCGTTCTGGTCATGACGGGGGTCTGACGATCGTCAGTTGCCGTTGCGGCCGATCGCGCTTTTGATCAGGCCCATCTGCTTGCGGTAGAGGCTGGTCATCGCCGTGAAATCGGCCTGCACCTGGCCCATGCGCAGCAGCTGGTCTTCGAGCGTGACATTGTTGCCATCGGGCTTGGTCTCGCTGATGTCGGTGTCGCGGATCACATTGCCGCCGATGCTCGGCCCGCGTGCGCCAAGCGCGGCCATGCTGCTGGTGATCGCGACGGTCGGCCGGGCAACTGCCGCGCGGCCTGAACGGATGTTGAGCATCGCGCCGAAATCGGGCGTGCGCACGTCGCGCGCCTTGTAGCCGGGCGTCTCGCTGTTGGCGATGTTTTCCGAAATCACCCGCTGGCGATCGGCCAGATGGCGCATCGACTGGGTGATGCCTTTGATCAGAGCGGGGGGCTGCGCCATTGGGTCAGAATCCGGTGAAGGTGGAGCCGCCGCCCAGACGCCGGAGCGCATCCTGATAGCGGCTGGCCTGGGCGGCGAGATAGGGCGACACCCGCCCGGTCTTGCCGCTGTCGTTGACGATCGCTTCCTTGTTCTTGTCCCAGAACAGCGAGCGGAAGGCGCTCTGCGAGGTCGAGAGCGCCGATTCAACGCGGCCAAGCGCCAGCTTGGCCCCGTCGGCGGTCGAAATGTCGAGCGCGGCCGACAGGTCCAGCCCGTAATTGCCCCCGGCCGCACGCGCGGCGCATTGTCGGGGATCGGGGCCGATGCGACCAGCCGCGCCGGTGCCATGCCCAGCTTCTGCAACGCGTCGCGGCCTTCGCGGCCGGCGATCAGCTCGATGCTGTTGCCGGCGCGCGCCTCGATGCGCAGCACATTGCCGTCGCCCTGACGCGGGGTCGAGATCGTGACCTCGCGGCTGGCGGCCAGCCGGATCCGGTCGGCCAGGCTGGTCAGCGTGTCGTTTGCCGCGATGGTGATGCGCCGCACCGCGCCGCCATTGACGCGGAACGAGAATTCGTCGCCGGGCCTGAGGCTCGTCTGCGCGACCAGCCTGGTCGAATCCTCCGGGTTGATCGTGCCGCGGCGGAAGCCGAACGCGCCGATCGCCGTGTCCGCGCCCGGGGCGGCGGCCACCTGCACCGCTTCGGTGCGCACACCGGCCCGGCCCCATTGATTGATGTTTTCAACCGTGCCGGTGCCGCTGTTCACGCGCGCGACAAAGCCGTCGACCGGCCCGGCACGGGTGCCGCCCAGATCCCCGGTCGTGCGGCCGCCGACATAAAGCGTGCCGCCCATGAAGGCCAGGCTGTCGATCTGATCGTCGCCGCCAGTGCCGATATAGCTGGTCGAGGCGTTGGACAGGCCGGGATTGAGGCGGGTGACAAAACCGTCGCGCGCGCCGCTCAGCGTGTTGACCTCGTCACCGGTGATGGCGGTCGAGGTCGCGCCGGCCACGGCGATGGTGCCGTCGCGGCCGATCGCGAGCGCGCGGGCATCGGCCTGTCCGAGGCTGATTTCACCCAGATCGGTCGACAGCGCGGTGCCGCTCATCCGGCGGACAACGGCATTGCCGCCTTCCGATGTCAGCGCGACCAGCGATCCGTCGCTGTCGACGCGGAGCGCGCGCACCGTGTCGCTGCTGCCGCTGTTGATCGTCCGGCGCTCTGCCAGCCGCCCGGTTGCATCGAGCCGCGCCAGAAAAGCGTCGCCGGTGCCGCTGGCGGCGCGGCCGCCGACAAAGATGCTGCCGTCATTGCCGACCGCGACTGCATTGGCGCTGTCTGCGCCGATCGAGCGCACGACGGTCGTGAACTCTTCGTCACCGGCGGCGCTGAACCGGGCGACCAGCATGTCGCCGTCGCTTGTCGCGCCGTCGAACGCACCGCTGACCGTGCCGGCGACGACGATATCGCCGTCGGCGGCGATGCTGATCGCCGCACCTTCGGCAGTCCCGCCCGCGCCCAGCGTGCGCTGCCAGATGACCTTGCCGTCGCTGTCCATCTTGGTCAGGAACAGATCGTCGCCGCCGTCCGACCGGTTGGCACCCAGATCGCCGGCGGTGGTGCCGACCATATAGGTAAAGCCCTGGGCGTCGGTCGCGACCGCGCGGGTGCGGGTGGGGGCCATCACCTGGACGGGTTCGGGCTGCTGGTCGGGCAGCAGCGGCTTGGGCGGCGGGCTCAGCTGCGCGCGGGCGGTCGCGGCCGGGTCGATCGCGCTGTAGCTGGCCAGCGTGTTGCGTTCGATCGCCCCGGTCGGGTCGTCGAACCGCATGATGCTGGTCGCGGTCGGCGAATCGAGCGGCGTCTGGCCGGCGGCGACCATCAGCGAGTCGCCCGCGCCCACCTGGTTGATCGTCACCCGGTCGATGCCGGTGCCGTTCATCTGCAGACCCCAGCCATCGGCGGTCTTCACCGGCTTGAAGCTGATCGGCCAGCGCGGAAGCGGGTTGCCATCCGCGTCATTCACGACATCGCCATTGGAGTCGCGCTGCGGAATGGCGGCGATGGCGGCCGAAAACGCTTGCGCGATGCTGTCGAGCGTCGGCGGCTGCGGCGTATCGGCCAGATCGACGGTGACCGTGTCGGTGGTGGCGCTGCTGCCGCGGTTGAGCGTGATCGAAAAGCGCTCATTGCCGCCAAGGCCGGGCAGGGCCGCGGCGCGGTCCTTGACCACCGCCTCGCCATTGACCTGGGTCGAGGCGGGGCGGCCACTTCCACGCTTTCGGCGCGGCGTGCCGGCTGGCCAAAGGCGATCGACAGCTTGTCGCCGGGGGCGCTGGCAAGGAACGCCTGCAGATCGGCGATCCCGCGCGCGAAGGTCGTCTGCAGCGACGTGCGCTCGGCGACCGAACTGGTCTGGCGCATCGCCGTCTGGGCAAGCACGCGCAGCCGGTCCAGTGCCTTGTAGGTGGTGAACGCCGTCTGCACATCGGGCGGCAGGGTGGGGCCGATCTGGCGCACGCTGTCGATGATCGTCGACATGCTGCGGATGGCCGCCACCTGCACCGACAGCGGCGCGGTGGTTTCGGGCTGGCTCCATGGCGGGGTGACCGGCTTCAGCGTGAACTGCGCCTTGGCGATGCGTGCCGCGCGCGTCTCAATATCCGCCGAAGGCGTTGCAAGACCGCCAAGATTTGTCCCCGAAAGCAGGGACAGGCCGATCACGCCCTGATTGAAATTGATCGTCATAGTGCGCCGAACGTTCGTTGTTGCTCCTCTATAATAGATTGAGTGGAACGCCGCCGGTGCGGTTAACCATCATTTCTCTGGGGATTTTTAATGGCTGTCACGCTTCCGGTCGCCGAGCCGCCCGAGCTCAAGAAATATAGCGGTCCGCAGCGCGCCGCGGCGCTGCTGCTGGTGCTGGGCAAGGAACATGGCGCCCCGATCTGGGAAAGCCTGTCGGTCGAGGAAGTGAAGGAACTGTCCTCGGCGATGTCGCAGCTCGGCCGGCTGCCCTCGGCGGTCGTCGAATATCTGCTGGTCCAGTTTTCGGCCGAAGTGTCGAGCATGGCGTCGCTCCACGGCTCGCACGAGACGACCGAGCGGCTGCTGGCCGGGATCATGCCGCCCGACAAGGTGCGCGAGATCATGGAGGACATTCGCGGTCCCTCCGGGCGCACCATGTGGGACAAGCTGTCCAATGTCGGCGAAAGCGTGCTCGCCGGCTATCTGAAGAATGAATATCCGCAGACCGTCGCCGTCATCCTGTCGAAGCTGAAGCCCGACCATGCCGCGCGCGTGCTCGCCGAGCTGCCGCGCGATTTCGGCGTCGATGTCGTCACCCGCATGCTGCGCATGGACACCGTGCAGAAGGACGTGCTGCAGGAGGTCGAGTCGACCCTCAAGACCGAGTTCATGAGCAACCTGTCGCGCACCCAGCGCCGCGACCCGCATGAGAGCATGGCCGACATGTTCAACGCGATGGACCGCGCGACCGAGGAAGCGATGCTGAACGCGCTCGAGGAGCGCGCGCCCGAATCCGCCGAGCGGATCCGCGCGCTGATGTTCACCTTCGAGGATCTGACCGCGCTGCTGCCCGAAGCGATTGCAGCCGTGGTCAAGAATGCCGACAAGAAGACGATGGCGCTCGCGCTCAAGGGCGCGCCGGAAGAGGCGCGGCGCGTGTTCTTTGGCGGCATGACCGAGCGTGCGGCCGGGATGCTACGCGACGACATGGCCAATATGGGGCCGGTGCGCGCGCGCGATTGCGAAGAGGCGCAGAGCCAGCTCGTCCGCCTCGCCAAGACGCTTGCCGCCAAGGGCGAGATCGTGCTCGTCGATCCCAAGAGCGACGACGCGGTCATCATCTGATCCGGGAAGGCACCAGCCATGTCGATGCACGTCAAGCCATTTGCCTTTGACCGGGTGTTCGCCGTTCCGACGGCGGAGGCCGAACGCAGCCCCGAGGCGCTCAGGCTGGAGATCGAGCATCTCGAGCTCGAGGTGCTGCGGCTCAAGCGCGAAATCGAATCCGAAACCGCGCGCGCCCGGGCCGAGGCGTTCCAGCAGGCGGTCGATCAGGTGCGCGCCGAGCGCGAGGCGGCACTGCTCGCCGCGGTCGATGCGCTCCAGGCCGGGTTCGAGGCGATGGACGAACGCCTCGACGCTGCCGAGGAAAGGCTGGCGCGCGAGGGCGGGGCGATCGCGCTTGCCGCTGCCGATTATCTGGCGGCGCGCGCGCTTGCCGATGCCCCGACCGCGGCGATCGACGACGCGATCGGCCGGGTGCTGCGCCAGGTGCGGCGCGGCCAGCCGGTGCAGATCCGCGTCCATCCCGATCTGGTCGCCGATGTCGAGGCGCTGGTCGCCGCGCGCCAGAGCGCCGACCGCCGCCGCCTGAACCTGACCGTCGTCGGCGATGCCGGCCTCGGCCTTGGCGATGCGCAATTGCTCTGGGATCAGGGCGGGCTGGCGCTGGACGCAGAAGCGCGCCGTGCCGCCGTGGCGCAGGAAATGGCGGCGCTGTTCCCGGGCGACTGACCGGCCGACGACATGCCGTTGCATCGGGCGATGCGGCCCCGGCCCGGATACGGGCCGGGGCCGTTTGCCTGTCTGCGCCCGGCCATGTGCAGCGGTTGCGCCCGCCCCGGCAAAAACTGCCGCCTTCGGGAAAAAACTGCCGGGCCGCGTTCTATAATGAGCCGGTAGGGCGCCACCGCCCGCGGGAATGAGGCCGGTCTTGGAATCTCTTCGTTCGTTTATCGCAAAGATCGGCGCCGGGCGGATCGCCCTGATGGGGGCTGTCGCCACGGCGCTGCTTGTTGCCTTTGCCTGGATGTCGCTGCCTGGCGCTGCGGGTCCGATGGGCTATCTTTATACAGAGCTGGAACCGGCGGCCGCGCAGACCATCGCCGACAAGCTGAAGGCCGAAAATGTGCCCTTCCAGCTGTCCGCCGACGGCACCGCGATCATGGCCCCGGTCGACCGGCTGGCCGATCTCAGGATGACGATGGCGTCGGACCGGCTGGGCGGCAAGATCGGCTATGAGGTGCTCGACGCCGAGGAGCCGTTCGGCGTCTCGTCCTCGCGCGCCAAGATCAACGAGACGCGCGCCATCGAGGGCGAGCTGGCGCGGTCGATCCGCAGCCTGCAGAATGTCGCCCAGGCGCGCGTCCATATCGTCATGCCCGACCGCAGCGTGTTTTCCACCCAGCCGCGCCGCGCGACAGCGGCGGTGACCGTCAAGACGCAAGGCCGGCTGTCGGGCGAGAATATCCAGGCGATCCGCTATCTCGTCTCCTCCTCCGTGCCCGAATTGTCGCCCGAAAGCGTGTCGGTCATCGACCATACCGGGGCGCTGCTGGCGCGTGCGGGCGAGGCGGGGGCGGGGTCCGCCGGCGATGCCGATGAGCGCCAGCAGGCGGTCGAGGCGAAGCTGCGCCAGCAGATCGAAAGCCTGCTCGAACCGATTGTCGGCGCCGGCAAGGTGCGGGCCGAGGTCGCCGCGATCATCGACCGCGACCAGACGCGCGAAGAGGCGAGCACCGTTGATCCCGACAAGCAGGCGATCGCCCGCCAGGTCACGGTTGAATCGAACGACCAGAGCAACGAGACCGATGGCGGCGCGCCGCCCGCAACCGTCGCCGCGCAGCTGCCCGAAACCCAGGCTGCCGATGCTGCCGGGGGTGGCGACAGCCGCCGCGCCGCCCGCGCCGAGACGTCGGAAGACGTGACCTATGAGAACAGCCGCACCAACACCGTGCGGGTGCGCAGCCCCGGCAAGATCAACCGGCTGACTGTTGCGGTGATGATCGATCCGGGCGCGCAGGCCATGCCCGCCCAGCAGCTTCAGCGGCTGCAGCGGCTCGTTGAAAATGCCGTCGGCTTCGATGCCGAGCGCGGCGACAGCGTGGCGGTTGAAAGCATGAAATTCGCCGCCGCCGATGTCGCGGACGAGGGGCTGGACATCATGTCCTATGTGCCGCTCGACCAGATTTTCTCGGTGCTCAAGCTGCTGATCATCGCCGGGGTCGGGCTGTTCGCGCTGCGCCTGTTGCGGCCGCAATGGCAGACCAAGCTGGCCGAAGCGACGGCGGGCGGGGCGATGGGGGTGGGCGAGAATGCGACCCTGCTCGCCGCCGATGGCAGCCCTGCCGCGCTGCCCGGCGCGAACGATCCCGAAACGCTCAAGCTTGCGCTCGACAATGCGGAATCGCGCGGGGCGATGCTCGATCAGGAGATCGCGCTCGCCGAGGTCGACGGCAAGATCAAGATGTCCGCGATCAAGCGCATCGGCGACACCGTCGCCGCCAACCCGGGCGAGGCGACTTCGGTCGTGCGCCAGTGGATGATGAACTAAGGAGAGATGGATCAAATGGACGCGACCCCCTCTCAAGTCGTGCCGTCCGAGTTCGTGGAACTGGACACCGATTTCCCCGATCTGGCGCTGCCCAGCGACGAGCCCAAGGCGCTGTCGACCCGCACCATCCCGTCAATGGCCCCGGTCGAGGAGATCCCGGTCAAGGTGCAGGCGGTGCTCGGCGGTGCGCGGCTGCAGATCGCCGAGCTCCTGCAGACCCGTGCCGGATCGGTGATCGAGCTTGATCGCCGCGTCGGCGAACCCGTCGACGTCTATGTGAACGAACGGCTGATCGCGCGCGGCGAACTGGTGCTGATCGACGGATCGCTCGGCATCACGCTCACGGAAATCGTCAAGCAGGAGCGTTGAGGGGTGAAGCGGGGGAGCCGAACGAAAATCCTGTTGATCGGCGGCATGGCAGGCGAATTCCGCCTGGCCGCCAGCATGGCCCGCGATCTGGGGGCAGAGGTGCATCTGGCCTCGTCGTTCGACGAGGCGCTGGACGAGCTGCGCCATCAGGGCGGCGATCTGGTGATGGTCGAGGTCACGCTCGACGTCGCCGAACTGCTCGCCCGGCTGCGCTCCGAACGCATCGCGGTGCCGGTGCTGGCCTGCGGTGTCGATGCGCCCGCCGACCGTGCGGTCGCCGCGGTGCGCGCCGGGGCCTATGATTATGTGCCGCTGCCGCCGCAGCGCGACCTGATCGCGGCGGTGATCCTGTCGATCGGCGAGCGGCGCACCCACATGATCGGTGAGGATTCGCTGCTGAAGCGCGCCGTCGATTATGCGCTCGCTTTTGCCGGATCGAACGTGCCGGTGCTGTTTGCGGGCGAAAGCGGGACCGGCAAGGAAATGCTTGCCCGCCTCGTCCATGACGCGTCGGACCGGCCGGGCCGGTTCGTGGCCGCCGAATGCCTGGGCGTGGCGGCCGAAGTGCTCGAATCCGAACTGTTCGGCCACCGCGCCGGGGCGTTTCCGGGCGCGGTCGCGCCGCGCGCCGGCCGGCTGGCCGAGGCGGCGGACGGCACGCTGCTGCTGCGCAATGTCGATGCGCTGCCGCCGGTCTGCCAGGCGCGGCTGCTCGCCGCGCTTGATGACCGCAGCGGCGGTTCGGCGCGGATCATGGCGACGACCAGTTTCGACCTGAAGCAGCGCGTGGCCGAGGGCAGCTTCCGCGCCGATCTCCAGTCGCGGCTGGGGCTGGTGGTCGTCGACCTGCCGGCGCTGCGCGCGCGGCCGGGCGATATCGACCGGCTGGCGGTGTGGTTCGCCACCCAGCTGGCGCAGGAAAACGGGCTGCCCGAACGGCTGTTCGCACCCGAAAGCCTGACGCTGCTGCGCGGCTATGGCTGGCCGGGCAATGTCCGCGAGCTGGAAAATGTCATCCACCGCGCGGTGCTGCTGGCAAGGGGCGACATGATCGCGCCGGAGGACATCGTCCTTGATGACGGCACGCGCATCGCCCCCGCCGCGCTGGCGGTTGAGGGCGGCGACGGGTCGCTCAGCATCGACGGGCTGGTCGGCCGGTCGATGGCCGATGTCGAGCGCGAACTGATCCTGCAGACGCTGGAGAGGTGCGGCGGCAACCGCACTTCGGCCTCGACGATCCTCGGCATTTCGGTGCGCACGATGCGCAACAAGCTGCGTTCCTTCATGGAGGCCGGTTACCCGGTCTCGCCGGCGGTGTAAGCGATGCCCCCGCAGTTCCTCGACTTTCTGCAGAAGATCGGCGCCAATCGCGACATGGCGCTGGCCGGCGGCGTCATCGCGATCATCGCGATGCTCATCCTGCCGATGCCGCCCTGGCTGCTCGACCTCGGGCTGGCGCTGTCGATCACCTTCTCGATCATGATCCTGATGACGGCGCTGTTCATCGAGAAGCCGCTCGACCTGTCCGCTTTCCCGACGATCCTGCTCATTGCGACGATGCTGCGCCTCGGGCTCAACATCGCCTCGACCCGGCTGATCCTCGGCCATGGCCATGAGGGGCCGGATGCGGCCGGCGGCGTCATCGGGGCGTTTGGCGAGTTTCTGATCGGCGGCGAGGTGGTGATCGGCCTGACGATCTTCATGATCCTCATCGTCATCAACTTCGTCGTCATCACCAAGGGCGCGGGCCGCATCGCCGAAGTCGCGGCGCGGTTCAGCCTCGACTCGATGCCCGGCAAGCAGATGGCGATCGACGCCGATCTGTCGGCCGGCATGATCGATGAGGCCCAGGCGCGCGCCCGCCGCCAGGAAATCGAGGCGGAAAGCGGCTTTTACGGCGCGATGGACGGGGCGTCCAAGTTCGTGAAGGGCGATGCCGTTGCCGGGCTGCTGATCACCGCGATCAACGTGCTGGTCGGGCTGGTGATCGGCGTGCTCGTCCACGGCGTGCCGCTTGCCGAGGCGTTTCGCACCTATACGCTGCTGACCGTCGGCGACGGGCTGGTCAGCCAGATCCCGGCCCTGATCGTGTCGACCGCCGCCGGCCTGCTGGTGTCGAAGGGCGGGGTTGCCGGGCGCACCGGTGCCGCGCTCACCGCGCAGCTTGGCCGCTCGCCGCGCGCCTTTGGCATGGTCGCCTTCCTGATGGGCGCGCTGGCGCTGATGCCGGGCCTGCCCTTCATTCCCTTTGCAGGCTTTGCCGGGCTGGCCGGCTGGCTCGCCTGGTCGACCGCCCGGCGCAACGAGCTTGAGGCCGCGCGCGCGCGCCTTGAACAGGCGCAGGCCGAGGCGCAGCAGGCGCAGGAGGACGAGCCGATCTCGCGCACGCTCGCGATCGACGCGGTGCGGATCGAGCTGGGCTTTGGCCTGTTGCCGATCATCAATGAAAGCACGACCGATCCGCGCCTCGACGATCAGGTGCGCGCGCTGCGCCGCCAGATGGCGACCGAATATGGCTTTGTGCTGCCGTCGGTGCGGATCATCGACAATCTGGCGCTCAAGGCCAACGAATATATCGTCTATATCAAGGAAACCGAGGCCGCGCGCGGCGAGCTGCGCCTCGACAAGCTGATGGTCATCAATCCCGGCGGCGGCAGTGTCGGCCTGCCCGGCGACGATACGCGCGAACCGGTGTTCGGGCTGCCGGCACTGTGGATCGACCGTGATCTGCGCGAGGAAGCCGGGTTCCGCGGCCTGACCGTCGTCGATTGCGGGACGATCATCGCCACCCATCTGACCGAACTGGTCAAGGACAACATCGCCGACATGCTGTCCTATCTGGAAACCCAGAAGCTGCTGAACGAGGTGCACAAGGACGCCGAAAAGCTGGTGGCCGATCTGGTACCGTCCAAGATCACCATTTCGGGCGTGCAGCGCATCCTGCAGAACCTGCTGGCCGAGGGCATTTCGATCCGCGACCTGCCGACGATCCTCGAAGGCATCGCCGATTCGGTGCCGCTCACCAGCAATCTGGCGCAGATCACCGAACATGTGCGCAGCCGCCTGGCCCGCCAGATCTCGGCGCAGCAGGCGCGCGAGGGGGCCATTCCCATCGTCACCCTGTCGGCCGAATGGGACAATGCGTTTGCCGAAAGCATCATCGGCCAGGGCGAGGACCGGCATCTGGCCATGGCCCCGTCGGCGCTGCAGGGATTCATCGCGGCGGTGCGCGATACCTATGACCGGCTGGCCGGCATGGGCGAGATCCCCTGCATCCTCACCAACCCGTCGATCCGGCCGTTCGTGCGCTCGATCATCGAACGCGTGCGCCCGGCAACGGTCGTGCTGTCGCAAAACGAGATCCACGCCCGGGCGCGGATCCGCTCGCTCGGCACGATTGGCTGACAAACCGTCTATAAGAGTCAGGTTGGGCCATATGGTCCTGCGGCTCTGAACTGGAAGAGATCCGAATGGACATCAGTGCGCTTCTTTCCGGCACCGCACCCGTGACCCCGCCGGCCGGCACGGCCCCGGCCGCGACCGACGGCTTTGCCGCGACCCTTGGCCAGCTGCTGGCGGGGACGCCGGGGATTGCGGGCGGGGCGGGTCAGGCTGGCCCGGTGCAGATCGGCGGGCAGCAGGCAGCCGGCCAGATTCCGGGGCTGACGATCGGCCAGATCGCCAATGGCACGGCCCCCGGCGGCGAAAAAGCCGCCGGCCAGACCGTAAACGGGCTGGCGGCAAACGGGCTGGCGGAGGGGGGTGCCGGCGCGCTGCTGCCGCCCCGGCTTGTCGCCCAGCTGCCCGGCACGTCGCGGACCGCCTATCTGCCTGCCGACGCGGTCGAGGGCGGGGTGCCCGGCACCGCTGGCGCACCCGACGCACTTGGGACGACGCTGACCACGGCTCTGGCCGGGCCGGATGCCGCCACGAAGCTGCCGCGTCCGATTGCCGCCAACCTGCCCGCAGCGGTCGCTGCGACCCCCGACACCGGGCAGGGCGCGCCGCTGCCGATCATCTTTGACGATACCCAGTCCGATCCGATCGAGTTTCCCGACCAGCTGCCCGCGCTGCCCGGTTCCGCATGGGCCGCTGCCGCACTGGCCGGCCCCGCAGCCGGCGAACTGCCCGGTGAGCCGGCCGGCGAACTGGCCGCTGCGGACGAGGGCGAAGCGCTGCCGGCGGCCGATGGCCAGCCGGTGATGCTTGCCGCGCTGCCGCCAGAACCCGCGCTGCCGCCGGTCCGGCGCGGCGTGCCCGATCTTGACGGTCATGCCGCCGAAGCCGCCAAGGCTGCGGCGCCTGCCGCCGTTTCGGCACTGGACATGCCAGCAGCCGGGGCAGCGGAGGCATCGGCCCCGGCCGGTGCGGTGACTGAAATCGCCATGACCGCCGACACCCGTCAGCCGGGCGCGGGCAATGCCGCCCCGGCCGCTCAGATGCCCGCGACCCCGCCTGCGGCCCAGCCGGATGCTCCGGCCATCGCCGCTGCCGCGCCGCCGCCGGTTGCCGCCGCGCCGCAGGCCGTGGCCGCCCCCGGATCGGCACGGTCCGAAGCACCGGGCGCGCGCCTGGCGCTCGACAGCGATTTTGCCGCCCGCATGGGCGTCCAGATCGCGCGTCGCCTTGCCCAGGGCAGCGACGAGCTGACCGTGCGCATGGACCCGGCCGAGCTGGGCCGCATCCAGGTGCGGCTTGCCTTTGACGAAACGGGCGCGCTGCGCGCCGTGGTCGCCGCCGACAGCGCGTCGGTGATCGAGGCGATGCGCCGCGATCTGGGCGACATCACCCGTGCGCTTGCCGATGCCGGCGTCCGCGCCGACGGCCAGAGCTTCCGGTTTGACCGGGGCAGCCAGGATGGCGGCCAGGGCCAGTCGGCCTGGGCGCGCTGGCAGAATGCGCGCGGCACCGCCGCGCTGCCGGGCGACGAACCCGGCGCGCAGGAGCTTTCCTATCGCCCGGTCCGCCGCAACGGCCGGCTCGACCTGATCGCCTGAAGGAGTCTGCGATGACCGTCACCCCGACCAGCGCCGGCGCTGGCAATACCGCCACCCCCTCGGGCCTGTTCGGTGCCAATGGCGCCGATTTCAATCTGTTCCTGAATCTGCTGACCACCCAGCTGCAGAATCAGGATCCGCTCGATCCGATGGATACCTCGCAATACACCCAGCAGCTGGTGCAATATTCGCAGGTCGAGCAGTCGATCCAGCAGACCGGCGTGCTGCGCGACATCCTGTCGCGCCTGTCGGTGCAGGACATGGCCCAGGCATCGGGCCTGATCGGCCGCGAGGTCGAGTTCCAGAACGCGGTGTCGGGCCTGTCGGACCAGCCGGCGCAGTGGAGCTGGTCGGCCCCGCGCGCGGCGGCCAGCATGGTCGCGACCGTCAGCAACGAACGGGGCCAAGTGCTCGCCACCCAGCCGCTGACCCCGGGCCTTGACGGCCGGTTCAGCTGGGACGGGCAGCTGGCCACGGGCGCGCAGGCCCCGGCGGGCAGCTATACGCTCAAGATCGAAGCCAAGGATGCGACCGGTGCCGCCGTGCCGGTCACCGTGCGCAGCACGGGGCGGGTGCAGGACGTGATCGCCGATCAGGGCAAGCTGGCGGTTGGCGTGCGCGGCATTACCCTGCCGCTCGATCAGGTTGTGCGCGTCGCCGCCCCGGCGATTTGATCCACAGCAAAAAACGCCCCTTCGCGCGGGTTTACGGGCAGCTCGCCCTATAATGAGAGGGTGCGGTACAGCGGCGTGACAGCGTCCGCACCAGTGCTCGCCCCGGCGCCGACGGGCAATCGGGCAGCAAGACGGAACGGCAGGCTGATCCCCAACAGCCTGCCGTTTTTCGTATCCGGCGTCCGCCGTTCCGAAGATCGGCGTTCCCCGCACCTGGCAGGATGCGGGACCGCGCGACGCGGCGGCCGGGATATAGGATTTTGAGCGCAAGGCAGGACGGCAGTCAGAGATCCGCAGGGGTATGACGCCCGCGGTGCTGCCCATTTGGGAGATACTTCCGAGGCCCTCCCGCTCCAAGGGGTGTGAGGGAGAGCGGGAGGGCCTCGACCGGGACGCCCGTTGCCGGGACGCCCGATTGCTGGATGTCAGGCCGCGATCGAGCGCGGCAGTTGCATGACCGGGGCCGCATGGGCCACGGTGAAATCTTCAATCGCACAGCCCGGCAGACCGGCGGGTTCGCACAACAGCGCAATACAGTCCGCCACCGATGGGTCTTCGCGCGGCCCGATCGTCTCGGCAATCTCGTCGATCGTCATGCCGGCGGACAGCGCCTTGGCGGCCGCCGCAGCCCACAGGGAACCGGCGTCATTGACCGACAGCCGCACGGTCACATCGATTTCCCGCAGTTCCGCTGCGCCGTTCCGCGACGCGCCCTGGGCGATGCCGGAATGGTTGAACTCGCGCAGGTCCATTACGCTGCTCCACTAGCCGACGGCGCGTCACGCTGCGCTGGCCTGGCGTTGAGGGCGCCGGATCGGGCCGCGAGCATTTTCACCGCTCGTTTACCAATATCTGCCCGTGGGTGGTTTGAGACCACTCCGGTCTTTCCCTTAGCGTAGTTGTCCGAGGACGCATCGGCGGTCAGTGCAGCCGCATCTCGAGCGAGCGGCTGAGGCTGCGCGAATGGGCGATCACAAGGCAGAGTTCCGCGTAAAGCTTGTCCCAGAACGGCGCTGCAATCGTGAAGCGGCGGCCATGTTGCTGGGTGATGATGATGCGCGGCGCCGGTTCGCAAACCAGTTGGAAGCGCGACGAGAATGGACCCTCGCTATATTCATCGGGAAGGCCGGAAGGCAAAGCGAGGCGGGCCGACATGATGTAGCCGCCGAGAAGTTCGGTGCCATAGGGGTCGAGCATGATGCGCTCGTCCTCAGGACCGGCGGGATCCTCCAGCACGATCAGCGCGCCACCGGGATGCGCGTCGACGCTCACCCGCAGCGTGGCGCCCAGCGTATCGATGATGTCTCTGACCCGAGGGAACACAAAACCTCACAAAACCCTAATCGCATTATAGCGGGGCATGGAGCCGGCCCGTGCCGTGCGGCCAAAATCTTGGATCGCGTTGTCAGGGGCGTTGCCGTGCGCGGCTGCCGGGCGGGCCATTGGCGGGCGTGGCCGCAGCCGCGCCCGCGGGGTGAGGGGCCGGTGTCAGAACGGGAACAGCGCGTCGTAGATCTGCTGGGCCCAGCGCGTCTGCTGGAGATCGGTCAGCTGGCCGCGCCCGCCATAGCTGATCCGCGCCTCGGCGATCTGGCTGTGGCGGATGCTGTTGTCGCGGGCAATGTCCTGCGGCCGGATCATCCCGGTCAGGATCAGCTCGCGCAGTTCGAAATTCACCCGGATTTCCTGCCGGCCACGAATGACCAGATTGCCGTTGGGCAGGACGCTGGTGACGACCGCCGACATGGTCAGGTTGATCGTTTCGCTGCGGCTGGTGTTGCCCTGGCCGGCAGAGCGGCTTTCGGATTCGGATTCGACCAGATTGCCGGTATCGGGCTGGCCGGGCAGCACGTCCTGCAGCAGCCCTTCAAGCCCGAGCAGCGAGGCCAGCCCGGCATTTTCAGAGCTGGTGCGGCTGCGCTGGGTGGCATTGTCGACGATTGCCCGGTCCTGCACATTGATGCGGATCGTCAGAATGTCGCCCGTGCGGCTGGCGCGCTGGTCGCGGAACAGGCCGGCGGCGCCGGCGCGGAAGATCGATGCCGTCTGCACCGGTGCCTCGGCGGGCGCGGCACGCGCGCCGGCTTCGAGCCGTTCGTTCATGCCCGAGGTCGCGATCGACCGTTCCCAGGGCGGTGTAGGCACGTTTTCCTGCGTCGTCATCTTGGGCGGCTTGCCGACAGCCGCCAGCCGCCCGGCGGCGCCGCAGCCGGCGAGCGTGGGGGCCAGCGCCGCCATGAGCAGGGTGAGGGAAATGGACTTGTTCACGCGCCTGGCTCCGTTGATCAGTTGGCGGCGATGCGGACCGAGGCCGGGCCGTCGACCGCGCCTTCAAGCGTCTTGTTGCTGGGGGCGACGACGCGGACGACATCGCCCCGCCGTCCGTCGGACAGGGCACGGCCCTGCGCGGTGATGGTCAGCGCGCCGCTGCGCACGCGCAGCGTCACCGGCTCGCCGCGCCGCACGAGGCGCGGGGCCATGACGTCGCCCGACCGCACGACCGCGCCGGCATTCAGCCGCCGCGTCGCTTCCATGCCGGCGGCGGCATTGGCGGCAAGCGCGCCCGTCGTCTGGCTGGCCGGCACGTCCTGGGCGACGAAATCGGTCGTCGCGATGATCTCGCCGCGCTCGACCGGGCGGGCGAGGACGAAGGCGCTCGCCAGCGGCGCGGCCGGGGGAACGACCCCCGGCGCGGCACCGGCCATGCCGGCGAGCAGAAGCGCCAGACCCAGCATCGCCGTCACCGCAGCTGGCTGGAGGTGGCGAGCATTTCGTCGACCGTCTTCACCACCCGGCTGTTCATTTCATAGGCGCGCTGGGCGCTGATCAGCGCGGTGATTTCGGCGACCGGATTGACGTTCGATGCTTCAAGGAACCCCTGGCGCAGCATGCCGAAGCCCGGATCACCCGGCGAGGCGATGTTGGGCTGGCCCGACGCGGCG
Source organism: Sphingomonas changnyeongensis (assembly GCF_009913435.1). Classification (NCBI taxonomy): domain Bacteria; kingdom Pseudomonadati; phylum Pseudomonadota; class Alphaproteobacteria; order Sphingomonadales; family Sphingomonadaceae; genus Sphingomonas; species Sphingomonas changnyeongensis. The sequence continues at coordinate 308,973 of NZ_CP047895.1, read as the reverse complement.
GTGGCAAGGAACAGGTTGCCGCCCTGCGCCTCAAGCCCCGCTTCGTTGACGAAGGTCGCCAGCTGCAGCTGGCCGACATCCTGCATTTCGGCCTGGCCGGCGACCTTGATCTGCACGATGCCGGTGCGTGAAATGCTGACATCGGTCGCCTGGGGCGGGATGGTCACGCCCGGCTGCACGGCATAGCCGTCGGCGGTCACCAGCTCGCCCTGGTCCGACAGCTGGAACGACCCGGCGCGGGTATAGGCGATTTCGCCCGAGGGCATCAGGATCTGGAAATAGCCATTGCCCTCGATCGCGACGTCATACTGGTTGTCGGTCGTCGTCATCGCCCCCTGTTCGGAGATGCGGTAGACGCCGCCGGTGCGCACGCCCGCGCCGATCTGGATGCCCGAGGGCGCACGCGCCTGCGGCCCGCCGGTCGCAGCACCCGGGCGCGCGACCTGCTGATAGAGCAGGTCCTGAAACTCGGCGCGCTGCTTTTTGTAGGCGGTGGTGTTCATGTTGGCGATGTTGTTCGAGATCACATCGACATTGGTCTGCTGGGCCAGCATGCCGGTGGCGGAAATCGACAGGGAACGCATCGGGTCTACTCCTGGAAAAAAGGGTCTGGGCGCGGATCAGCCGCCGATGCGGCCAAGCCGCTCGACGGCGCGCTTGCGCATGTCGTTGATCGCATCGGCCATGCGCTGGCTGGTCTGGTAGGAGCGCAGGATCTGGATCATGTTGGTGGTCTCGACGATCGGCTGCACGTTCGAGCCTTCGAGCCCGCCGGCGCGCAGCTTCGTCTCGCCGGCGGCGAGGACGCGGCCATTTTCCGCCGCCATCAGCCCGTCGCCGCGCGGCGTGACGCCGGCTTCATTGTCGAACACCGTGACGGCAATGCGCCCGAGCGGGCCGTCCGGCCCCATGATCGAGCCGTCATTGGCGATCGTGACGCGCCCGATCATCTCCGGCGGCACGGTGATCGGCTGGCCGCTATCGCCGCGCACCGGCTGACCGTTGCTGGTGACCAGCTGGCCGGTGTCGAGCAGCTTGAACTGGCCCGCGCGCGTGTAGCCGGTGCCGCCATCGGGCAGCGCGACCGCGAAATAGCCCTGGCCGTCAATGGCCACGTCGAGCGGATTGCCCGTCGCCTGAAAACCGCCGAGCGCGGTGTCGTGCACCGCGCCGAAATCGAGCACGAACGACACGTTGCGCGCATCGCGCGTCATCGCATCTTCGCCGCGCTTCAGCATTTCGTGGAACACCGGCTGCTCGCGGCGGAACCCCACGGTGCTGACATTGGCCATGTTGTTGGCAACCACGTCGAGCCGGCGGCGGAGCGCCTGTTCGTGGCTGAGCAGCACATAGGAAGAAATGTCCATCCTCACCTCGGCAAAAAAGCGCAGGATCGGCTGGCACTAGGCAAGTTTTGCCGATCACCATCCTATAATAGGAGGGAATGACGCATTCGCGGTGCTGCCGGGGCGATTTACCGGCGAGCCCGCGAGAAGGGGATTTTGTGGCGAACCAGAAGACGAAGCTGCCGGACGGTCTGAGCGAGGCCGGCGACACCAAGGATGGCGGCGCGCCGGGTGCGGATGAAAACGCCGAAGCCGGTGCCTCGCCCAATCCGAAGAAACGCAAGCTGATCATCATCGGCGCGGCTGCGGCGCTGCTGGTGGTGGGCGGCGGCGGCGGCGCGCTGTTCATGATGTCGGGCGGGGACAAGCCCAAGGCCGAAGAGTCCGCCGAGGCGGAAGAGGAAGAGGCCCCGGCCGAAGGTGAGGGCGAGGGCGAAGGCAAGGAGAATGTCTTTGTCGACACCCCGCCGATGACCGTCAATCTGCGCACCGCAGATGGCAGCGCGCGGTTCCTGAAGGTTCATTTCATGCTCGTGCCCGGCAAGGCGACGTCGGAGGCGATCACCAAGAAGCTGCCGCTGGTGCTCGACAGCTACCAGCCCTTTCTGCGCGAACTCAGGCCCGAGGATCTGTCCGGTTCGGCCGCCACCTTCCGCATGAAGGAGGAAATGCTGATCCGCGCCAACGCCGTGCTCGGCAAGGCGGCGGTGCGCGACGTTCTCATCCAGGATCTTACCCAGCAATGAGCGATCCGTTCGAGGAGTTCGAGCTGCCCGAGCCCAAGCCGATGGAGATCGGCGCGGCGGGCGAACTCGACCAGTCCGATATCGACGCGCTGTTCGGCGACATTGGCGGCCCGGCGCCGACCAAGAGCGGCCTGCGCGCGGTCATCGAATCCGATATCGTCAATCACGAGCGTCTGCCGATGCTCGAGGTGATCTGCGACCGGGTGATCCGCAGCTTTGCGACCAATATGCGCAACCTGACCTCGGACGCGATCGACGTCACGCTCGAGGAGGTGACCGGCACCCGGTTCGGCGAAATCATGAACCGAGTCGCGCTGCCGGCGATGTTCGGCGTGTTCAAGGTGCGCGAATGGGAAAACTTCGGCATCATGGTCGTCGAGCCGAGCCTGATCTATTCGGTGGTCGATGCGCTGCTCGGCGGCCGCAAGGGTGCCGGCCAGCAGATGCGCGTCGAGGGGCGCGCCTTCACCACCATCGAAACCGCGCTCGTCGCGCGGATGATGCAGCTGGCGCTCAATGATCTCGCCCAGGCCTTTGAACAGGTGACGCAGATCTCGATCGATCTGGAGCGCATCGAAAGCAGCCCGCGCTTCGCCGCGATTGCCGGCCCGTCCAACGTCACCGCCGTCTGCACCTTCCGCGTCGAGATGGAGGGACGGGGCGGCAAATTCTCGTTCCTGCTGCCGCACACCACGCTGGAGCCGGTGCGCGACAAGCTGCTCCAGCGCTTCATGGGCGAGAAATCCGGGCGCGACGGCATCTGGGAAACCCATATGGACCGCGAGCTGCGCAAGACCGAGCTGTCGCTGCGCGCCGTGCTGTCGGAACGGATGATGAAGCTGCAGGACGTGCGCGACCTGCAGATCGGCGAGACACTGCCGCTCAACAAGCATCCCGACGACCCCTCGAAATCCATTGTTCGGGGATCAAGCTGGGCGTTGCCCAGCTTGGCCAGCGCAACAACAGCATCGCCGTGCGCATGCTGACCGACATTGCCAGGAACTGATCCGATGAGCTTTGCCACCACATCCAATATCGTCACCGTCATCCTGTGCATCGCGGTGCTCGTGCAGTCGATGCGGATGATGCGCAGCCTGACCGCGTTCAAGACCGCCGATCTGCCGGCAACGGTGCAGGCGCTGGAGACGGCGACCGGCCATGCCCGCCAGGTGCTGTCGGAGCTGAAGGACGTGCTGCGCCGCGAGGCCGATCCCTCGATGCGCCGGCTGGGCGAGGCCGAGGCGATCCGCGACGAGCTGAAGGTGATGATCGACATCGCCAACGCAACCGCTGACCGGCTGATGGACAGCGCCAGCGCCGCCCGCAAGGCCGAGGCCGATCTGGCTGCCGCGCGCGGCCCGGCCGAGGGGGCGGAGGCCGATCCTGCGGCGGAAGCCAATGCCGATGACGACCGGGTGATCGCATGATCGTTCGCCCGTCGCTTTTGATGCTGACCGCGCTTGCGGCCGGCGCATCGGCGCTCACCAACGCCATCGCCGCCGCCGGCCCGGCCCCGCGCCTGCCGAACAGACCCGGCTGGGCGTGTCGATCCAGCAGGACATGGCGGCGCGCGACCGTGCCGCCGCCCAGCGCAACCGCGCGCTCGACATGCGCGAACAGGCGGCGCGCGCCGCCGAGGCGCGGCTGAAGGCGGCCGGGGTCGGGGCCGAGGCGGCGCCGCCGGGGCGGCCCGGCGCTGCCGCCGCCGATCCCGCTGACGAACGCTACAGCGAACTGGCGCGAATCTATCAGGCGATGAAGCCCAAGGCGGCAGCGGTGGTGTTTGAACAGCTGGCGATGGACGTGCAGGTCGAGGTTGCGGAGCGGATGCGCGACCGGTCGACCGCCGCGATCCTGGCGGCGATGACGCCCAAGGGCGCGGCGGCGCTGTCGATGGCGATTGCCCGCCGTCAGGCCGCCCCGGCTGCGCCCGGCGCGCGCATGGCGGCGCGCTGATCGCGGTCGGGCGCGACCCCATCACCCACGAAAAAGGGGCGCTGCCGGTGTCGGCAGCGCCCCTTTTTCGTCATGACCAGGAGATCCCGCCCGGATCAGACCGGCTTGGCCGCGACGGCGGTGATCAGCACTTCGTGGATGGCCGGATTTTCCTTGCGCAGAGCAGCGGTCAGCTTCTTCGCCAGCTGGTCGCTGTTCACGGCCTGAAAGGGCGAGGCGTAAAGCCGCGCGAAATCCATCATCGTGGCAAAGGTCGCTGCGCGCAGGCGCGGCATCTGCGGACCCATTTCGCCGGCGCTCGCCGGGTCCTTGGCGCTCAGATAAAGATGCACGCGCAACTCGCCCTGCACATGATCGCCATCGACGATCGGCACGGCCATCGGCTCCAGCTTGACCAGCGCCAGCTCGGTCGGCGCCTTGTCATCGGCTTCGCCACCCGCCCCGCCGGCGGCAGTGGCACTGCCAAGCGCGGCCGCGGCCGCAAGCGTGAACATCAGTTTCTGCACTTTTACACCACGATCTGGGGAACGCGACCCGCCTTATACCGGCAGTTTCTCCTATAATAGATGCTGAAGATGATTAACGGTGGCGAATGGGTCAGGATCAGAAACCGGGCAAGCTTCGGGTCGTCGGCGGCGGGCGCACGCCCGCTGCGGCGCAGAGCAAGGCTGAAGAGCAGGCAGCCAAGGCGGAGACCGTCGCGCCGCCTGCACCTGCGCCAGCGCCGTCGCTGGTCATGCCGGTCATCCTGTTTCTGATTGCCTGTGCCGGTGGCGGTGCCGGGGTCGCCTGGCTGCGGTCGGCAGGGATGCTCGGCTGATGGCGCGGGTCATGCCCCTGCGCGCCGCCGCGCTGGCTGCGGCCGCCATGCTGGCCGCGCTCGCCCCGCTGCGGGACGCTCTGGCCGATACGCCGCGCCCGCCGGTCCAGCCGGCCGTCAACCCGCCTGCCAGGCCAGCAGCCACCGCGTCCACCGGGCCGACTCGTGCCGCCAAGGCCAAGGCCGATCAGGCGGTGGCGGCGGCGCGTGGCCCCGCAAAGACGCCTGCTCCCGCTCAGCCCGCGCCTGGGTCTGGCGCAGCGCCCGCCGCCGGGCCGTCCGCGACGGCCGTGCCGGCAACGGATGCCGCGCCGATGCCCGCGTCCGACCCGCAAATGCCGCCGCCCGGCCCGGCCCGCGCCGCACGGCTGCCGGGCTTTGCGCCCGTGCTGTCGGATTCGCCGCGAATCGACGGCCCCGCCAGCTGGCAGGGCAAGCCGGTCGACGACACGCTGGCGGCGCTGGCCGCGTCAACGCCGGCGCAGCGCCAGGCCGCGCGCTGGGACTATGCGATGAGCCTGTGGTCGGCCGGTCGCGTTCCCGAGGCGTCGGGCGTGCTCGAGGTGATGGCGCAGGACGATCCCGATCTGGTGCTGGTCGACAATTTCGATCTGGCGCGCGGGGTTGCGCTGACGGCGCTCGGCCGGTTTGACGAAGCGCTGACCCTGCTCGACCGGCCGGGTCTTGCCGGCAATGCGGAAGCCTGCGCGTGGCGCGCGCGCGCGCTGGCAGGCAGCGGCGCGCGGCTGCTGGCGCTGCGCCAGCTGCCCTGCGCGACCCCCGCGCTCGCCGCCCGCCGCCCGGCGGAGCGGATCCCGTTTCTGATCCCGGCGGCCGAGGCGGCACTGGTTCTGGGCGATCCGGCGGCGGCGCTGCGCATCCTCAAATACACGCCCGAGGCGGACCCGACGTCCAATCTCATCCGCGCCAAGGCGCATCAGGCGCTGGGCCAGCTGGCCGAAGCGGCACTGCTGTTCGGCCGCGTCGCGCAGAAGGGCAATCCAGCCGATCAATATGAGGCGCGCGTCGGAGAGATTGAGGTGGGCGTCAAGCGCCGCACCCTGCCGCCGGCCGAGGCGCTCAAGCGGCTCGAGGCGATGCGCTTTTCCTGGCGCGGCGGGGCGGCGGAGAAGCACGCGCTGCAACTGCGCTGGCAGCTGGCGCGGCAGGTGAAGGACGACCGCGCAGCCCTGTCGGCGGCGGGCACGCTGGTTCGCTATCACGATCTCGGCCCCGATCTGCCGCCGCTGATGCGCGAGGCGCAGACGATCCTCACCGGGCTGCTCGATCCCGGCAGCCGCGTGCCGCTCGATCAGGCGGCCGGGCTGTACTGGGATTATCGCGATCTCGGCCCCGGCGGTGCAGAGGGCGATCTGATGGTCGCGCGGCTGTCGGAACGGCTGCAGTCGGTCGGCCTGTATGAGCGCGCTGCCGAACTGCTCGAACACCAGCTGTTCGAACGCGCGCAGGACATTGCCCAGGGTCCGCTGTCGGTGCGCGTCGCCAAGCTGCACATCCTGTCCGGCCATCCCGATCGCGCGCTTGAGGTGATGAGCGCCACGTCCAAGACCGTCTATCCCGCGCCGATGCTGTGGGACCGGCAGCGCATGGAGGCGGTTGCGCTGCAGCTGCTCGGGCGCGGGCAGGAGGCGCTTGCGGTGTTGCAGGAGGTGCCCGACGCTACCGGTCTGCGTGCCGAGCTGCTGTGGAAACAGCGCAACTGGCAGGGGTTTCTCGATGCTGCAGGGCGTGAGGCCCCGGCCGCGCGCGGCGCGATGAGCGAGGTGCGCCAGGCGATGCTGCTGCGGCGCGCGATCGCGCTCGGCATGCTCGGCCGCGAGGCGGAGCTGGAGGCGCTGCGCACCCGCTATCAGCCGGCCTTTGCGACCTTGCCCACCGCGCGCGCGTTCGATCTGCTGACGCGCGGGGTGAACGAGCTTGATGCCGATGGCTTTGCCGAGGCGATGGCGGCGATGCCGGCGGCCAGCCCGGGCGGATCGCTTGCCGATCTGCTCGACGCGGCACCGGCTGCGGGACGCGGAGACAAGGCGCCGACCAAAGCTAGTGGCTGACGGTGGTGCCGGGGGTTGAAGGTGGGCGGATGAGCGGTCTTCAAGGAGTCGTTAAGCGTCTGCCCCTTATCCCATAATCGGAAGGAAGAATCATCTTGCTGCGCCGTGTGTCCCCCAAAGATCTCGAACTGGGCATGTATGTGCATCGCCTGGAAGGGTCTTGGCTGGACCATCCGTTCTGGCGCTCGCGCTTCCTGATTTCGTCGCCCGACACGCTCGACCTGTTGCGGCGCAGCCCGGTGCAGGCGGTGGTGATCGATGAAAGCCGCAGCAAGCGTCCGCCGGGGCGCCGCAAGCCGGCCGCGGCGCCGCGCCCCGCGCCGCGCACGCCGCCGCGCCCGCCCGGCGAGCGCACATCGCTGGTGCGCGAATATGAACGCGCCGCGCGGCTGGTGAACAAATCCAAGCGGCTGGTCGCCAACATGTTCGGCGAGGCACGGCTGGGCAAGGCCGTGAACAGCCAGGAAGTTTTCGTTCTGGTCGACGAGCTGGCGGCCTCGGTCGCACGCCGTCCCGATGCCTTTGTCAGCATCGCGCGGCTCAAGACCAAGCATGAATATACCTATATGCACTCGGTCGCGGTGTGCGGGCTGATGATCAACTTTGCCCGTCATCTCGGCCTGAGCGAGAGCGAGGTGCGCGAGGCTGGCTTTGCCGGGCTGCTGCACGATATCGGCAAGGCGGCGATGCCGCGCGCGATCCTGGACAAGCCCGGGCCGCTCGATCCGGCCGAGTTCCAGACGATGAAGACCCATCCCGAACGCGGCTTCGTGCTGCTGTCGGAAAGCAGCGACGTGCCCGAGGCGGCGCGCGATGTCTGCCTGCATCATCACGAACGCGTCGACGGCACCGGCTATCCCTACGGACTTGAAGGCCGGCGGCTGACCCAGTTCGCGCGCATGGGCGCGATCTGCGACGTCTATGACGCCATCACCTCCGACCGCGCCTATAAGCGCGCCTGGAACCCCGGCGAGGCGATCCAGCGGATGCGCAGCTGGCACGGCCATTTCGACGCCGGGCTGCTCGAGTCTTTTGTCGGCAGCATCGGCATCTATCCGGTCGGCGCGCTTGTCCGCCTCGAGTCGGGCAGCCTCGCGGTCGTTACCTCGGTCAATCCCGAAGATCCGACCCGTCCGCCGATCCTGCCGCTGCGATCGCTCGGCAATGGCCGCTGGGCGGCGGCCGACCACTCCCAGTCCTGCGACGAAGAGATTCTGGGCATCGAGCATCCCGAAGAGGTGAAGGTCACCAATTTCGAGGCATTGCGCGCGATCGCCCTGCGCATCGCCGCCGGTATCTGAGACCGGCGGCATTCCATTGTCCCGCGCCCCGGTCCGGGTTGCGCCAGTTTGCGGTGGTCCTGCCCGCACCTGCGGTTGCGCGCATGAAAAAAAGGGCGTCGCGGCTCCGTGCCGCGACGCCTTTTTTTGTTCACCCCTCCGGCGGCACTTGCCGCCCCGGCCGGGATCAGCGCAGGAAATTCACCAGGCTCAGCCCCGACAGCCGGGCAAAGGTCTGGTAGCTCGCCTCGAGCGTCGTGCGCCGCTGCACCAGTTCCGAAGCCACCTGGGACAGGTCTGCATCCTCGTTTTCCGAGATCAGCTCCTTGAGCAGCAGCGTGCGTTCCTCTGCGCGGGTTTCGAGCGTCTCGATCTGCGCCCGGCGGCGGCCATTTTCGCCATTGACGGTGCGCAGCGTCTTCAGCCCCTCGTCGAGCAGGGCGACGGCGTCGTTGAGCGCGTCCAGCTGCGCGGCGGTCGGCTGATTGTCGATCGTGCCGGCCTCGGCAATCGTGCGGAACGCCTCGAAGAAGCGCGCGCCAATCTCGTCGGCGACGATGCCATATTCGACATTCAGCCCGTCAGCGACGCGGGCCGCAGCCTTCACATTGTCGTTGGTGAAGGCATCGGCGGTCGACAGGCCGATCGTGTCGGCCAGCGACGCCGGCTGAAAGGGCGGCTGGTTGGTCTGGGAGCCCGCAAACAGCGGCAGCCCGCCTTCATCGGCGTTCATCGCATAGCGGAAGCGCTGGA